>CBESOE010000016.1:0-55039 GCA_965531145.1 uncultured bacterium | reverse complement strand
TATTCGATGTAACCAAGTGCACGGAGCCGCTCCTCGGTGTCCAGGTCCATTTTCTCTGCTTTCCCACCACCGGCGTTTACCGCCGTCATGCCGAACCGCAGTTCCAGTTCCCGCCGCATCCGTTGGGCAACCTCGGGCAGCTGTGCGGCCAGGTTGTGCCGCTCCCCCGGGTCCTCTTCCAGGTTGTAGAGCTCCTCCGCCGCCGGGCCGTTTTGCCAGATCCACCGGCCGGGGTTCTTCTCCGGTTCCGCCGCCCCGGCCGCCTGACGGTTGAATACCACGTATTTGTACGGCCCCTGGCGGAGACAGAATCGGGGCGGAACTCCACCGGTCCAGGTCTCGCTGATCAGGCCCCGCTCCTCCGGTGCAGCAAAAATGTTTCGGCCGGCGGGTTCACCCCCGGGTTCCAGACCGGCCAGGTCGAAAAGGGTGGGGAAAAGGTCCACCAGCGACACCGGTGTGCGGATATGCAGCCCCCCCGCCGGTGCCGGCGGGCTCGGCATCCCCGGGGGGAGGCTGAGGATCAACGGCACGTGGAGCTGCTCCTGGTAGAGGGTGAAGCCGTGGGACCAGAACCCGCGGTCATGAAGTTCCTCGCCGTGGTCCGCCACCACGGCCACCACCGTATCTTCCAGCAGCCCCCGGCGGGTCAGGTCGGCCAGCAGCCGGCCGATCTGGTGGTCCACGTATGCCACCTCGTCGTCGTAGAAAGCGGCCACATCTTCCGGGTTGTCGGCCGGATCGAATGTTTCATTGCCCATCACCAGGGGATAGATATCCCCCGCACGGTATCCGCCCACCTGGCGGGGGATGAAGGTGGCGGCGTTGGAATCCGGATGGCGGTCGGTGCCGGGCGGGGCGTAGGGGCTGTGCGGATCCATGTACTGCAGGTAGCAGAAAAACGGCCGCTCTCCCCGCCGGGACAACCAGTCCAGGGCCCGCCGGTTCAACTGGCCGGCAGTCATGGAATAGTCCTTGTATGTTGCGAGATAGAAAGCGTCGAAGCCCCGGGAATAGCCCTGGAACGGGTCGAGGATGCAGTTGGCGCTGAATCCGGCCGTGTCATACCCGGCCCGGGCAAAACCCTCGGCCAGAGTGGGCGCCCCGGCGGGCAGCAGGAGCTGCTTGCCGGTGCCGATCTCCAGTTCCCCGGGATATTGGCCGGTGAGCAGGGCGGCCACCGAAGGCAGGGTCCAGGATGATGGGGCAAAGGCACTGCTGAAGAGCACCCCCTTCCGGGCCAGCCGGTCGAGGTGCGGGGAGATTCGCCGGGCGCTGCCGTAGGCGGAGAGCCTGTCGGCGCGCAGGGTGTCCACCATGATCAGCAGGACATTGGGCTGTCGCCACTCCTCGTCCGGAACACGCGGGAGCAGTGCCGGAGAACCGATCAGGGTCACCGTCCCCGGGTCGCCGCCCTCCACGCGAATGCGCAGGGTGACCCGCTCCCCGGCCCACTCCGCCAGGTCGGCCCCAAACTCCTGCCAGCCGCCCCCTGATTCCAGCGCCCCTTCCGCGGCCAGCCGGTGAACCACCCCGCTGCCGGTTTCCAGCTCGGCATTGATGCTCACCGGCCTCTCCCCGATCAGTGAGGCGGCGGCAAAACGCAGCACGGCCGGTTCCCCGGGCAGGTCGAGGCTCACCTGGCGCTGCCCCGGGCCCACCAGCCGCCAGCAGCGGCGGTACTGCTGGTCCAGGGGCACCCACTCCCGGCTCAGCACGTGGCCGGCGAGATACTCCGGTTGGCGTGGCCAGAGGGCGACCCGACAGACCACGGCACTGCCGCCGGTGAGTGCGGGATAGAGACGAAGCACGCGAATGTCGGACTCAAACCCGTCGATCCCCGGGAAACCGAGACCGTACGCCAGACGTGTCTCGTCCAGCTTGTACTTCACCCGGGAGACGAGGTTTCGCTGGTAGCGGGCCGGGTCGCTGAAGGAGTAATAGAGCGCCGCATCCGTGGCGCCCAGGGGCCGCACCAGGGCATTGATCCGCCCGTAGCGCAGGGGGTCGATCCCTTCACCGCAACGCAGTTCCAGCCAGGGGAGCTGGTCCGGGTGCTCCAGGCGAACCCCGTCGTCCTCCAGGTGCACCGACACGCCCGGCGGTCCGGCGCTCCACCCCTCCGGAAGCCCGCGGTTGAAATCCCAGGACTGCGATTCCGCCGGTACCAGGCCGTCGGGGGCCGGGGTTTCCGCCGGACGCCGTTCCAGGAGGTCGATCACCTCGGCGGCGGGCGGCGGTCCGGCCGGGGTGCAGGAGAGGGCCGGGAGGAGGAAGAGGGCCAGAACGACCATGGCCGGCCCTCCATGTCTCATCCACCTGGCTCCATACAGAGGAATCATCGGCCCTTCCCTTCCTACCGGTCGAGATATCCCAAAGCATCCAGCTGACGCAACTGACGGTCCTCCAGCAGCCCCCCGTCGGCGTCACCCGCATCAGCGGCCGCCGCGGCCTCTTCGAGGTAGCTGGAGAGGCGGGCCGCCATCTCCATGGAGCGGCGGTCCCCGTCATCGTATATGGTGGTCCGTTCTCCTGGGTCAGCCGCCAGGTCGTAGAGACGGTAGCGGCCGGTCCGCACCTCGTAGAGCAGCTTGAGATCGCCGTAGCGCAACCCCCGGGTGGCCTCGATGGTCCCGGACGCCAGCGGGTTCCGCGAGTACGGATTCAGCTCGAAGTACGCCTCCCGCTGGTCACCCCCCGGGTGGCCGTCCTCAAACAGATCGCTGAAGACCCGGGCGTCAACCTCGCCGGTAAAATCGGGCACCCCGGCGAGGCGGAACAGGGTGGGCCCCAGGTCGGCGCCGCAGACCACCGCCTCCACCCGGGATGGAATCCGCCCCCGGCCGGGGAGCCGGACCAGCAGCGGCACCCGCACCAGCTCGTCGAACAGCGAGGTGGCATGGGCATAGGCACCGTGGTCGGCGAACTCCTCCCCGTGGTCGGCCACAAAGACCACCACGGTCTCACCGGCCAGGCCCGACTGCTCCAGGCCGGCCAGCAGCCGTCCCACCTCGAAGTCGGTGGCCAGGATTTCACCCTCGTAGAGATCGAGCAGCCGCTGGTCCTCCGCCGGAGTGAGCCGGAACTGGCGGTCCTGCTCCATCCGGTTGGCCACACCGCCGGCCTGGCCCCGCTCCACAAAGGGACGGATGGTGGCGCCGGGAGATGCGGGGCCGGGATGAAACGGCTGCCGCGGCTGGTAGTTGGCATGGGGGTCCATGTAGTGCAGGTAGAGAAAGAAGGGCCGGTCGCCATGGTGTTCGAACCAGCGGAGGGCGATGTCGGTCACCGCCCGGGCCTTGCGCGATTCCATGGAGGGCGGCTTGGAAACAAAGGTTCGGAATCCCTGGTCGAACCCGTTGCCCGGGGTGATCAGCAGGTTGTCCGACACGGCCCCGGTGAACCAGCCGGCTTCGAGGAACCGCTCGGCCACGGTCTCGAAACGGCGGTCCAGGTCAAGGGTATCGACGTAGCGGACACCGTGCTTGTAGGGGTGCAGGCCGGTGAACAGCGAGGCCACCGCCGGCGCGGTCCACGAGGAGCTGGCCAGGGCGTGACGGAAGAGCACGCTCTCACGGCGGAACCGGTCTACGTGCGGGGTGGCCCGCCGGTGATGTCCGTAGCATCCCAGCCGGTCAGCCCGCAGGGCGTCCACCAGGACCACCAGCACGTTGGGCCGGGTCGGCCGCCGGTTGGGCTGGAGCAGGGGGTTGGCGAAAACCGCCAGGCAGTCCTGGCCTTCGGGGTCGCCCAGGGGTTCCACGGAAAAGGTCAGCTCCAGCGGGCCGCCGGCGAAACGGTCAAGGGAGACGCGCTCCTCACGCCACCCGCCATGGGGACGGTTGTTGGCCGGGTTGAGCACCCGGTTGAAGATGGTTTCGCCATCACCGGTGTTGATCATGAACCTGTGGGGTATGCCGGGCACCGCCCGCCGGCCGTCGGGCCCCACCGCGGTCAGGCCGATGGCGAAACAGAGCTCGGGGGCCGATCCGCCCCCGGCCCGGGGAATCTCCAGGTCGAAAAGGACCGGATTCCCGGGGGCCACCGCCAGCACCCGGCGGCGGTCGTCCCGCAGCTCCAGCGCCGCCTCCGGCAGGCCGCAACGGGCCGCCAGCAGGTCGGTCTCCAGCCGGTTCAGCCCACCCATGAAGATCACCGAATCGATCTCCACCGTGCCCGGTTTGTCGATGGGATCGAGACGCAGATTGGTGATGCCCCCGCCCCACTTCTCGTGCTCCCCCACCTCGATGGAGTAGGTGTGGAACTCCTCGCCGGGATGGAGCCAGAACTGGATCGACCGTTCGCCGGAGTATGCCGGTTCGTCCTCCGTGGTCCAGAACAGGTGGCCGCGGTCGCCATGGTCGACCCGGGCCCGAACCAGCACCCGCTGGGCCCGGGAACAGTCGAAATCGGGCTGCACCGCCATCTGGAAGTCGCTGCCGGTGGCCTTGATCCGCAGGATCCCGTCCCGGGCCAGGAAACGGCCGCACTCCTTCATGGCCGCCCACCCCTGGGTTGGCCATCCCCCGTCAAAATGGTATTCGCGAACCACCTGCTCCGCCCGTAGCCGGGCCTCATCGAAAACCGCCTGTGCCTCACCGGCCGTTCCCGCGGCGACGGGGGCCAGGCGGATCAGATCCACCACACCGGTCCCCAGGGTGGCGCCGGCCTGGGGGCCCCCCTCCTCCGGTGGGCCCGGCGACGAACAGCCGGCGGGCAGGAGGAACAGCAGGGTGGCGAGCAGCAGGTATCTCATCCCGCCTCCCCGGGGTTCCGGCCCACCTGGAGGATATGTTCGCAGGTGGAGGGCCGGACCAGGGAAAAGAGCCGGTCAACACCGTTGACCACCGTCGCGGTGAGAGTGAACACCAACCGGCGGCGCCCGGCCAGCAAGTAGGCGAAACCCGGCACATCCTGGAGGAAAAGGTAGTAGCGTTTCCGCTGCAGCGGCTGGAAACTGTCCAGCATCTCGTCCACCAGGTGCAGTGAGCAGTCCTCGTTCGTCGAATCCCGGGAGGGAAAGATGGAATGGATCAGGTAACGGCCGCCCACCCGCAGGAGGAGCTTCCGGTGGAGCTTTTCGGCAAAGCGCTGCAGCCGCGGCGGGCGTTCGGCGCGGTGCTCGAAGATCACCACCCGCGCACCGGGCTGGAGGATCCCGCGCAGGTGGCGGGCCGTTTCCAGCAGCCGGGGGATGTGGTGCAGGGCCTGGAAACCCACCAGGCCGTGAAAACTCCGGTGGGCAAAAGGCAACCGCCCGCCGTCGGCGTGGACGTAGTCGATATCCAGCCCCTGTTGCCTGGCGTAGAGCCGGGCCAGCACCAGCGACTGGAAGCCGGTGTCCAGACCCACCGGGCGCAACCCCCGGCGGGCCAGCTCGAGACAGAGCCATCCCGACCCGCACCCCATCTCCAGTATGCTGTTTCCCCGCTCCAGCGCCCCGGCCCCCCTTGTCAGGCTGCGGATCACCAGCTTGAGAAACGGCTGGTGCTCAAAGTTGAAACGGCCCCCCGGTCCGGAAAAATGGAGGGTCTCCAGCACCCCGTGGAGGTAGAGCGGGGCCAGTGGCTGGCGGACGTCGAGAAAGTGGAGGTTGCCGCGCTCCATGGCCTGGCGGTAGAACCGGGCCCAGAAATCGCCATCGGCCAGGACTTCGTCCAGGGAGTCGTCCCGGGGCAGGGAGCGATCCAGCCGCCCTTCCAGTTCGTCGCCCCAACGGGCGAGACAGGGGTCGAGCCAGCCGCCGTCGCCGTTGAAGATCATCGAGGGGACCCCGGCCTCGATACGAAAGAAACGGCCACAGCCGGGGCAGGTGATCAACCCGGCCGACACCTCGCCCGGCAGGTCCGCCGCCGCCCTGGCCGGCGGTTCATACTCCAGCACGTGGAGACCCAGATCTTCCTCGCAGCAGTAAGGACAGATCAGGCGATGGATCAGGGAAGGGTTCACCCGTGGTCCTCCTTCCTCAGGAGTAATAGGCCTTGAAGCTGAGCCGGCCGGGACGCCGGCGGCCGTTGATCCGCAGCGCCTCCCCCTTGCCCGACGCCGCCGTGTAGTCGATCCAGGCGGTGACCGCGTCACCGGGCGTCGACTCCGGCGACTCGAGGGTGAAGCGGAAGAGGTGCCCCCGCGAGTCGAGGATCGGGTCGAAGTGGAAGGGGTGGAACCGGTTGTCGAGAATGCGTGAAGCGTTGATGATGATGGTGGTGATTTCCTCACCGTCCTGCCCGGCGAAAAGCTTGAAGATCACATCGTGGTTGTTGATGCGGGCAAAGGTGGCCATGTTGACATTGATCCCCTTGAGGTTGTCCCGATCAGCGATAAATTCCTGGGCCACTTTGCGCCGGCCCCTGATCTCGCCGGCCACCGGAGAACGTTTACGGCTGGCCAGTTTGCCGCCGATGGTCAGACCCCGCCGGACCAGCGAACCCAGCGCACCCTTCTTCAGCCGTTCCATCCGCTCCGGAGCGATGCGCAGGTTCAACTCCATACCGCTGCCGATGCTCCGGCGCAGGGTGGTCTGGACCTCGGCCGGCGTCTCCGACTTGTCCCCGGCAAACACCGGACGTCGACAGAACTGGGCCAGCGGCTCCACCACCTTGTCCCAGGAAAGCTCCGGGGCGAAAGCGGCCAGGTTTTCTTTCCAGCGGTGCCGCGCCGACTGGTCATCCACCGCGGTCAGCAGAGCGTCGGCCAGGGCCTGGGAGTCGCCCTGGGGCACGGTGAGCCCCAGGCCGCGGGAACTGACCAGGTCGGCAAAGGTGTCGCCCTCGGTGACCACCATGGGCATCCCGGACCAGACACAGTCCAGCAACCGGGTGCGGAAGGAGAACCGGGTCTCCAGGTGACCACGGTGGGTACAGACGCCGATGTCCGACTCCAGCAGGTAGTCCGCCCGCTCCTCGTAGGGCACCCAGTCGTTGAAAAAGACCGTGCGGCCGGTGAGTCCCAGCCGGTCGGCCAGTTTCTGCGACTCTCTGACAATGGTCATCGGCGGCACTTCGGGATTGGGGTGCCGCACCCCCATGAAGAAGAGTTTGAGATCCTCCCGCCGGCTGGATATTTTCCCCATGGCCTTGATCAGGGTTAGCGGATCCTGCCAGTTGAGCAGGCTGCCGCCCCAGAGCAGCAGCTTGTCCTCCGCTCCGATGCAGGGAACCACACCCTTGACCACCGGCCTGTTCTTCACCGGCGGGTGGCCGGGCAGGCCGAAGGGGACCACCGACACCAGGTTGTAGAGGCTCTTGTCGTTGCGGTAGTTGGCCGGGGTGATGCGGTTGAGGGCGTGGAGCATACCCAGCCAGAAGTCCCGCTGCTTCTCGGTGGCACAGATAAAAAAATCGGCCGCGCCCAATTGCTCGTTGACCACGGCCAGGTCGTTGGAATACTGGCCGTACTTCATGTCCTCGTCGCTGGAGGTGGTTTCCCGGTACTCAAGATTTTCCAGGCTGAAGGGGCAGAAGAGATCCACCACCAGCGGTTTGTCGATGGAGTGCAGGAAGGGAAACCGCTGCAGGGTGAACCCCTGGATCAGGATCACGTCCACCAGTTCACAGAGCGTGCGCAGTGACTGCTCGTCGCCGATCTGGTAGGTGGCCACCCGGAAGGGCAGCTCGCCGGTGTTGAAGATACGCCGCGGAGTGGCCACCACAACGTCGAACTCACCGGAGAGCGCCCGGCCCATCTCCACCGCACGGATCGCCGGACCGGCCAGGTCGGTGCCCAGCGTCTCGTGGGTCACGATGAGAATCCGGCTCCTCTTGCCCGCGGGCAGGAAGCAGGTGTGGGCATCCATGAACTGCAGCAGCCGGGACTGGGTGCGGTTGTACTCCTCCTGCATCGGCACCGGGCTGGCCGGCCGCAGCTCCGAACCGAAGGTGGACAGCACCTGGCCGTCGGGCACCCGCCGACCGGACTGGACCTCGTCCCGGCGCTCCAGCACCCGGTCCAGGCGCTGGAACACCTCGCCCATGGCCGCCAGAGGATAGGACACCAGCCGGGCCTTCTTGGCCACCCGGAGGAAGTCCGGACTGTTGAACCAGGTGTCCTCCCGCTTCAGCAACTGGTGAAAGGTGAGCCCAGACATGTTCATCGCCCGCTTGGCCTGCAGTATCAGCACCGGGGCCAGCAGCCGCCGCAGCGAACCGGCGCCGTAGTTCTTGAGCACCGAGTAGAGGGCGTTGCGCTCGAGATGGAACTGTTTGACTTCGGCGGGCAGCGACGCCGAAGAGGCGCCGTGGCGGTGGTAGGCCACCGCGTCGGGGGCCACCACCACCTGCTGACCCTGCAGCCGCAGACGCCAGCCCAGGTCCACGTCCTCGTAGTAGGCAAAGTAATCTTCGTCGAACCCGCCGGCCTCCTCGAAGGCTTCCCTGGTGACCAGGAAGGCGCCCCCGTTGGGGAAGACCACCTCCTTGACCTCCTGGTGGCGGTAGAGTTCCTTGCTCTGAAAATGCTCCTGAAAACCCTTGCCCTCGAAATTGATCCCGGCATCGACGAAGTCGATGCTGGTACCGTCCCAGGAGAGGACCCGGGAAGCCACGCAGGAAACCTTCCCCTCCGGGTCCAGTTGCTCCACCAATCGCCGGAGCCAGTCCTCGCGGACCCGCATGTCGTTGTTCAGGAAGGCGAGGCACCGGCCCCGGGCTTCGGCCGCGGCACGGTTGTTCGGCCCGGCAAAACCGAGGTTCTTCTCGTTCTGCAGCAGGCGCACCCCGGGGTGGGTCTGGCTGATGTAGTCCACCGAGCCGTCGGTGGACCCGTTGTCCAGCACCAGGATCTCCAGCTTCTCCGGAGGGTAGTCAAGGGACTCCAGCGAACGGAGGCACTCCCGCAGGTGGTCCTTGCCGTTCCAGTTGAGCACGATCACCGACACCTCGGGCAGCCCCTGTTCGGGCAGCACCCGTACCCCGCGGGCCTGACTCTTTTTTTTCCAGCCGTAGAGGATGAAGATGTCCCGGTCGGTGTCCACGTCCACGTCGGTGAACCCCACATCCATCATCATCCGGGTGATGGTCTCCGGCCCGAAGTAGTAGATGTGCTCCTCCGGTCCGATGGCATCCCACCGCGGGCCCAGTTCCTGGAACGACGGGCCGTCCACATTTGGCGAGGAGACCACCATCACCCCGCCCTCGCGCACCAGCCGGTAGCCCACGGCCAGGTCGGATTTGGGGTCCCGCAGGTGCTCCACCACATCGAGGTAGGTCACCGCGTCAAAATGTTCCGCCGGCAGGTCGAGGCCGGCGACCTCGCCGCAGTGGATGTCGATGCCGAACTGCTCGCGGGCGTACCGCTGGGCAAAACCGGAGATGTCGCAGCCGCCCACCTCCCAGCCGAATTCGACGGCCCGGTGGAGGAAGAAGGCCGGTCCGCACCCCACGTCGTAGAGGCGGCCGTTCTTCTTGAACTCCTTGATCCGGCTCAGGATCGGATCGTGATAGCCCAGCAGTTCCTGGAGCACCGATTCCATGGAGGGGATGTACTCCTTCTCGAAGTACTCGTCCGAGTAGCGGGAGAAGAGTTCCGCCTTGGCCGGCCGCGGGTTGACGTAGACCAGCCCGCAGCGGGTGCAGCGGACGATGGGGTACCCCTGCTTCTCGAAAAGGATTTCAGGCAGATCCGCCCCGCAGAGGTTGCAGGCCACATGTTCCAGCCTGCTGCGGTCCGGCGCCGCGCCCGCCCCGTTTCCGTTCCTTCCGGTTGTGGATCCGTTCTTCATCTTTCAAGCCGCCACGCTCACTGGAGGTAGCCGAGCGCCTTCAACTTTTCCTTTCGCTTTTCCATCTCCTCCTCCGGAACCATCGGTCCGCCGGGCAGGTCCTCCCGGGAGGTCAGGGTCAACCAGCGCTGGAGCATCTGCGCCAGCCGGGCCATCTCCTCGCGGTTTTCACGCAACAGATTGCGTGTTTCCCCGGGATCCTCATCCAGATTGTACAGCTCGTCACCACCGCTGGCGGTGATCATCGGCTGGTCACTCTCCTGTACGATCAGCTTCCAGGTGCCATCGAAAACGGTGAAGGCCAGGCTGTCCGCGTGCTGGGCATACACCGCCCCGCGCAGGCCGGCGGGCGCTCGGCCTTCCAGCAGGGGGAGCAGGCTCTGCCCCTGGATCCCTTCCGGGGCCGCCAGGCCCAGGGTCTGACAACAGGTGGGGAGGATGTCCACCGTCTCCACCAGGTTCGTCTCCAGCAGGTCCCGCCCGGCGATGCGGGGCAACCGCATCAGCAGGGGAACATGCAGGCTCACATCGTACAACCCGCGGTGGTCGAAGTAAATCTCGTGTTCGCCCAGGCTCTCGCCGTGGTCGGCGACAAAAATCACCGCCGTGCTCTCGTCCAGGCCCAACGCCCCGAGAGACGCCAGTAGCCGGCCGGTGCAATAATCGAGATAGGCCACTTCCCCGGCATAGGCCCGGCCCGGCAGGTCACGCCGCAGTTCCCCCTGCAACTGTTCCCGCATCGCCTCGTTCATGAAGAATGGGGCGTCCCACTGGTAGGCCCGACGTTCGCCGCCGGCGGCAAGTTCCGCCGCCCGCAGTTCCTCCTGCCGGCGGATGGTCTCCGGCCAGTTCCCGCAGTTCACCGCGGAGCGTGCGGGGAGGTATTCGCTCCCCGGATCGTAAAAGATGTGCGGGTCGAAAAGGTGCAGCCAGAGAAAAAAGGGGCTGGACCTGTTCCTCTCCAGCCAGGCCGTTGCGGTCTCCACCGCATCATCCGCCAGGCGTTCCCCCTCCACGGCGCTGAAGGAACGGAACCCCTGGCCCAACCCGGACAGATCGGGGCCGAGGTGGGCCACACTGGTCACCGCCCCGCAGAAATACCCCTCGGTATCCAGCACTTCGGCCAGGGTCAGCCGGCTCTGGTGCAAGGTCATCAGGTTGTCGGCCACACCGTGGGAAGGCCCGTACAGCGAGGTCATGATCGAGCAGTGCGAGGCGGTGGTGGTGTTGAACTGGCTCCAGGCACGGGTAAACTGAACTCCGCTGCGGGCCAGCCGGTCGAGATGCGGTGTGCGCGGCAGGGCGGCGCCGTAACAGCCGAGGTGGTCGGCCCGCAGGGTGTCGGCAGTGATCAAGATCAGATTTTCCGGGTGGGTCTCCCGGGTCTGTGGCCCGGAAACCAGGCGTGGGTCACTCCAGACCGCCCAGTCGAACTCCTCATCCCCCTCCGGCCCCGCACCGGTTCGCAGTTCCACGATCACCGGCTCGCCGGCCCAGGCCCCAAGGTCCAGGTCGCCGTCGAACCAGTGCCGGTCCTCCTGGTTCTGCCGGGGGTTCACCTGCCGTTCCCATGCCGGATCCGCCGAATGGTCAACGCCGAGAATGGCGACGGAAAATTGAACGCCGTCGCCGCGGAGCGACTTCCAGGCGGCGGGATTCACCGCAGCGCCAAAGAGCAGGCGGGTCCGGGGCCCGGGGATCATGCGGAAACGGAGAACAGACGGCGGGTGGGCATGCAGCACCTCGCGCCGCTCACCATTGATGGTCAGTTGACCCGGGGGTTGATCCTCCCCTGCCAGTGCATCCGGCGCGGCCAGATGCTCAACCAGCAACACCAGTGGCCGGTCGAGCGCCACCTCCACCGGCTGGCCGCCCCGGTCCCCGCACCCCTGGGCCAGCAGGACGGCCAGCAGGCAGGCGGCCGCAGCCCAGGTCCGACACTGGATGACGCCAGGAATCATGACCCCGCTCCACCTCCACCGTCCTCCTCGGCCAACGCTTCCATCAGTCGGCGGAAGCGCTCGAGGAACGGGGAATCCGCCGGGACGTCTTCCGACGGCCCAATGCTATCGTAGGGGTGGGACACCCGGGAGAAGATCTCGGCATCGGAGAGCCGGCGTGCCGCCTGGACGGCTCGCCTGGTGGAGCGCAGGCGGTCGAAACGGCCCAGCAGATCGTCGAGAGCCAGCAGGCCGGCCGCCGCTTCCGGGGTGAGCTTTGCCCGGTCCCCGGCCAACTTGTGCGCGGCCTGCTCGAAGCGGTAGCGTTCCCAGTCCAGGCCGGTCCGGCTCCAGACATCGCTGAACATCTCCACCAGCAGGGTGGGGAGGATGCGGTAGACGGAGTCCAGTTCGTAGTTCTTGATCACGGTGAACAGGCGGTTGCGCGTGCGGAAGAAGGACTGCTCGGCCTTGCCGTAATGGCCGATGGCTCCGGGCCCGGAAGAGCGGGCCAGATCGCCGCTCACCCGCAGTACGGTTCGGTCCTGCTGCCAGAGCCGGAACCCGAGATCCACGTTTTCTTCAGCGAGGTAATAGTCGCCGTCGTATTCCCCGCACTCGAAGAACGCCTCGCGTTCCACCAGCATGGCGCCCGGTGACGGGTGGAGCACCTCTGTCCGGCCGCTGGTGTCACCCGCTTCCCAGACCCGACCGCTGGTCAGGTCGGTGGAGCTGTCGGCAAAAACACAGGCGGGCGTCCCCCGGGCACCGGCCGACTCCAACGGCTGGAAACAGGCGGTGAGCCACGAGGGGTGCAGCACCTGGTGAAAGTGGACCATGGCCAGGTATTGACCGGTGGAGGCCCGGGCCGCCTGGTTCAGCGACTCGGTGAGACCGAGGCGCACCGGCATATTGAGCAGCCGCAGCCCGGGGTCCCGATTTTTCAGACGTTCGGCCAGACCGCTGCCCGAATCCACGTCCACCAGCAGCCGCTCCAGCTCCGACCCTTCCGGGGCCCGGACCGACTGGAGGGCGGTCAGGCAGTTCTCCAGCCGGGTGCCGCCGTTGTAATTGAAAACGATGATCGAAAACTTCACGACCCCTCCTCCTCGGCCAACCCCTGCCGGACGCCCTTGAAATAATGGTACCAGGAGAGGCGCTGGAAGAAAAATCGCCAGGCCCAGAGCGGCCCGCGGTCCAGCCGCCGCTGCTCCAGCCAGGCATACGCGCTCTCGAACCCTCGGGAGGCCCGCCGTTTCCACAGTGCCGGATCGGCGGTGGGCCGCCAGTCGAAAGCGAGCATCTTCTCCGTTTCCGGGTGCTTGCGGTAGAGCCGCACCGCGTCCACCCCCACCAGTTCCCGGCGACGGCAGAAGGAGGCAAGACTGGTGGGGTGCAGGTGGTAGGTCAGGGCACGCGGTTCGTAGACCAGGCGCATCCCGTCCCGGGTCATCCGGTAACAGAGTTCCACGTCCTCCCAGGCCGCGTGGGGGAAGCTCTCGTCAAAGAGGCCGGCGTCGAGCATCGCCTGCCGGCGCAGGGAGACATTGCAGGTATAGAAGAAATTGTAGGGCACGTTCTCGTTGTCTTCGATGTGCTTGAAGCCGAACTGATCCCCCTCCATCAGGAAACGGAGAAAGGCGCTGGGCCGCATCTTCGGCGCCCAGAGGGTGCGGCCGAGAACGGCCACTTCGCCGGAGCCGCTCCTCGAGCGGTGGGCCTCGGCGTGCAGGGCGAACAAACCGGGGGTCACCAGGATGTCGTCCCCGAGAAAGAGTACCAGATCACCGGCGGCTTCCCGCACCCCGCGGTTCCGCGCCCGGGCCGGGCCGGCATTCTCCTGACCGATCACCCGCAGAGTTGCCGTGGAGGCTCGCGGCACGGCTGAACCGGCGAGGTAGTCGGCGGTGCCGTCGGACGAGCCGTCGTCCACCACCAGCACTTCGTGGGGCGCACCGAAGGCCTGCCCCTCCTCGGCCAGCAGATGGAGGGCACGGCGGAGGATCTCCAGCCGGTTGTAGGTGGGGATGACCACCGAGAGTTCCATTGGCGCGGCGCGGTCACTCATCGCTGTGCTGTATCTCCTCGAGGGATTTCCGCTTCGTTTCCACAGCCAGCAGCCACTGGAAAAAACGGGTCTGGAACAGCTCCTCGTCCCCGGGGTAGGTGGGCACCAGGTGCAGCGGAAACCGGCCGAAGATCTTGCGGTCCGCCACCCGCCGTTTGGCCTGAACCTGACGGCGTTTCTCCATGATGGCATCGAGGTTTTCCAGGATGTAGTGCACCGCCCGCAACTGGCTGATGCTGTGCGGGTGGTCCATGGTCAACGAAGGCCGGCTTTCCTCCTGGTCGGGCAGCAGCCAGCGCCAGAGCCTCGACGCCATGGCGCCCAGGCGTCCGCCCCGGGGAGGTCCGGAATCACCGCCGGTGGTCCGGGTGGTCCCCCTGTCCCCGACATACCCCTCGCTGGTGAAGGGGTAACGGCCCAACAAGCCCTCCCGGTCGGCCAGGCACGGGCCGAGATGCATGGTACGGTTGATCAGGGTCAGAAGTATCGCCGGAAACACCCGGGGGAAAAACTCCCGGTCGAGGTTTTTCACCGCGGTGATGAAGGCGTTGCGCTCGAAGAGGAAGCCGCGGTCAAAGGGGTCCATGCGGCCGGACGTCCCTTCCGAGCGGTGGTAGGCCACCGCGCCGGGATCGAGGAGCACCCGGTGCCCCGCCGCCCAGAAGCGCCAGGCCAGGTCCACGTCCTCGAGATAAGCAAAATAGTCCTCATCAAACCCGCCCAGCTCGAGAAACACCTCCCGGCGCACCAGCATGTTCCCGCCGCAGGGGATGAACGTCTCGGCCACCTGCTGGTGGGGGTCGCGATCCAGCGGCAGCCCGGCTCCCTCCTGGAAGCCGTGCCCGTCAAAGGTGATGATCCCCCGGCCGAAATCAAGCCGCGATCCATCCCAGGAGAGGAGTTTGCCCGCCACGGCAGCCGCGTTGGGAGCGCCGTCCATGGTCCGGCAGAGCGAGGTGAGCCAGCCGGGAGACACCCGGGTGTCGTTGTTGAGAAAGGCCACGTAGCGGCCCCGGGCCTGCCGGGCACCGAAGTTGTTGCCGGCGCTGAAACCGATGTTCCCTCCGGAGGAGAGCAGTTCCACCCGTGGTGCAAACCGCGCCACCACATCTGCGGACCCATCGGTGGAACCATTGTCCACCACCAGCAGTTCCAGCCGGTCCCGGGGGAAATCCAGATCCAGCAGCGAGGGGAGACAATACTCCAGGTGGTCACGGCCGTTGTAGTTGAGCACCACCACGGTGACCAGCACCTGCTCGCTGTCCGATCCGGGCATCACGGGATCTTCTTGCATGGTTCGGTTCTCCGTCACCGGCCGCGGCCGGTAAACCAGTCTCTCAGCCGTCCGCCGGCAGTGGGCCGTCCCCGGCGTGGATCTGCGGCCCCGGCAGCCCGGCCGGCCAGATTCTTGTCCGTCGCGGCCTGCGGGGCGGCACAGAAGCGGTCCAGCGGTTCCAGAATCCTGTCCCAGCGAAAGCGACGCTCCACCAGTTGCCGGCCGCCGCGGGCCAGCTCGTCGCGCCGGCCGGCATCGTCCAGCAGCTCGCCGATCAGCCGGGCCACCGCTTCCGGGTTCCCCGGTTCGGCCACCGCCCCGGCCCCCTCGCCGCGCAGCAACTCTCCGGTCCAGCCGCCGTCGGTGACCACGGCCGGGAGTCCGCACCAGAGCCAGTCCAGCACCCGGGTGCGGAACGAGAGGTCGGCCTCCAGCCCGGCGGGGAAAGTGGCCAGCCCCAGATCACACTCCAGGTAGGCGCTCTCCCGCCGCTCGTAGTCGATCCAGTCGATGAAGAAGGCACGGCTTCCGAGCCAGCCCCGCTCCTCGCACCAGCCATGGGCCTCTCCGTACCGCTGCTGGGGTGTGGTTTCCAGGTTGGGGTTGCGCACGAAGACCAGTTTCGGCCCTTCCCCTCCAGCGGGCTGTCTGTCCCATAACAACTCCACCGCCCGCAGGGCGGTGAGCGGGTCGTGCCAGTCATAGATGCCGCCGTAGAAGAGCAGCCGGTCCTTTTCGCCGATCCCCGCCACCCGGCCGCGCAGCATCGGTTCCCCGCGCTCCGGTTCCCGCTCCGGCACGCCGAAGGGAACCAGGGCCACCAGGCTGTCCAGGGTCCGGTCACCGGGAAAGTTGCCCGGGTTTACACGCCCCAGGGCGGCCAGCATCCCGAGATAGAAAAGGCGTTGCCAGGGGGTGAAGCACAGGAAGAAATCCCCTTGCTGCAGCTGCCGGGTCAGGGTGGCGTGGTCGAAGAGAAAAACCTCATCGCCCATGGCAGCAGCATAGTGCATGTTCTCCACCAGGAAGGGATCGTAGAGGTCCACCACCGTGGGGATGCCCTGCACCTCGGCAAAGTAGTGATTGGAGACATGCCCGTGGATCACCACCACCTCGGCGTCCCGGGTCAACCGGCCGAAATCCCCTTCACGCCAGGTGTCGAGACGGAACCCCTGCTCCCGGGGCAGGTCCTCGTTGGGCGCCAGCAACGTCACCTGGTGGCGGCGGCCGAGGAAGCGGGCCATCTCCAGGTAGCGGACACCCACGCCGGCCATCCGGAGACGGATCCGTTCGGGCGATATCAGGATCACGCGGCTCAAGCGGAGTCCTCCGTTCAGCGCCGGCCGGTGCCGGGCAGACGGCGCCAGATGGCGCGGGCGATGCGGGCGGCCCCCCGGGGCGGCGGTGCCGGCGCCGGGGGGATCTCGATGGGTTCCGGCCCCGGGGGGGCCAGTTCCAGCGAGTTCATCCACTCCGGAGACAGGATCGGCGGCGGCGGCAACTGGGCCGCGATACAGTTTTCGCAGCCGGGGTAGTACGGTTCGTCCACCACGCCCCGGCGCAGGGTCTGGTATTCCTCGCCCTGCCAGACTTCCGCTGGTGAAAGCTCCGGGATACGGCCCAGCGCGGTGCAGAACTGCTGAAAACAACAGGGGATCACGTTGCCGGTACGGTCGACGAAGATGGTCTGCCACGGTTCGGGGCAATGGGCGGCAGGCAGGTGCGCCGGCCGGCCCCCGCCGGTATCGGCGGTTGCGGGCTGCTCCCCTTCGCCCAGGGCCAGGAGTTCCTCGAAGCGCTGCACCACCGGCCCGATCAGGGCCACGTTCAAATCCAGGGAGACGTCCCGGGCGGCGCGGTAGGTATCGAGGTGCGGTGCGAGATCCTCCACGATCAGGTCGGGGAAGGGCCCGTAGAGCTGCTCGAGGTAGAGCTCGCCGATACCCAGGCGGCTGGCCAGGTTCACCGTCCCCACCAGTTGGCCAACGTTGGGCTGCATCACCACCTGCTCCATGGCCAGCACCAGCCGGCTGCCCTGGCCCGCGGCCAGTCGGCCGTCGCGGAGCATGCGCAGCCGGTCGATGTTGGTGATGATCCGGTCGAATTTCGCCCCGCGGCGTATCTTCTCGAAGGTCGCCGGATCCGGGCTGTCGATGGAGACACAGACCCGGGTCACATCCAGTTCCACCAGCCGGGCTGCCTTCTGCGCGCTCAGCAGGGTGCCGTTGGTGTTGAAGTTGATCCGGCAGTGATCGCTGCACTCCCGGGTGAACTCGATGAAACGGATGAATTCCTTGTGCATCATCGGTTCACCCCAGCCAAAGAGGTTCACCGTAAACACGCTCTCCAGCAGTGGCTTGAGCTGACGGAAGAGATCGAACTCCATGAATCCGGCGGCGCTGCCGGCCTTCTGGGGCACCATCACCGACCCGTCCCGGTCGCGGCACATGATGCAGTTCAGGTTGCAGCGGGAGGCCACCTCCACGTAGAGCTGCAGCGGCGACTCCCGGTAGTCGTCCACACCCTCGCGGTAGGCCCGCCGGAACTCATGATACCGCCGGTGCACATGCTCCTCACGGAGCACCCAGGCGCGCAGGCTCAACGCGCCGCGTTTCTGGGGCAACCCGTTGCGATACAGGGTTCCGCCATCCAGTTTGAGCCTGGGGTGGTGCCAGGCGGTGACGTGGCGGCCGCTGTCGGAACGGAGCGCGGTGAGGGAGAGGTAGTAGCGTCGCCTGGCGCTATCCGGGATCACCGGGAAATCGAAACTCTGCCAGGCGTTGTCCACCACCTGCAGGGTGTTGAAGGGCCGCTGGAAGATCAGCCGCCCGGCCGGCCCCTCTTCACGCAGCCGGACCAGCACGGTGGAGTCGATGGGCCGCTGGTAATTGGCCAGCAGCAGCTCCAGCCGGTGCAGCCCCGGCCCCCGGCAGACAAAGGACTGACCCAGCTCCGAGCCGGGCTCGAGCTCCCCTGCCGGACTGATGTGCCACACGTTGGCGCTGTCCAGAACTTCCCACTTGTCGTCAACAACCATAGTATCCTTCGCTCGTCATGCCATGGCCGCGGCCGGCGGTTCAGCCGCCGCGAATCCGGGACCAGAGGCGGCGCAGTGCCTGCAGCCGTTGGTAGAGCCAGTCATTTTCCACCAGCTCCCTGTAACGCTGTTGCCGCTGAATCTCCTCGTCCCGTTCCCGCACGGCCTCCTCGTTGAGCCGCAGGGTTCCCTCCTGCTTCATCAGCGAGGCCTCGAGGTCGAGGACGATGCGGTCCTTCTCCCGGAGCAGATCCACAAAGCGGTCATACCAGTTCTCGTCGAGGCGCACCGGGTTGTGCCGGTCCGGGGCCGGCAGCGGGTGGCGGACCCAGCGGCGCAACGGTTCGGTGGTAATCGGAAACGTGTAGTGACCGAGCGCGTACTCGCGGACCTTCCGGCGCAGGGCCCTGGTTCCTTCACGATCGGCGGCCAGCCGCAGAATGGTCTCGGCCAGCTCTTCGCTGTCTCCCGGGGGGTAGGTGAATCCCACCCCGGCCTCCTCCAGGGCCATGCTCAGTTCGCAGACCCTGGAACAGAGCGCGGGCAGCCCGGCCCGCATCCAGTCGAGAATCCTGTTCTTGCTCCCCAGCCGGACCTCGTAGATGTCCTTGTCCACGTTGATCCCCACGTCGGCATCGGCGTAGTGCGCGGACACATCCGCCGTGGGGATCCAGCCTTTGAAGAAGCAGCGATCCCGGAGAGGCGACTGCTCCACCATCTCGCGGAAGCGAGGGTAGGTGCGGTCGTCCTGCCCGGTCAGTTCACCGCCGATGGAGACGAAACGGATACCCGGGTTGCGGCTCATCGCCGTCTCCAGGGCACTGAACAGGGTGTCAACGTCGGCCCAGGTATTGTAACCCCCGCTCCAGAGGATCACGAAATCATCCTGGCCAACAAGATCGCCCCGGACCACCGGCCCGGTGTCCGGGAATGGCTCGGCATCCATGGCGCAGGGGATCTCCACCGTGAAGCGGTAGCCGGACGTTCGGGAATTGAGCCGGCCGGAGAGCCCCAGCTCGCCGATGGTGACCAGTTCCTGGGCGTGGGACACGGTGGAGAAGATGTCCGCCCGGAGAAGGATCGAACGGGCGATGCCGAAATAGCTGGTCAGCAGTTCGTCATCCTGGTAGACCGAAGCCTTGGCCTGGCCCTCGGCCATGAAGTGGCCAAAGAGATCGGCCCAGATCGGCGCCCGGGTTTCCAGCTTCACCGCCGCCGCCGAAGGGATCACCGTGGCCCCCACCACGCAGTCGGGCTGGAACTGGTCGTGAAGTGTCTGCAGGTAGCCGGCATCGTTGAACAGGGAGTCCCTGAGCAGCAGACAGCGCAGACCGCTTTCCGGACGCTCCAACTCCATGGTGTCGGGTTCGTGGTCCCCGTACCCGGCGCTGTAGCGGCAGCAGACCAGCAGCAGTTCGTGGCCGTCGGCCAGCAGCGGGCTGGCCATCTGCCAGGTCCGGATACCCGGCGCGTGCAGACGGTGGCTGTTCTCCACCGGCAGAGGGGAGAACCCGAAGAGCAGGATCCGGGACATGGGGCCCCCGCAAGGTTATATGTGAAATTGCTATTCAGCAGCAGCAGTGGCCGGCCGGCTTACCACTGGAAGATGGTTTTCAGAAACCGTCTTCCAGGCTGCTTTTCAAGAATCTGCTCCAGCTCGCCGTTATCGAAGTAGATACCCTTGCAGCAGATGCACTTGTCGACCTTGATCCCCTCCAGTTCGACCTCCACCATGGTGTGGCCGCACTTGGGGCAGCACATGTGATGGAGATCCTTCAGCTTGGCGCATTTGGATTCCTCCTTCGCCGCCTCTTCATCCAGGGCCAGGGCCTTGAGGCGTCCAAACTCCTGTCTGGCAAAATATTCCTCTTCGTTCTCGCTCGGCTTCCGTGGGGACATGGTCTCTCCTTGAACAGATGCGGCGGCGGGGCTGGAATTGCCTTCCGGCACCCCGCCGGTTTCCCAATGAAATAATGGCGTCTGCGGTATATCACAGCCGGCCCGTATCTTCAATCAGGGCCGGGATTCTCACTGATTTTTCGCTCCGCTCACACTCCGTCCAGGTATGGCAGCGGATCGACCAGGCCGGCGGCGCGGAATCCCTCCCGCCGGGACCGGCAGCTCTCGCAGCGGCCGCAGGCCCGGTCCTCCAGCCCGTAGCAGGACCAGCTCATCTCGAACGGAGCCCCGATGCTCGCCCCGAGGCGGACGATCTCCTCCTTGCTCATGGCGATCAGCGGGGCCTGCACCTCGATGCTGGTCCCGGGCCTTGTTCCGGTATCCACCAGCCGGTTCAACGCCTCAATATATTCGACACGGCAGTCGGGGTAGCCCGCCCGGTCCGACTGCACCGCACCCAGCACCACCCGTGAGGCTCCCAGGGCTTCGGCCCAGGCCACGGCCAGCGAACAGAGCACCGTGTTGCGGAACGGCACATAGGTGCTGGGGATCGGGCCGCCACCCCCGGCGCTGTCGGGCAACGGCAGTTCCGGATCGGTGAGGCTCGACCCGCCCATGGCCCCCAGACCGGGGAGCGGGATTATCAGCCGCTTTTCCACGCCGAGATGCCGGGCGATGGCCGTCATCGCCTGTTCCTCTCGGGCCGCGGTTCGCTGGCCGTATCCCACGTGCAGCATGGCCGTGGCACCGGCACCGCAGCGGTCCACCGTGAGCGCGGCAGCCACACAGCTGTCCAGCCCGCCGCTGGCCAGTACCACCGCCTCAGCTTGTTGTTTCCCGGCCATCGGCTCACTCCTCCCCAACCGGCATTTTCAGTGGCGATCCATCCCATCCGTCGGGCCAGATCAGCCGGTGCAACTGGAGCTGCAGCCGCAGGGGCAATCCGGTCTCCAGAATCCAGCCGGCCAGCTCGGCGGCAACCATGGAGCCCCCGGCGGGCGAAAAAAGCACCGGGACGCCGGGTGGGAGGCCAGCCGCGACCACCCGCTCCACCGCCCAGAGAAAATCCTCCCGGCTGGTGATCACGCATTTCAGTTCGTCGCCATCCCCCAGCTGGCCAAGATTCTCCACCAGATTGCGATGGGCCATGCCGCTGCCCGGCGTCTTCAAATCCACCACCCGGCGCACCCCCGGCGGCAGGCCGGCAATGGGCAGGCTGCCGTTGGTCTCCAGCGAGACCGTACAGCCCGACCCGCCCAGACGCCGGGCCAGCAGCTCCACCGCTTCCCGCTGCAGCAGGGGTTCGCCGCCGGTGAGGCAGACGTGACGGCAGCCCCGTGCCTCGATCAGGGCGATCAGCGCTCCGGCATCCACCAGACGGCCCGGCCCGGCGGCCCTGGCCCGGGGCGTGTCGCAAAACCCGCAGTCAAGGTTGCAGCCCTGGAAACGGACGAAGACCGTGGGCAGCCCGGCAAGGGTCGACTCGCCCTGGATGCTGTGGAACAGCTCGTTCAGCTTGATCTTCAGGTCAGGCACAATAGGACGCTGAGACCCCTTCTTCCTCCCAGACCCGGACCCGGGACACCCGCAGGTGCGGCTCGCCCAGACGGGAGGCGATTTCCTCGAATATCCACCGGGCCACATTCTCGGCCGTGGGGTTCAAACGGTCAAAGGGCGGCACCGCGTTCACGTCCTGGTGGTCCAGCTTCTGGGTCACCTCGCGGGTGATCTGGCGCAGGCGGCCGAAATCGAGGGCCAGGCCGTTTTCGTCCAGGCGGTCAGCCTGGACGGAGACCACCGTCTTCCAGTTGTGCCCGTGCAGGCGGTCCACCTCCCCCTCGCCCAGCCGGATGCGGTGGGCGGCGGAAAAGATCACTTCCACCGAGATCTCGTGCACCGTCGGTCCCCCTTCTCGCTCACGCCGTTTACGGGTTTGTGCCAGATGAAAATTCTATCAGATGATGCCGTCATCGGGTAGCCGGGGGCGGTCACCCGCCCCCAGCTCCCACACCACCGGCCATAAAGCCGGATGAAGCCGTTTGCCCGATGAGAGACCTCCTTGTCACCAGGGCCAGGGCCCAGAATACCCGGCCCGAAATGGACTGTTGTCACAAGAGACGGATATTGTGGGTACAGCAAAGCGTTTCCACACAGAATCCTTGAACTAATTGTGTTTGTGACGCGAGTGAACATTGTGCAACGGAGAGAGATTCGCCGTTAGTACAACACGTGTTATTTGCAATAAAGATCGGTACCGAAAATGTCAAGTTTCACCGCGTTTTCAGGCGAGTTCGATTCAGTGTCCCAGCAGGGTCAGGGGAAAGCGGAGCAGGTTCACCAGGTAGGCCTTGATTACCGGCAGCCGCTGTTCGGCGGGCATGGAGCCAAGGAGCCAGCGACATTCTGCGGGGGCAAAAGAAAAAAGCCAGTGCCGGAGGCCGAAATTTCGGATGAGGAAGCGGAGCCGGTTGCGGTGGTAGAAATAGAAAAACCGGGCGCTGAGCTTCCCCGTGGAAGCCGACTCGTGGTGCACGGCCCGGGCCGCCGGCAGCACGGCGACCCGGTAACCCCGCCGCCGTGCCCGCAGACAGAGTTCGGTCTCTTCGTAGTAGCCCGGCCGGTAGCCCGGATCCAGACCTCCCAGCTCGTCCCACACCTCCCGCCGGACGGCCAGCGCCGCCCCGGTGACGTAGTCCGCATCCGCCGGCTGGTCATACTGCCCCTCGTCCGTCTCGCCACGGCCCCGGTGGGAGGTGATCAGTGACGGGTGGAGGATGGCCCCGGCATGCTGCAGGGTCGAGCGGTCCGGATCGTAGATCTTGCAGCCGGCCACCGCCAGCCGGGGGTCTTCATCCAGTCCCGACACCAGTTTTCCCAGGGTGTCGGGATAGATCTCGGCGTCCGGGTTGAGCAGAAAGAGGATTGGCCCCACGGCCTGGGCCACACCCCGCCGGACCCCGCCGGCAAAACCGAGGTTGGCGCCGGCAGGGATGTGGGTGATCTCCGGGTGCTGCTGGGCGGCCCGCTGCGCAGAACCGTCGGTGGAGGCGTTGTCCACCAGAATCACCTCGGCCTCCGGCTCGGCCAGCCGGGTCGCCAGCGAGTCGAGGCAGCGGTCCAGCAGCTCCCCTGCGTTGTAATTGACCACGATGACCGAGACCGTGGTCATCACCCGCCCTCCCGGCCCAGCAGACGCCGCAGGGCCCGGGTGAAACGGTGGGACAGGCTGGCCTCCACCTGCCGGAGCAGTGCTTCCCGCTCCCCGGCCAGACGGCGCAACTCGCCAGCTTCGGCTTCCCGGTGGGAGAGGGCTTCCTCGAGGCGCTCGATGCGCGCCTGCTTGGCCGATATCTCGTCACGGGCCAGGGTGATGGCCCGCCGGTGGTCGGTCAGGGCTTCCTCGTAGCGGGTCTCCTTCTCACGCAATTCCTTCACCAGGGGCCCTTCTTCTCCGGCCAGCGCATGCTCCAGTTTTTTCGCCTGCTCAAGGGCATAGCGGTGATGCCCCTGCGCCCGGTCGGAGAGGCAGCGGAAAAATACCTGCAGCAGGCGGTGGATGTCGCGGATATCCTCCTGGCCACCGTCCCGCGGGGGCAGGGCCAGCGGCAGGTCCCGGGGAAGGTCTCCCGGGGCTTTCTGGATGTAGATCACCCGGCGGTAGGATGGCTCCCGGTTCGACTCGGGATAGAAGTAGCGGTTGTAATACTTGTTGAAATGCTGGTACATCTCGGGGAACCCGGGCAGGGAGAGGGTCAGGTGGTTGGCGAACATCATCAGCGTCCAGTGGTGCAGATAGCCGTTGGGCAGGGAGCAGGACGGCAGGCCCCGTTCAGCGGCCCAGCCGGTGACCTCCTCCGCTCCGGGCAGCCCCAGAGCCAGGTGCTCGGACAACCATGGGTGCTCCTCGTGCCACAGCGACTGGTAATAATCGGAGACGATTTTTTCCGCTTCGGCCACCCCGGGGTCGTCAAACGGTCCGGCCAGCACCACGGCCAGCGAGGCCACCCGGAGCAGCTCATCGAGGACGCGCCGCCGGCCGGCCGGCGGGACATGTTCGAGAACGTCACAGCAACTGACCACCGGGAAGGCGTTGTCGGGGAAGGGCAGCGCGGTGGCGGAGCCGCGCACATAGGGCGAGTGGGCGATCTCCCCCTCGATCAGGTCGCAGAAGGTGACCTGCCGCTGCGGGAGGAAGGCGGCCAGGTGCCCGGGATAGCCGCCCACGTCCAGCACACCGTCCCCTTCGGTGCCGGGAAAACGCTCGAAGCAGGTCTCGGCCAGATCAGCGATCACCCGGTAGCGCTGGTAGATATCGAAGGGGAGGACGGTCAGTTCCTCAACCATCACTCGTCTCCATGGTGGATGGACCAGCTGTTCTCCAACTGCACCAGGCCCAGACGTTCCCGCACCTGGCCCTCGATCACCCGGAAGGAGTAGCTCCGTTCCCGGTGGTCAAAAGGCGTTCGCAGATCCTTGCGGTAGACCGCCGCCGAGAAGAGATATTTCCCGGGCAGCAGGGGCAGGTTTTCCACCACGTAGTCCATGTGCCCGACCCCCGGCCCGATGCGGTCGATGCGGTAGTCGCAGAAGTAGCTGTTCGGCCCGTTGATCTGCACGCCGTTGCGATCGAAGAGCGCCACCCCGAACACCGGCTCCGACACCCGTGCCTCGGCCCGGTAGTGAATCCGGGCCACCAGCCTCTCCCCGGTGCGAAAGTCGCTCTCCTCCTCGTCGCGCTCGTTGTGGAAGGTCACCCCGGTGATGCTCACCTCCCCGGTGCCCCAGCGGGTTCGGTCTTCGGAGAAACTCACCCGCTCCATCTCCGCCTCAAACGCATCCGCCTCTTCCCCGCCGCCGTCCTCTCCGGCTGCGGCAGACGGCTGCTCCGCCTCCAGCTGCCGCTTGCGCCGGGCGCGCTCCTCTTTCTCCTGGGTGCGTTGAATCCGGGCCACCAGCCGGTGGTAGTCGATGATCGCATCACGGGGCTTGCCCAGGGTGACCACCTCCCCCTTGTGCAGCAGCAGGGCCCGGTCGCAGAGCCGTTCAACCGAATCGAGATCATGGGAGACGATGACGATGGTTTTCTTCTTCTGCCGGAAGAGGTCGAACTTGTCCGCGCACTTGCTGGCAAAAGCCTCGTCCCCCACCGCCAGCACCTCGTCCACCAGCAGGATGTCGGGATCCACGTGGACGGCGATGGAGAAGCCGAGACGGGCGTACATCCCGGTGGAGTAATTGCGCACCGGGGTGTCGATGAAACGCTCCAGTTCGGAAAAGGCGATGATGTCGTCGAGCTTCGCTTCGATCTCCCGCCGGCCGAAACCGAGGATCGAACTGTTGAGGAAGATGTTCTCCCGGCCGCTGAGGTCGGGGTTGAACCCGGCCCCCAGCTCCAGCAGGGCGGCCACCCGGCCGTCGATGGTCACCTTTCCCTGATCGGGGAGGATGATCCGGGCGATCAGCTGGAGCAGGGTGCTTTTCCCCGAACCGTTGGGACCGATCAGCCCCAGGGTCTCGCCCCGGGCCACCTCGAAATCAACATCCCTGAGGGCCCAGAAGGTCTCCCGGGTGTAATTCTTGCGGTGAACCATCCCCAGGAGCCGCTCCTTGAGGTTGGTGGTCTTCAGATGGTGGATGGTGAATTTCTTCGACAGGTCTTTGCCGGTGATCACCGCTTCCGCTTTCATCAGGCCGCGCCCTCCGTCAGAGCGTTTCCGCAAACTTCGGCTGTTGCCGGTGGAAGACATAGAATCCGATGACCAGGGTGACCAGTGTCACCGCGCCCAGGGCGAGCCAGCGCCTCAGCGAGGGGAACGAAGGATCGAACAGCACGTCCCGGTATGCATTGATGAACTGGGTCATCGGATTATAGAGCAAGAGGTTCTTCAGTGCCTGGGGCGCATTGGAATCGGTCACCTTGCTGATGGGATAGACGATGGGTGTGGCCCAGAACCAGATGGTGACCAGAATCTCGAGGAAATGCTTGGTGTCCCGGAAGTAGACATAAATAGTGGATACCAGAAAACAGAAACCGGAGGTGAACAATATGTGGAGGATCATCACCCCGGGAAGCGCAATGAGCGAGTAGGTGGGCCGGATGTCAAAATACCACAGGGCCGGCAACAGCACGACAAACGTCAGTAGAAACTGGACAAAGCTGGAGAGCACGATGGCCAGGGGAATGATCAGCCGGGGAAAGTACACTTTTTTGATCAGGCCGGCATTATCGACTATTGAGCCGCAGGCGGTCATCAACGAAATAACGAAGAAATTCCAGGGCAGGTAGCCAAGAATAAAGTATACGGGGAAGTTTTCCATGTCCACATGGAAAACAACGGTAAAAACGAACCAGTAGACCATCAGCATGATCAGGGTATTGATCAGGGACCACAGAAAACCGAGCACCGAACCCTTGTACTTGATTTTCAGGTCGCGGACCACCAGGTTGCGCACCAGTTCCCTGTATTCCAGCAGCCCGCGCAATTCCCCAATAACGGTGAGCCGGCTTTCCTGCATCCCCTGTACACTCCTCATCCGGTTGCCCGACCGCCCCGCTACCGTCGATCGTGCCTGAAAGCTTTTCAGACGCACATAGTTAGAGGCAGGCGATTATAGGTATCCACCGGAGCCAAAGTCAAGGAACGGCAGGGCCGCCAGGGTGCTCCGAAACTCCGTATTTACCGGACCGCACAGTTGTGAGCCCCGGAACCAGAGAAAAAAAAACGAGAAAACTCTTGAAACTTCAATTCCGGAAAGGATCCACACCCGGGGAACGGTCTGTTGGTGTCATTTTTTCACCCACATGGAACGCATCCATGCCACTCATTCCAATAGTCTTACCATTCCATCCGCCCCAGAATACCCGTAGCTACTGCATTCACAATGGTGATATTCGGCAAACCCAGTGCGGACGCGGGTTACAGCGAAATGATCCTTGACACTCCATGCCGGCTTTGATATAAATCGCCTGACCATATCCACTAAGCACAGTAACAGAGACTTTCCAGAAGGAGTGCGGACGCATGAACAAGTCTGAACTGATCACCAAGATGGCCAAGGATGCGGACATTTCCAAGACCGCGGCCAACAGTGCCTTGAATTCCCTGCTCGAGGGCATCACCAAATCGCTGAAGAAGAACCAGAAAGTGACCCTGGTTGGCTTCGGTACCTTCTCCACCAGCAAGAGGAAGGCCAGAAAGGGCAGAAACCCGCAGACCGGCGAAGTGATCAAGATCAAGGCCAAGAAGGTCGCCAAGTTCAAACCTGGCAAGAAGCTCGAAACCTCCATCTGACCTCTGGTCAGCAGGTTACATGAAAAGGGCGGCCATCCGGGTCGCCCTTTTTTTTTATCGGACCGCCTCCCCGTGAAAAATATACCCATATATATATAAAATAATAGAAATAAATCGTTTAATTATTTTCTTGACAACGCATATGGAAAAGATTACATTTCAGTCATACAGGGCAGTACATAAAAGTCCACCCCCACGTTTCCCAGGATCGGCCGCACTCACGCGGCTCGAGGACTTGCACGGGACAGAATTGAACGTCCCCCGGGAGTAAACACATGAAGAAAATCGACACCCGGTTCGCCGAACGTATCCGCGCCAAACGAAAGGCCAAGGCCCTCCGCCAGTACCAGTTGGCAAATCTGGTTGGCATCGATCCCGTGTATATCAGCCAGATCGAAACCGGCCGCAAGGTGCCCACGGTGCCCATCGCCAAACGCCTGGCCATCGAGCTTGAGGACAACGTCGAGGAATATATCCGCTGGGCCGCGCTGCACCGGGCCCAGGGCGATGCGCGGAAATACTTCGAACCGCCTTCACCGCGCTACCCCAATCTCCGCGGGCTGATCCTCTCCAAGTGCAAGAACCGGAAGGAGACCGAACGGGAACTGGGCACCCAGGAGTTCGGCTTTCAGGAACGGCTTATCGTCCACACCCTGGTGATCCGGACCCTGGAAACCATCTTCATCGACTCCGAGTTGAAGAAGTCGATCGACAGCGAGGTGTTTCAGCTCAAGGAGGAATTGCTGTCCTCCGACATGGAGCCCGAATCCAGCGCGGAGTTCCTCCAGAAATACGGTGATATCACCGGTGAAACCGAGGACACTCACGCCCTGATCGAAGAGAAACTGAAACGGGAGTACAACCTGCCCGGCCGTCACCTGCTGACCATGCTCTTCAACACCGCCGTGGATTCATGGCAGTTCGACCACTCGCGGATGGAACTGACGGTGGCCTCGGCCATCCCGATTTTCGAGAGCACCTATGCCTACCTGGACAAGAGCTCCGCACCGCCGCCGGTGAACCAGGGGCTGGGGGCCAAGCTGCGCGAATGCCGCAAAAGCCGTGATATCAGCATTTCCGCCCTGGCCAAGGAAGTGGGGGTGGTGAGCCGCTCCCTGGAGAAACTGGAAGGCGACAAGACCGATGTGGACCTCGAAGTCCTGGGCAAGATTCTCGCCCGGCTCAAAGTGGCCCCCGGAATCGAGCCCGACGGGTTCTCGCTGGACTCCCTCGACCACCAGTACTTCAACTGCTTCTCCACCCTGTCGCGAAAGGCACAGAAGGAGGTCGATGACTTCCTCAGCTTCAAGCTGCAGCAGGAGCAGGCCCAGAAAAAGACCAAGGCCAAAGCGAAAACCACTGCCAGGACAGGGAAATCAAGCGCGAAAAAGAAGTAGCGGCAACCAGTGAGCCACAGCATCGAGTGCGCCGGCCGACGGCGCTCTCGTTTTGTACCGCCGGTGGCAAGGGAACCTCGACTGTGGTTCGCTGGCGAGGCGGCGGCTGACGAGAATGCGCAGCATGCTCTTCTGCATGTGAGCAATTCGAGGAGGCCGCCAACGACGCTAGCGGAGTTCAGGCGAGGTTCCCAGCGCTTCGTTGAGGCTTCCCGTACGATACCCCTCCAGGTCGAGGGAAACATAGGTGTAGCCCAGCGGTTTGATCCGTGCCACCATCTCCGCCGCCACCGCGGGGGCGAGGGCCAGGCCCAGCTCTTCCGGGGCAATCTCGATCCGTGCCGTGTCGTCGTGGTGCCGCAGGCGAAACCGCCGGAAGCCCATGTCCCGCAGGGCCGCCTCCCCCTGCTCCACCATCCGCAGGGCCCGGGGGGTGAGGGACTGGCCGTAGGGGATACGGGTGGCCAGACAGGCGTAAGCCGGCTTGTCCCAGGTGGGCAGGTCAAAGCGCCGCGACAGTTCACGGATCTCCGCCTTGGTCAGCCCCGCTTCACGCAGCGGAGAGCGGATTTCCAGTTCGGCCAGCGCCCGCATTCCCGGTCGGTAATCGTTGTCATCGTCCACATTGCTCCCGTCGGCCACCCAGGCCAGGCCCTCGGTGGCGGCCAGCGAAGAGATCATGGAGAAAAGCGTGTGCTTGCAGTGGTAACAGCGTTCCGGGCTGTTGGAGCTGATGTCGGGCACCGCCATCACGTCGGCATCGATGAACCGGTGCCGAAGCCCCACAGATCCCACCAACTCAGCCGCCTCCTCCATCTCGAACGCCGGGTGAATCGAGCTGCGGATGGTCACGCAGAGACTCCGCCCGCCCAGCACCTGGTGGGCCTGGTGGGCCAGGAAAGTACTGTCCACCCCACCGCTGAAGGCCACCACCGCCGAACCCATCTCGCCCAGGATCGACTGCAGCCGCTCGAGCTTCTTCTCGGAACTCATTGTATGGGGCTCCTTACGCCGATCAACCCCGTCTCTCCGACGTGCATCTTAATGGATACCAAGAGGTTGATCTGTTTTCAATTCCATGATAGCTTTACTGCAATTCCACTGTTCGTCAAGTGGGCTCCTGCCCGCTTTTTTTATTGGTGGCGACTTGGGAGGCGGCGCGGTGGAGGCTCGACAGGAGATGGAACAGCGTGTCCACCGCCTGGTGGAAGAACTGGTCCGCGGCTCGGATCTCGAGCCGGTGGAGGTCAGGTTTACCCGTGAGGGGCGCCAGACCTATCTGAGGATATTCGTCCACCGGGATGAAGGTATCACACTGGCCCACTGTCAGTCGCTGAGTGAGCGGCTGGACCTGGCCCTGGAGGTGGAGGACTTCATCCCTGATTCGTATATACTGGAGGTATCTTCCCCCGGTTTGAACAGGCCGCTCTGCACCAGACGCGATTTCGAGCGCAACATGGGGCGGCTGGTCAGGCTCAACACAACTGAAGTGCTCGACGACCGCAAACGCTTCCTGGGACGGATTCAGGAGGTGGGCGAACGCGAGCTGACGCTCGAGGGAAGCAAGAGCACCTGGCGCATCCCGCTGGAGAGCATTGCCAAAGCGAAACTCGAGGTGGAGTTTCGATAACGCCGTCCCGGCTGGTCGGCGAACGTGGGACCTGGACGCACATGAACGGTGAACTCTTAAAAGTAGTTGAGCAGGTGGGGCGGGAAAAGGGGATCGAGACCGAGATCATCATCGCCGCGCTGGAGGAGGCCATCGTGATGGCCTCGAAGAAATACTTCCGCACCAATGAAGAACTGATGTCCCACCTGGACCGCACCACCGGTCAGATGTCGGTTTTCGCCCGGAAGGCCATCGTGGAGAACGTCGAGGACCCCGATCTCGAAATCACCCTGGAAGAGGCGCTGGAAATCGACGAGAACGTCGAGATGGACGGGGTGGTGGACATCCCCAAGACCACCGAGGGCCTGGGCCGCATCGCCGCCCAGGCGGCCAAACAGGTGATCTACCAGAAGGTTCGCGAGGCGGAGCGGGACATCATCTACACTGAGTACTCCGAGCGGATCGGCGAAGTGGTCACCGGCCTGATCAAGCGGTTCGAGAAGGGCGACCTGATTATCGACCTGGGAAAAACCGAGGCGGTCTGTCCGAGGAAGGAACAGGCGCGGCACGAGAACTACCGCCAGGATGACCGCATCCGGGCGGTGATCGTGGAGGTGAACCGTCTGACCAAGGGGCCCCAGGTGGTGGCCTCGCGCACCAGCCCCATATTGCTCAAGCATCTGTTCGAGATGGAGGTCCCGGAGATCTATGACGGCACCATCAGCATCGTGGAAGCGGTGCGGGAACCGGGCGAACGGGCCAAGGTGGCCGTGATTTCCAAAGAATCGGACGTTGACCCGGTGGGGGCCTGCGTGGGAATGAAGGGGGTGCGGGTGCAGTCGATCATCCGCGAGCTTCACGGGGAGAAGATCGACATCGTGCAGTATTCCCCCGAGACCACCACATTTGCCATGAACGCCCTGAACCCGGCCAAGGTCAACCGGGTTCACATCATCGACGATGTGGAGAAAATCCTCGAAGTGGTGGTCAATGAAGACCAGCTCTCCCTGGCCATCGGCAAGAGGGGCCAGAACGTGCGCCTGGCGGCCAAGCTCCTCGGCTGGCGGATCGACATCAAAAGCGAGGAAGAAAAACGCCGCGACGTCGAAATTGAAATGGAGCGGGCCAAAATCGGCCGGTCCACCCTGGAAGAGCTGGGGCTGGTGAGCGGCAAGGCCCTGGAAAACCTCAACGAGCACGAATACGTGACCCTGGGCCAGGTCTGCTCATCGACCCTCGAGGATCTCCTCGATGTCCCGGGCATCGGGCCGAAAACGGCGGAGAAGATCCTCTACGACGCCAACGCCTCGATGCAGGAGCAGATCGACCTCTTCCTGGCCGAGAAGCTGGCCGAGGAAGAGGCTGAATTCGAAGAGTTCTTCGACGATGATCCGGTGGAGGAAGAGGAAGAGACCACCCCGGCCGAAGAGACGGCCGAGGAGACCGCCACCGAAACAGAGGCTGTCGAAGAGGAACCGGCAGCGGCCCCCGAAGCCGAGGCCGCGGATGTCGAGGCTGTTTCCGAAACCTCCGGGGACGGGGAAACGGCGGACGAAGAAGAAACGGAACCCGGTGCTGAAGACCGGGAACTTTAAAATTGGAACGCAGATATTTTCCCGGGTGACCTGAACGGGTATGTTTGAGGAGGGACTCCATGGCAAATAAACGAATATACATTGTTGCCAGGGAAAACGGTCTCACTTCCAAGGAGATTATGCAGCAGCTGCGCGGAATGGGGATCGAAGTCAAGTCCCAGATGAAAAGTCTCGACGAAGAGACCGCGGCCAAGGTGATCACCAGTCTGAAGGGGAAGGCCGAAGGCAAGAAGGACGGCGCAGCAGCGACGAAAACCGTGGCGAAGAAAAAGGCCCCGGCGAAAAAAGCTGCCGCACCGGTAAAGAAAACTCCGGCCGCTAAAAAGGCCCCGGCAAAAAAGACGGCCGCTACGGAGCCTGAGAAGGACAAAGCGACTCCGGCGGCCGCAGCCGCTCCCGCGGCGACAGAGCCGGCCGAACCGGCAAAGGCTGCGGAGAAGACCGTCCCGGCGGCCAAGCCGCAGGACCGTGCGCCCCGGCCACCTGCATCGAGACCTCCGGCAGGCAGGCCTCCTGCCGGAGGACCGCCTCGCGGCGGACGGCCCCAGCATGGAGGTGAACGGCCCCAGTCCGGCGGTGGACGGCCCCAGTCCGGCGGCGGACGGCCCCAGTCCGGCGGTGGACGGCCCCAGTCCGGCGGTGGACGGCCCCAGTCCGGCGGCGGACGGCCCCAGTCCGGCGGTGGACGGCCCCAGTCCGGCGGCGGACGGCCCCAGTCCGGCGGTGGACGGCCCCAGTCCGGCGGCGGACGGCCCCAGTCCGGCGGCGGACGGCCCCAGCATGGCGGTGGACGGCCCCAGTCCGGTGGCGGACGGCCCCAGCCCGGTGGCGGGATGTACGGTCGCGGCGGACGGCCCCAGCCCGGCGGCACGCCCGGTACCCGGCGGCGGCGGACCAAGGACAAGCGGCGCCGGCGCCTCTCCCCCCAGGAAATGGCCCCGATGAAGCCGCGGGCTGCCGCACCCACCACACCCACGGTCAATGAAATCAGAATTACCGAGGCGGTGAACGTCAAGGAACTGGCCTCCAAGATGGGGATCAGGCTCAAGGACGTGATGGAGAAACTGATGCAGCAGGGGCTGATGGTTTCCCTCAACCAGTCCATCGATCCCGAAGTGGCGGTGACGATCGCCGAGAGCTTCGGGGTTGCGGCGGAAGTGGTCTCCTTCGAGGAAGACCTGATGATGGAGTCGTTGAAGAACGAGACCGATGCGGTGACGAGCATCGTTCGCCACCCGGTGGTCACCGTGATGGGCCACGTCGATCACGGCAAGACCTCGCTGCTCGACGCCATCCGCAAGACAAACGTCATTGGCGGCGAGGCCGGCGGCATCACTCAGCACATCGGTGCCTACCACGTACCGGTGGGAGACAAGGCGATTATCTTCCTCGACACCCCGGGCCACGAAGCGTTCACCAGAATGCGTGCCCGCGGTGCCGATGTCACCGACCTTGTCATCCTGGTGGTGGCCGCCGACGACGGCGTGATGCCCCAGACCATCGAAGCCATCAACCACGCCAAGGCGGCCGAGGTGCCGATCCTGGTGGCGGTGAACAAGATCGACAAGCCGGGCACCAACCCGATGCAGGTCAAGCAGCAACTGATGGCGCACGAGATCCTCACCGAGGACCTCGGCGGCGACACGGTGACCGTGGATATCTCGGCCAAGGAGGGCACGGGCATCAGCGACCTGCTGGATATGATCCTGCTGGTCACCGAAATGACCGAGCACAAGGCCAGCGAGGACCGTTCGGGCACCGGCGTGGTGCTGGAAGCGAACCTCGACCGCGGCCGTGGCCCGGTGGCCACTGTGCTGGTGCAGGACGGCTCGGTGAAAGTGGGCGACCACTGTATCGCCGGAGCCTACCAGGGCAAGGTTCGGGCAATGTTCGACGACCAGGGAAATAAGGTGGACCTGGTGCCGCCCTCCCACCCGGTGCAGATCATCGGCCTGCAGGGCGTCCCTGATGCCGGTGACTCATTCCAGGTGGTGGAAGATGTGGTCAAGGCAAGCAAGATCTCCACCTTCCGCAAGTCGAGGCTGCGGGCCAGTGCGCTGGCCGGTGACACCCCGCGGCTGACCCTGGATCAGCTCTTCCAGCAGATCGAAACCGGTGTGGTGAAAGAGCTGCCGGTGATCATCAAGGCCGATGTGCAGGGGTCGGTGGAAGTGCTCCACGACGCGCTGTCCAAGCTGGAGGCCAAGGAGATCAAGACCCGGACCATCCACTCCGGTGTGGGCGCGGTCACCGAAAACGACGTGCTGCTGGCCACCGCCTCCAACGCGATCATCATCGGCTTCAACGTCCGCCCCGAACGGGGAGCCACGGAACTGGCCGAGCGGGAGAATGTGGACATCCGCCTGCACAACGTGGTCTACAAGGTCACCGAGGAGATCCACCAGGCCATGGCCGGCCTGCTCGACCCGGAATACAAGGAAAAGGTTCTCGGCCACGTGGAGGTGCGCGACACCTTCCGCGTTCCCAAAGCGGGCACCATCGCCGGCTGCTTCGTCTCCGACGGACTGGTTCAGCGGAAGAACAGCATCCGGCTGCTGCGGGACAACGTGGTGATTCACGAGGGCAAAATCAGCTCGCTGAAGCGTTTCAAAGACGACGCCACCGAGGTCAAGTCAGGTTTCGAGTGCGGTATCGGCATCGAAAACTACAACGACATCAAGATCGGTGACGTGATCCAGGTCTTTACCCTGGAACGGATCCAGCCCCAGTTATAGGCGGGAGGCGCCCTGTAAGGCGCCCCCGGCCGGGGCCGGTCCCTGGGGAATCCGGCCATGATCATCGGTGTCTGCACGCTCGACTTCCTCCTTCCCGGCTGCTCATCCCTGAAGCAGAAGCGGATGTTCCTGCGCAGCATCAAGGAGAAGTTGCGCAACAAGCACAATGTGGCCGTGGCCGAGGTGGAGTTCCAGGACGTCTGGAAGCGGGCCCGCATCGGCCTCACCTCGGTTTCCACCGACAAGGCACTTCTCGACTCCACCTTTCAGGCGGTGCTGCGGATGGCGGAACGGTCGCCGGACGCCCAGCTGCTTGATTTCGAGGTGGATTTCTTCTAAGGCGTAGAACTCATGGGAACCAGACGACAGCAAAAAGTGGCCGACCTGATCCAGGCCGAAATAAGCACCATCCTCCTGCGCAAGCTCAAGGACCCGCGGCTGGGGTTTCTCACCATCACCGGAGTGAAGATGAGCCCCGACCTGAAGCACGCCAGGGTCTACTTCAGCACCATCGGCGACGAGGAGCGGGTGGAAACGGCATTGATCGGCCTGCGCAGCGCCAGTGGTGTGATCCGCGGCCACATCGGCCGCACACTTGACCTGAAATACACTCCCGCCATCGCTTTTTTCTTCGACGAGTCCCTGGCCTTCGGCGCGCACATCGAATCGCGTCTCCAGGAGTTGGACATCCAGCCGGCAGAAAAAGAGTCGGAGGATGAAGAGGGCGGTGAGGGGCTGGATGAACCGCGGGAGGACGGGTAGGTGGACGGGAAGACGGCCATACTCGCTGCGGAAGCCGCGGACCTGATGCGCGGGGCCGGATCGGTGCTGGTGGTGAGCCACAAGAATCCCGACGGTGACGCCATCGGCACCCAGCTGGCCCTGGGACAGATCCTCGAATCCCACGCCGACAAGGTGACCCTGCTGGCCGCGGGCCCGGCCCCCCCCCGCTACGCCTGGCTGCCGGGAGCCGATAAGATCGAGGTGGCGGCAACCTGCGAGGAGCGCTTTCCACTGGTGGTGGCCCTGGAGTGCGGCAACCTGGAGCGGACCGGCATCAGCGGGATCAGCGGCGACGTGGTGGTGAACATCGACCACCACCAGCAGAACGACAACTACGGCCAGCTGAACTGGGTCGACCCCGGGTTCTCCTCGGTGGGGGAGATGATCTACCACGTGGCCCGGCAGCTCACCGGCGCCAGCCAACTTCCGCTGGACGCGGCGGTGAACCTCTACACCGCCATCCTCACCGACACCGGGAGCTTTCGTTTTTCCAACACCAGCCCGGACGCCCTGGCCATCTGCGGCAAACTGGTGGCCCTGGGAGTCCAGCCCGCCGAGGTGGCCGCGAAGATCTTCGAGAATCACTCCACGGCCCGGCTGCGGCTGATGGGCCGGGTCCTCTCCACCCTGGAAATCGACCCCGGCGGCCGCTTCAGCTGGGTGGCGGTGAGCCAGGCTGACCTGCGGGAAACCGGCGCCGCCCCCGAGGACGTGGAGGGGTTGGTGAACCTGCCCATGACCATCGGGAAACTGGAAGCGGCGGCCCTCTTCCGCGAGCAACCGGACGGCTCGTTCCGCGTATCGCTCCGCTCCAAGCGGCTGGTGGATGTGGCACGGGTGGCCGCAGGCTTTGGCGGCGGCGGCCACGTCCGGGCCGCCGGACTGAGTACGGCCGGCCCTCTGGGCACCGCCATCACCGTTGTGACCGGCGCGCTGCGTGACGCGCTGGCCAGAGACGAAGAATAATGATCAGCGGCATCCTGGTGGTGGACAAAGAGGAGGGCCCGACCTCCCGCCGGGTGGTGGACCTGACCCGTCGCGCCCTGGGTGAAAAAAAAGCCGGCCACCTGGGCACCCTCGACCCCTTTGCCACCGGCGTCCTGCCCATCTGCCTCGGCAAGGCCACCCGCCTGGCCCGCTTTCTCACCGGCGGCGGAAAAACCTACGAAGGGGTGATCCGCCTGGGAGCCACCAGCGACACCCTGGACCGCACCGGTACCATCCTCAGCGAACGGGAACTGCCGGCCGGGCTGGACCGCGAAACCCTCGACCCGCACCTGGATCGTCTCCGCGGCGAGATCGACCAGATACCGCCCATGTATTCGGCCGTGCAGGTGAATGGCCAGCGGCTCTACCGCCTGGCCCGCCAGGGGATCGAGGTTGAACGGAAACCGCGGCAGGTCACCATCCACCGCTTTGACCTCACCTCCCTCGCGCTGCCCCTGGTCTCATTCCAGGTGCGTTGCAGCCCCGGGACCTACATCCGCTCACTGGTCCACGACCTGGGCGAGGCTCTGGGCTGTGGAGCGCTGCTGGATGAACTGCGACGTACCTCGGCCGAGCCCTTTTCACTGATCCAGGCCGTGCCCCAGGGGGACCTTGAGGACCAGGGCCGCCGCGAGAAACTTCTCACCAGAGTGATCCCCCTTGAAGCGCTGGAGCTGGGCCTGCCCCGGCTGACCCTGCCCCCCGAGGCCGCAGCCCTGGTGGAGCATGGAGGGGCCGTTCCCCTGCCCGGGGACTTCAGCCTCCCCCTCGAATCCCCGGACGAGGAGCAGCATATCTGCCTCCACCGCCCGGACGGCTCCCTGGCGGCAGTGGCCCGGCTGGGACCCGGCCCCCGCACCCTGATCCAGCCGGTGGTGGTTCTGGCCCGGGATGTGGAGTAACTGGCTAAATATTAACCCTTTACAAACGTTTCTGAATATGCTACAAAACCCATTCTGTATTGATGAGGCGCTCCATCCTCATGGTGGGGCGGTTTTTTGTTGGACAACTATCTCTATGGGTTGAAAGGAGGTTAGGACAGTGCCCCTGGCAAAAACGGTTAAAACGAAGGTTATCGGCACGCACCGGACGCATGGAACGGACACCGGCTCCCCGGAGGTCCAGATTGCAATCCTGAGCGAAAGAATCAATCATCTGACTGACCATTTCAAGACTCACGGCAAAGATCACCACTCCCGCCGCGGCCTGCTGAAGCTGGTCGGCCAGAGACGTCGACTGCTCAACTATCTGAAGGAAAAGAATGTCGAGAGATACCGGACCCTGATCAAGAAACTGGGTATCCGCAAGTAACTCCACATTCTGAATCGTGAACAGCATCCCATCGTTCCCTGGTTGCCCTTCCGATTATTCTGTTCCGTGTGAACGGGTCTGCGTTGTTGCGCCCGCCGCCCGGAGACGAACTCGATTCGTGCGGACCCTTGCGGGTTGCCGCACGGCACCATTTTATAAAGAACGTAATCGCTGCACTCATTTTTTGTGATCACCGGAACTTTGGGGCCATGAGGCCCACGCAAGAACTCCGGCACGTGGTAGCGATGGGTTGCATTTGGAGGCAACATGGAATTCAAGACTGAAATAGAGCTCGGCGGACGCACACTGACGCTGTCCACCGGGAAACTGGCCAAGCAGGCCCATGGAGCGGTGCGCGCCCAGTTCGGCGACAGCGTGGTCCTGGCCACTGCCTGTGCCCAGGACAGCCCGAGGGAAGGCATCGACTTCTTCCCCCTGACCTGCGACTACCGCGAGTTTTTCTCCGCCGCCGGCAAGATCCCCGGCGGCTTCTTCAAACGCGAGGGACGGCCCACCGAAAAGGAAATCCTCACCTCGCGTCTCATCGACCGGCCGATCCGCCCGCTCTTCGAGGACGGGTTCCAGAACGAAACCCAGGTGGTGGCGCTGGTCCTCTCCGCTGACATGGTGAACGATCCCGACGTGGTGGGCCTCAACGCCGCCTGCGCCGCCCTCTACATCTCCGAGATCCCCTTCCACACCCCGCTGGGCGCGGTGCGGGTGGGCATGGTGGGCGATGAGTTCGTGATCAACCCCACCAATGAACAGCGGGAAGAGAGCGCTCTGGACCTGATCGTGGTGGCCACTGAAACCGACGTGGTGATGATGGAAGCCGGGGCCAAGGAAGTGTCCGAACAGGTGGTGCTGGACGCCATCGACTTCGGCATGGTTCGTGTGCGCCGGATCATCGAGAAGGTGAAAGAGCTTTACCAGCGGCTCAACGTGGAGAAGTGGCCTGTGGTGGCCCCGGCGCGGAACGAGGAGCTCTTCCAGAAGGTAGAGCAGTCGATCACCGCCGACCTGCGGGAAGCCCTCTGCACCCCGGGCAAGCTCTTTGCCCAGAAACGGGTCAAGGAAGTGAAGCAGCGGCTGGTGGAGAGCTTCGCCGACGACGCCGACATCGACGTCGGTGAGGTGAAGAAGATCTTCAGCGCGGTGAAGGAGAAACTGGTCCGCTCGATGATTCTCGACGAGGGCGTTCGCTCGGACAAGCGCTCCTTTGACAAGATCCGCCCGATCACCTGCGAAGTGGGCGCCCTGCCCCGAACCCACGGTTCGGCGGTGTTCACCCGCGGCGAGACCCAGGCGCTGGTCAACGTAACCCTCGGCACCTCGGCCGACGCCCAGCGCATCGAGGGGCTCAACGGCGACTCAAAGAAGAAGTTCCTGCTGCACTACAACTTCCCGCCCTTCTCGGTGGGCGAGGTCCGCTTCATGCGCGGCCCGGGCCGGCGTGAGATCGGCCACGGCGCGCTGGCCGAGCGGGCGCTGCGGAACGTCCTCCCCGACGAGGACACCTTCCCCTACACCATCCGCATCGTTTCCGACATCCTCGAGTCCAACGGCTCCTCGTCCATGGCTTCGGTCTGCGGCGGCTGCCTGGCGCTGATGGATGCCGGTGTTCCGCTGTCCGCACCCATCGCCGGCGTGGCCATGGGCCTGGTGGGCGACGAGAGCGGCCGCACCGCGGTGCTCTCCGACATCGCCGGTGAGGAGGACCACTACGGCGACATGGACTTCAAGGTCGCCGGGAGCAAAAAGGGCATCACCGCCATCCAGATGGATCTCAAGATCAAGGGCATCACCCGCGAGATCATGGAGAAGGCGCTGAGCCAGGCCCGTGAGGGCCGGATTCACATCCTGGACAACATGCTGCGGACCCTCGAGCGGCCCCGTGATGACATCTCCAAGTACGCCCCGCGGATTATCAGCATCATGGTCAACCGGGAGAAGATCCGCGACATCATCGGTCCCGGCGGCAAGGTGATCCGCTCCATCGTCGAGCGCACCGGCGCCAAGATTGAAGTCCACGACGACGGCAAGGTGGACATCGCCTCCGCGGACGAGGAAGCGGCGTTGAAGGCCAAGAGCATCATCGAGGAGATCGTGGCCGAGCCGGAAGTAGGCAAGAGCTACCTGGGCAAGGTGGTCCGGATCACCGACTTCGGCGCCTTCGTCCAGATCCTCCCCGGCACCGACGGCCTGCTGCATATCTCCGAGGTGGCCCACCACCGGGTGAACCGCGTCGAGGACGAGCTTGAGGAAGGCCAGGAGATCATGGTCAAGGTGATCGCCATCGATCCCATGGGCCGGGTCAAGCTGAGCCGGCGCGAGCTGCTGGAGAACGAGGGCGGCCCGGCCCCGGCGGGTGGCGGCGAGGGCCGGCCCGACGACGACGGCGGCGATGACCGTCGCCCGCCCCGGCGCGATGACCAGCGCGACGACCGGCGCCCCAGCGGACCTCCCCGTGATCGCGGCGGACGGCCCGGCGGTGGTGGACGGCCCGGCGGCGGTGGTCGGCCCGGTGGCGGACGGCCCGGCGGTGGTCGGCCCGGTGGCGGTCGGCCCGGCGGTGGCGGACGCGGCCGCAGTGGTGGCGGCGACCGGGGCGGAAGGCCCCCCCACGGCGACCGTGGAGGCCGCTCCGGTTCGGACAGCTGATCAACTCAACTGAGACCGAATAGAAAACCCCGTCAGGTGCAAACCTGGCGGGGTTTTTTGTGTTCTATCAGGCAGATCAGAATCTGTCCCCATCCTGCTCAATTTTCTCTAAACTTCCGCGCCTTTCACAGAAGTGAGCAAGAGCGTAACTGACACTGCGTCCTCCTCCCGGATTGCGAACCAGTATCCCTTTTTTCACCAGGTCTGCCAGTTCACGCTGGGCCGTGGCCCGGCTGACATGTGCCATGCCGGCATACTTGCGGTTGGTCAGCCCTCCTTCGAAACCATCCCTTCCGGCATCGAGCAGCCGGTTGACTACCTTCTGCTGCCGTTTGTTCAACTCGGTTCCCGATTGGCTCCTCCAGAAACGATCCTTGTCCAGCACGATGGACATCAGTTCCCGCGAGTGATCGATGGCCCGGGACAGGCAGGTCATGAACCAGACAAGCCACTCGGTGAGATCACCATCTCCCCTGCTGGTCCTTTCCAGAATCCGGTAGTAATCTTCCCTCTCCCGCATGATCTGCGAAGAGAGGCTGTAGTATCGGACTGCCTGATCCTCATCCTGGGCCAGAGCCATCTCGGTCAGCGTGCGGGCAATGCGTCCATTGCCGTCGTCAAACGGATGGATGGCGTCAAACCAGAGGTGGGCCACAGCGGCACGGATGATGCCGTCTCCATCCCTGCTTTCCCCGGCCCACCAGTGGAAGAACTTCCGCATCTCGCCCTCGAGACCAGCTGCCGGCGGCGCGATGTAGTGAACCCGTTCATACTCCAGAGGACCGGAAACCACCCGCATGGGACCGTTGGCATCATCCCGCCAGGCGGCAACCTTAATACGGCGCAGCCCTGAATACCCGGCGGGAGATTTTTGTGAAATCCGTTTGCCAATTTTTCCAATTACGCATACAATAGATAAATTCACTCGACTATATTAACCGTACTGATTTTCTGGATGGAATAACCATGTCCACTGACAACGATAAAGACGCCACCTCCTTCAGCTCCCCCCAGGGGGCGGATTCCACCGACGCCGAAACCATCGGCACCGGTTTCGACGATGCGACCACCGGTGCCGGCGGGAACGATTCGGGCCCGGGGGAAGAGCCGGGCACCATGATCGGTCGCTACCGTCTGCTGCAGCCCATCGGCGAGGGCGGGTTCGGCACGGTGTATGAAGCCGAACAACTGGAGCCGGTCCAGCGGCGGGTGGCGCTGAAGATCATCAAGCTGGGGATGGACACCAAAGAGGTGATCGCGCGGTTCGAAGCCGAGCGTCAGGCGCTGGCCTTGATGGAGCACCCGAACATCGCCCAGGTTCTGGATGCCGGCGCCACCGAAACCGGCAGGCCCTACTTTGTCATGGAACTGGTCCGGGGCCGCCCGATCACCGACTACTGCGACCATCACCAGTACAACTTCCAGCAGCGGCTGGAACTCTTCTCCCAGGTCTGCCGCGCCGTGCAGCACGCCCACCAGAAGGGGATCATCCACCGCGACATCAAGCCCTCCAACGTGTTGGTGGGCGAAGCCGACGGCCGGCCGGTACCCAAGGTGATCGACTTCGGCATCGCCAAAGCCACCAACCAGCGGCTCACCGAGAAGACCTTCTTCACCGAGCGCCGCCAGTTCATCGGCACCCCGCTTTACATGAGCCCTGAACAGGCGGACCTCACCGGCCTCGACGTGGACACCCGCAGTGATATCTACTCGCTGGGCGTGCTGCTCTACGAGCTGTTGACCGGCACTACCCCGTTCAGCGGCGAGGAACTGCGCAGCGCCGGCTTCGGCGAAATCCAGCGCATCATCCGCGAGGAGGAGCCGCCGCGGCCCAGCACACGGGCCAGCTCCCTCGGCGCCAGCCTGGCCCAGGTGGCCTCCCTGCGCCAGGAGCGAAGCGAACGGCTGACCCGCACCCTGCGGGGCGAACTGGACTGGATCGTGATGAAGTGCCTGGAAAAGGACCGCACCAGACGCTACGAGACCGCCAACGGCCTGGTGATGGACATCAACCGCTACCTCTCCAACGAGCCGGTGACCGCTTCCCCGCCCAGCCGGTCCTACCGTCTGAAGAAACTGGTGACACGCCACCGTACCGTGTTCGCCACCGGTACGATCATGGCTCTGCTGCTGATCGCCGGCGTGGTGGGCACCAGCATCGGCCTGGTGCAGGCCAGGGCCGCGGAAAACCAGGCCCGTACCGAGGCGAAGAAGGCAGATATGACCGCCGGCTTCCTCACCGACATGCTCGAGGGTGTGGGCCCCTCTGTCTCCCGCGGCCGCGACACGGAGATGCTGGAGGAGATCCTCAGCGAGACCGAAGAAAAAGTCGGCGAGGAATTGGCGGGACAACCCGATGTGGAGGGCACCATCCGCTCGTTCATCGGAACGACCTATTTCGACCTGGGTAAATTCGAGAAGGCCGAAGAACAGTACCTGCTGGCCCTGGAGCGGCACCGTGAAGCCTATGGCCCGACGCACGCGGATGTGGCCCAGGGCTTGAACAACCTGGCCCAGGTCCACTGGGGCACGGCCGACTATGCCGAGGCCGAGCGGCTGTTCACCGAGGCCCTGGAGATGCGCCGCCAGCTGTTCGGCGAACGCCACCGGGAGGTGGCCAACTCCCAGCGGGACCTGGCCAACATCCTCGTCTCCCAGGACCGCTATGCCGAAGCAGAGGCCCCGCTGCTCGCCGCCATCGACATCCAGCGCGAGGTGCTGCAGGAAGAGCACCAGGAGGAGCTAGCCATCAGTCTGAACAGCATGGGCAACCTGATGATGCACCTCCAGCGGTTCGACGAGGCGGAGCCGCTCTACGAGGAAGCCCTGGAGATTCACACCAGGGTCCTGGGCGCCGACCACCCCTTCACCGTCACCGATCTGCACAACATGGCCTGGCTTGCTTACTACCAGGGCGACTACGAGAAGTCCGAAGAACGCTTCCGCCAGGCCCTGGAAACCAGCCGCCGGATCTACGGCGACAAGCACCCCAAGCTCGCCGAGGCCCTGGGCAGTAACGCCCGCTGCCTGCAGCGGCTCAGTCGATACGAGGAGGCGGTGGCCCGCGCTCGCGAATCACTGGCCATGACCACCGAGATCTTCGGGCCGGACAACCTGAAGACAGCCGATGCCATGGGCACGCTGGCGGTGATCCTGGGGGAGATCGGTGAGATCGAGGAAAACGAACGGCTCAACCGAGAAATCCTCGAGATCCGCCGGGCACAGCTGGGAGAGGACCATCCCGACACCCTGACCACCCTGCACAACATCGCCTACGGGCACTACCAGCGTGGCGAGCTGGCGAAGGCCGAGACCATGTTCCGCCAGTCGCTGGTGGCCTACGAAAAGGCCTACGGCCGTGAGCACAAGGACACGGCCCTGGTGATGAACAACCTGGGACGCACCCTGCGTGGTATGGGCAAACTGGAGGAATCCGCCCGCTGGTTCGAAGAGGCCGGGGCCATCCGCAGCAGGGTCCTGGGTGAAGAAAACGTGGTGGTGACCGTGTCCCTGCACGACCTGGGCAACACCCGCCAGGTCCAGGGCCGGCTTGACGAGGCCGCTGCCATTTTCAAGGTAGTTCTGGAGAAATATCCGGCACAGGTGGGCCCCACGCACCGCGCCATCGCCATCGTCAGCCGCGACCTGGCACTGCTGGAGCTTGACCGGGGAAACCCCGAGCGGGCGAAGGAGTTGATGGTCAAGGCCCGGGAGATCGCTGTGACGGCACTGGGCGAAGAGGATGCCCTGGTGGCCGCCTGCGACCTGATCACCGCCAGCGCCCTGAGCCAGATGGGCTCACTGGCCGAGGCGGATGCACTCTTTGACAAAACCATGAGCCGTTACACGGAAGAAGAGCCACGCCAGCGCGCCACCGCACTGGTGCGCCACGGGCAGCACCTGACCCGGGCCGGCCGCTTCCAGCAGGCCGAGGCCTCACTGACCAGCGCTGCCGAGATCTACCGCGGAGACCACGAAGATTCCCACTACAAATGCCAGCGGGCCATCAGGGCACTGGTGGAGTTATACCAGTCATGGGGCAATGCCGGGGCGGCGGCAGAGTGGCAGGCCAGGCTGACTTCATGCCCCGCCGGTCCGCAGCTCATCCACCAGCCCGTCCACACAGCGTTCGATGAGCTGGAAGCACTTGCGGTAGACACGGTCCGATTCGCCGTAGGGGTCGGTGACGTCCTTCTTCTTTCCCTTGCCCTTGGGATCGAATTGGGTCATGTAGCTCACCTTCTCCCGGTGGTGCGGCCAGAAGGTGAGGATCATCTTCTCGTGGGAGCGGTCCATCACCAGCACCAGGTCGGCATCATCCAGCAGTTCCTCGCTGAGCTGCCGCGCCCGGTGGGTTTCCATGTCGAGGCCGAACTCGTCGGCATTGAGCACGGCGGCGTCGGCGGCAGGGTGGCCCTCGGAAGCCATGATCCCGGCCGAGCCGATGGTGACCGTCCGCCCGGAGAGCGGAATCCGTTCCAGCCTCTGCTTGAGCAGGAAGTCGCCAAAGGGGCTGCGGCACATGTTACCGGTGCAGACAAAGAGAATATTCACGTGATGGTCACTCCAGGTATCCCAGGGCTTTGAGCATCTCCCGGCGTTCCTCCGGGGCCTGGCCCGGCAACTGCTCCACCCGTGAGGGGCGGCGGTAGAGCTGGATCCAGGGGCCGTCGCCCTCCGGCTCCAACTCCGGCGGAAATTCACCCGGCGCCGTTCCCCAGCGCAGGCGGTAGCGGGCATCGGACAGGGCGGGCAGGCCGGCGCCCACCGGTTGGCCCTCACCCAGCAGCAGGGCCGGTTCGGGGGTCCTTCTCTGTTTCCCCGGATCGAAACTGAAGCTCAGACCGGCACCCGGGTCTTCCAGCTCCACCAGAAAATCGAGCGGCATCTGGTGGGGCCGCAGGTCGAACCGGACCTCCCGGCCCGAGGGCAGCACGGTCACCCGGCCCGCCTCGCGGGGGAAGTTGCTGGTGACCGAGAGGATCGCGCAGTCGGCGGCCAGGCGGCCCCGGAGCCGGCCCTCGCCATGGCCGTTGGCCGGCCAGGCCGCGGCCAGGTGCAACCCCTCCTGGCCCAGCGACTCGGCCAGGCCCAGCAGCAGCCGCCCGCCGAAGACCTCCCCGCCCCAGCCGCCGGCGGCCAGGTCCCGGTGTTCTCCCGGGTCATAGGCCAGGTCGAAGATCTCCTCCACGCTGTCGGTGCGGTTGAGCAGATACTTGATGTGGCCGGCCCGCACGGCCCGTCGCTCCTTCTTGCCCACGTAGGTCTCCGCGTATTGCCAGCCGCGACCGTCGCCGTTGATGAGGCTCCGTCCCTGGAACTGCCCGGCGGCCGGGGTGTCGATACCGTAGGTCGCCACCACTGTGGGCAGCACATCAAGCAGCTCCACCGGCTCGTGAACCACGGTGCCCGGCGGCGGCGCACCACGCTCTTCAGCACCGCGGGGGTATTTGACCAGCAGCGGCACATGCAGCAGCTCCTCGTAGAGCCGGGTGGAGTGGCCCAGCTGGCCGTGCTCCATGAACATCTCCCCGTGGTCTGAAACCACGATGATCATCGCCCGGTCCCAGAGCCCCTCCTGCTTCATCCTGTTGAACAGGACGCCGAGGCACTGGTCGGTGAAGAGCAGGCCGTCGTCGTAGAGCAGGCGGAGGCGTTTGCTGTCCCGGGGCAGCACCGGGTCGCCCGGTTTGGGCAGGCTGCCCTGGGTGGGGTTGGGCAGGCCGGCGCTGTGATACTCGTAATGCCCCATGCGGTTGTAGGGCTCGTGAACGGAGTAGGTGTGGAGAAAGAGAAAGTGGTCCAGCCCCTGCCAGCGCCGGATCCAGCGATGGGCCAGCCGGGACATCCCGGCGAAGTTGGAACCGGATGCCCGGTAATACTGAAACCCCCGCTCGAACCCGTGGGTGGGATAGAGATACCCCCCGCCGGTGACCGCCGTGGTCCAGAAACCGTCCCCCTCCAGGACCTCGGCCAGGGTGGCAAAGGAATCGCTGAGGCTGAGGTTGTTCCGCTTGTCCAGGCCGTGGACGTGGGGGTAGAGCGAGGTGAGCAGCGACATGTGGGACGGCCGGGTCCAGGGTGAGGGGGTGAGACAGGTGCTGTACTGCACTCCCTCCCGGGCCAGTCGGTCGAGGCAGGGGCTGGTCATCCGGCTGGTGCCGTACGCCCCCAGGGCATCGGCCCGCAGGGTGTCCAGGGAAATCAGCAGCAGGAGCCGTTCATCCGCCCGCTGGGAGGTATTCAGCGGGGCGATGAGCTGCGGCACCGACCAGACCGGCAGCACCGGTCCTGCTCCCTCGGGTGGAATGTCCAGCAGCTCGGTACGCAACTCCACCCTGACCGTGGCCCCGGCCCAGGAGGAGAGATCCACTTCCCGGTCGATCCATTCCTGGATCCTGCCCGCATCCAGTGTCCGGCCCACCAGCCGGGCAGACCGGCCGCCGGTGGTCAGCAGTCGGACTTCGAACCGGGCCCGGGGAGGTGTTGACGCCTCTTCACCGGACCGCTGAACGCTGCCAAAGGGCGGACGGAAGAACCCGTAACCCAACTCCAGAACGGCGTTGGCGGGCAGGCGGACCCAGGGGGAGAGGAAGGTTTCCCCGTCCTTCAGGCTCAGGGTGGGCCGCCGCTCCTTGCCCACCATGGCCGGCCGGACCTCCACCCCGTCACCGGCCAGCTGCAGGAAGCCCTGTTCGATCTCCAGTGAAGATTCCACCGGCCCGCCACAACCGGCGGCCACCAGCAGGGACAGGCCCAGGACCCAGACGGCCGCCCGCCGGGCATACATTGCTGAATCAACACCGTGCATAGAGGTATCTCAAATCCCGGGGAGTTTTGCCGCGGTGAGTTCCACCACCCGCCAGCCGGCCTCGGGGCTCTTTTCCATGATGAACCGGGCCAGCGCGGTTTCCTGGGTCGTGCCCACGATAAAGCCGAACTGCCCCTCGTATATCCCGGTGATCACGAAACGGAGGGTGATCAGGGCGTGCCGCTTGTCCTCCTCGATGCGAATCCGGGGTTTCTCCATCACCACTTCGATGTTGTCAAACATCCGGAATGCTTCACCGAGGCCGTCCTCCATGGCCACCGGATCATACGCCCCGATGGGATCGGTGAAGTGCTCGACGTCGATCACCGACATCACCCCGCGAACGTCCTCTTGTTCCAGGGCCCGGGCCGCCTCCTCCAGCCGCGTGCGTATCCGGTCCTCTTCCGATGGCACCAGATACCAGACAAGCAGGGCCAGCGCCACTACCAGCAGGCCCAGTATCAGCTCTCTTCTCGTCACGGTCACGGTTCACGCTCCTGGAAAGGGGTTGACCGGCAAATTATACCACTTCCGCCCGGCCCTGACTCGGCGGCCTCATCCGGGCACTATCAGGGTATAATAAAGGTTCTGATCGACCAGACCGGGAGCGGTATCGGGGCCTCTGCCACCGGCTTCTCCCTTCAGCACGAGGAAAGCAGCATGGGACTCTACGAAAAGATGAAGGCCATGGACGTGGTGGCCCCGGTGGCCGCGGACGTGAAGAACAAGGCGGTGGAGCTGACCGACGAAAAGATCGTGGTCACCGAAAAACTGGTGGAAGACATGCCCTGGGTCCACCAGCGGTTGGCCGAAGACCGGGAATGCACCCGGCACTCCACCGTCTACTCCAAGCTCTACGGTTTCATCCCCCAGAACTGCCACCACTGCTTCAAGATCGTGGTCCGGCCGAAGACCCTGCGCGACCTGTTCAAGGTCCGCGAGATCCAGAAGAAACTCGACCGGCCGTCAAAGTGCGGTATCGAGGAACGGGAACACGTCCACGCCCTCTACGGGGCGTACTGGTACTGCCCGATCAGCGAGGGGCTGAAGGGTGCGCGGGAGCTGTACAAAACCGTGCGGGCCGAAGTGGAGGCCAGCCTGGACCAGGGCACCGGCGTGATCCTCAAGCGGGGCTGCACCGAGATGGAGCTGGCCCATGGGCCATCGGACCGCTGGACCTACACCGCGGCCCACGCCCAACAGGAGATGCACCTGGACAGCCGCTACGAAGTGAAACGGAGGGACAAGATCCAGCCGGAGTATATCGAAGCCCGCACCATCCGCCGCTGGATCGAGTGGGCCTACTCCCGCGGGGATGCAACCTACCTCGACTACACCGACGGTCCGCTGACCCGGCCGGTGGTCACCTACCATGACAGCGAGCACCGTGACGAGGACTTCCCGGGCAGCGACCGTTGACGTCACCGGGAAAACCTGTCTGTTCGCTCTGATCCCCTAAAGCTCCAGGTCGGCGTAGACCGGGAGATGGTCGCTGGCAACTTTTGCCATCCGCCGGCGGCACCGTTTACCGCGCTGGGCCTTGAGCCCCCGGCAGAATATTTTGTCCAGCCCGCTGGTGGGAGAAAAGGACGGATATGTCAACATCGCATTCTGGTAACCGTGTTTGCGGTTGGTGGCACAATCAAAACCCAGAATCTCCGTCAGCATCGGTGCCAGCCGCTTCCACAAATCATTGAAATCTCCGGCAATGACGCACGGGGCGGAAACGTCCAGATTGGAAAACTCCGGTGAGTGGACGAGACGGCCCAGTTGGCGGGGCCGCTCCTTGAACGACAGACCCAGATGCACGTTGAAGATTGAGAGGTTTTTGGCTTTTCGCTTGCGGGAGGGGAAGGAAAACTGTGTGTAGAGGCACCCTCTCGATTTTTTGTTGTCGATGGTCAGGTCGATATTCTTTTCTTTGATTATCGGATAACGGCTGAGGGTGGCGTTGCCATACATCCCCTTGCTCAATTGTACATTCAGTCCAACGGCACAATGGGAAAAACCGGTAAGCTGTGCCAGTGTTTCCGCCAGGTTTATCCGTTTGGACCGGGGAACCCCCACATCCACTTCCTGGAGAAGAACGATATCCGCATCATGGTGGGAGATGATATCCGCGATGCGTTCCGGCCGGAACAGCCGGTCAACGCCGATGGCCCGATGAATATTGTAGGACAGTATCCGGAGCTTCATATCCCCCCCAGCATCTTCACTTCAACCCGTTGTATCAGGTGCACTGTCTTGAGGAAAACAGTGTACGTCCACACAGTACCGCGTCAACCGGACAGAGGGCAAGCGAACCACTGCTGCCGTCTGTCGTCGAGACCTGTGGTGGCTGTATAAACGGTGGGCAGATCACCCCTGGCGATGTGCCGGGCGAACGGGCAGCGGGACCAGCTCGGCAGTGACCCAGGGGACCCTGGGCCGGGCCGGCTGCGTCCGGGCCGGGGCGTCCTCTTCCAGGGCCAGCGCCGCGTCGTTCTTCTCCACCAAAGTCTTCGGTTCGTAGGCCCAGCCCCGCGCCAACCGTTTCTCCTCCCGCCGCAGCGTGAAGAGGATGAACCGGCCGATGGCCCCGGCCATCACCCGGGTGGTCCAGCCGAACTGGCGCTGGAAGCGCTTCAGCAAATCCCCCAGTTTCTTCTCCAGCTCGGGGTTTCCCCGGAGGTGCCGGTGCATGGCCCAGATGGCACCGGCATAGGAAGTGCGCAGCAGCATGCCGTTTCGGCTGTAGTTGCGGCGGATCCGCTTGTCCGGGTGATTGTGGTAGCGCTGCCAGCCGTCCAGGGTAGTGCGCATCAACCGGGCCAGGCTCGGTCCGTTGACGTCAAAATCTCGCTGGAAGGCATCGATCAGAAACTGCTCTTCCTCTCCGCCGGTGATGTGCTCATGGCGGTAGTTGAAACGGAACTGCCCGTGGGCGTCGGCCACCGGAAACTCCGTTTCGGGCAGCAGCGTGCCGTTCTCCCGGTGCTCCCGGTGCAACGGCGTGCCGGACACCGGCGTGTAGAGCATGAACTGGTGGAAGTCGGTGTCGTGGCTCACCGCATAGTCGATCACCTGGCTGATATTCTCCGGAGTGTGGTTCTCCAGACCGATGATCGAGGAGCCGAGAACCCGCATGCCGTGGGACTGCAGCAGGCGAACGTATTCCTGGGTATCGACGCCCTTCAGTTTGCCATACTGGCTGTCCTCCCCCTCGAGGCCGGTCCAGATCCAGGAGACCCCGAGGCCGATCAGCTGCTCGATACTGTAGGACTTGAGCACCCGGATGGAACTGAAGACATAGAGCGACCAGCTCTTCCCTTCCTTCTCCATCAACTCCAGCAGGCGCAGGGCCCGGTTGCGCTGGAGCAGGAAGTTTTCATCGAGGATGAAGAAGGAGCGGGTTTTCAGTTCGGATTCGATCCCGGCCATCACCTCGAACAGCTCATCGCCGGTCTCGTAAAAGTTGACGTATTTCCCCTTGCCGCCGAACATGGCCGAGGTGGAGCAGAAGTTGCAGCCCATGGGGCAGCCCACCGAGGGAATAAGGATCGCCGCTGTCCCGCTGGGGTTTTCGCCGAGGCTCACCCCCATGGCCCGGGAGCCGAAACCGGAGAGGGTCACCGGATGCTTCACCGGTGCCTCCTCGTCCTGGCCGAGGAACCGCCGGAACCAGCGCACACCGTCCCCCCGGACGATGTAGTCGGCGTCCAGCATTTCCTCGATCCCGTCGCGGTTGGCGATGTGACCGCCCACCACGATGGTGGCCCGGGGCTGGTGCCGGCGCACCAGGTCGCACATCTTCTTCGCCTTGCCAACATTGACGATGATGGAGCTGATGCCCACCACATCGTAGTTCCCCTGTTTGAGCTGTTCGGTAAAACTCTCCTCGGTGGGGAAGTCGATCAGGGTGCAGGGTGCATCCATGTTGGCCTGGAGCAGCATCAACCCGAAAGAGCGGTGAAACATCCGCAGGGAGAGGGCCCCCTGGGTGCGGGTCACCTGGTTGTGGTAGAGCTCCATCGGGTTGATCGAACGGCTGCCGTCCTCGTCGTCCCGGGCATAGGGCCCGTAAACCGAGGTCAGCAACACCTTGGCCCTGGTTCCCAGAGGATGGACGGGGTGCGACTGGTTCACGATGATTCTCCACCGATGCAAAATGATATTGACGATTGCGGTTTCCACCGTCATAGTAAGATCTGGCGGAGGCATAAGAAAGCGGAAACGCTTGTTTTACAATAGTTTTACATTCGATGTGGCGAGCAAAACACCATGACACGGGTCCGGTGGTTCTTCCATCCCATCATTGTCCTGATCATCTCCATCCTGGCGGTGGGGCTCTCCCTTTTCCTCTACATCTACTGGTATGTGGAGGCCAGCGAGGGGCTGCAGAGTGTGATCAACCGGGCCAACCTCAACCCGGACCAGGTGCTGGCCCCCCAGACCTGGGTGGTGATCCTGGTCCTTTCCATCCTGGTGGGGATCATCCTCCTCGGTTTCTTCATCATCTTCGTCTACCACCAGAAAACGAATCAGCTCTACCGCCTGCAGCGCAACTTCATCAGCAACTTCACCCACGAGCTGCGCACACCGGTGGCCTCGATGAAGCTCTACCTGGAGACCATGCGCAAATATGAGCTGTCCCGCGAGGAACAGTTGAAGTATCTCGACTACATGATCGGGGACGCCGACCGGCTGACCCACAACATCTCCCGGATTCTCAACCTGGCCCGGATCGAGAGCCGGACCTGGGACGGGGAGTTTGAAAACGTCGACCTGGTGGAAGAGGTGGAGCGCTTCCGGCGGAAGAACGATCACCTCTTCGAGGGCTGCGAGAGCGAGATGAACAACCCCTCGGGGCGGACCTTCACCGTGCGGCTCAACCGGGACCTCTTCGAAATCCTGCTGATGAACCTGTTCACCAACGCCATCAAATACAACCGTTCGGAGCCGCCGCGGCTGGACATGGTCTTCACCCCCGGCCGCCGCGGAGTCAACATCCGCTTCGAGGACAACGGCATCGGCATCGGCAAGGCCGAGCGGAAGAAAGTGTTTCGCAAGTTCTACCAGAGCGGCAGCGCCGAGGACCGCTCGGCCCGGGGCACCGGCCTGGGCCTCTACCTGGTGGAGCTGATCGCGCAGCGGCACAAGGGAAAGATTCATGCCACGTCGCGCAAGGAAGGCGGATCGGTGTTCACCCTCTTCCTGCCTTACCCCACCCGTGACTGACGAGGAGAGTCATGCCCGAGGACAACGAAAAGAAACGGATTCTGGTCATCGAGGACGAGGCGCACATGGCTGAGGGGCTGAAGCTCAACCTCTCGCTCAAGGGTCACGAGATACAGATAGCCAGCGACGGGTTGGCAGGGCTGCAGCAGTGGCAGGAGTGGCAACCGCACCTCATCGTGCTGGACATCATGCTGCCGGTGATGGACGGGTTGACCGTGCTGCAGAACATCCGCCTGGAGGACGAGCGACTGCCGATCCTGATCCTCTCCGCCCGGGGCGAGACCAACGACCGCATCGCCGGCTTCAGCCACGGCGTGGACGACTACCTGTCCAAGCCCTTCGACCTCGACGAGTTCCTGCTGCGGGTGGACCGGTTGCTGACCCGGGTCTCGCTCTACGAAGGGACATCAGGGCCGCAGACCGCACTGGCCACGTACAGCTTCGGCGGCAACACCATCGACTTCACCACCCTCACCGCCACCTGCCGGTCGGGAGAGGTGACCCTCACCGACCAGGAGGCCAAGCTGCTCAAGCTGTTCATCGCCAACCGCGGCACCCCGCTCTCCCGCCAGCGCATCCTGGAGATCGGCTGGGGCTTTGCCCGGGGGAGCGAAACCCGCACCGTGGACAACTTCATTGTCCGCCTGCGTAAATACTTCGAGGAGAACCCGAAAAAGCCGGCCTTCTTCAAGAGCCGGCGTTCGGTGGGCTACGTCTTCGATCATGAAGAATGACCATTCCCCACGGAGATCGCACCATGGATAAACGCTGTTTCTGGTTTCTCTGCATCGTGATACTGGCAGTCTTCCTCGCCCGATCAACCATGGCCGGTGCAGTGGTCTTTGACCCGAGCGTTTATTACGATATCGGCGCTAACCCCTATTCAGTCGCCATCGGCGACCTGAATGGCGACGGCAGTCCGGACCTGGCCGCAGCGAATTACGCCTCGGAAGATATTTCAATTCTGCTCAACAACGGAGACGGCACCTTCCAGGATGCTGAAGTGTACTGGGTCGGCAAATCCCCCGACACCGTCGTCACCGGCGACCTGGACGGCGATGGACACCAGGACCTCGCCATTACCCGTGCCCTCAGCAATGAGGTCGCAGTGCTCCTCGGTGCAGGCGACGGTTCTTTCCTGTCCCCTCTGGCGTACGGGGTCGGTCCGGAGCCGCGATCGGTGGCCATGGGCGACCTCGATGGAGACTCCCATCCTGACCTGGCCGTCGGGAATCTCGTCGGCGGAAGTATCTCGGTTCTGCTTCAGGCCACAACCCCCGGCCTGCTCGTGACCGGCCCCGGCCCCGGTGAGGCCAACAGCCCGCTGGTACGAGGATTTCAGCCGGTGGAAAACAGTTCCGTTGAATTCGAGTTCATGGCGTACGGGGCGACCCAGTATGGCGTGAAGGTCAGCAGCGGTGACCCCGACGGTGACGGGACTGATGAACTGCTTACCGGTGCCGGTCCTGGAGAAATCTACGGTCCGCATGTCAGAGGTTTTGAAGTGGACGGCAGTCCCCTGCCCGGCCTCAATTTCCTGGCCTATGGCACGAACAAGTTCGGGGTGAACGTCTGCGCCGGAGACCTGGACGGTGACGGCAACGACGAAATCATCACCGGGGCCGGCCCGGGAGCCGTCTTCGGGCCCCACGTCCGTGGCTGGATCTACAACGGGCCCTCAAGCGTCACACCCTACCCCGGGGTCAGCTACTTCGCCTACGGCACACCGAAGTGGGGCGTGAACGTCGCAGCCGGAGACATCGACGGTGACGGCTATGACGAGATCGTCACCGGGCCCGGGCCGGGCGCGGTCTACGGCCCCCACGTCAGGGGGTGGAATGTCGACGGCAACCCGTCAGCCTCGGCTATCCCCGCTGTCAGCTACTTCGCCTACGGCACCCTGAAATACGGGGCCATTGTCAGCTGCGGTGATGTGGACGGTGACGGCATCGATGAAATCATCACCGGCGCCGGTCCCGGCGCCGTCTTCGGCCCCCATGTCCGCGGCTGGAACCACGACGGCTCCTCAGTTACTCCATTGCCCGGCTTCAGTTTCTTTGCCTGGGACACCGAGCCCCTCAGATACGGGGTCAATGTCTGTGCCGGAGCCGACCTCGACGGCGACGGCCGTAATGAGCTGGTTGTGGGTCGCGGGCCCGATCCCGAGGCCGACACCGAGGTGAAGGTTTTCACCTACGATGGGGCATCCGTCAATCGGTGGCTGGCCCTGGAAGCGTTTCCAGGCTATTTCCACGGAGCCAACGTGGCGGCGGGTCGTTTCTGAATCCGTAAAAATTGGCAGGCCACGTGGTTCCTCGTTGGAACCACACGGTTCCGATGTCTGTACTGAAATCACTCACATGATCTGCAGAAGGTCGCCGGGAAGAGGGTCCTTTCTCCTGTTTTCATGAACCACCCCGTCTTCTTTATTGTATAATTCTTCCAAGAATAGGAATGAGTGCACTTGAATGCACCGTGTCTCGACCGATCCAACAACAAATGCCAGGGGGATAAGATGAAGAATTCTTCGGTGTTCTGTATATGGCTTGGTTTGCTTCTGACACTTCCCCTACCCGCTGCCACCATCCACGTCCCTGGCGACCAGCCCACTATCCAGGCCGGCATCGACTCCGCAGCGGACGGCGACACGGTGCTGGTGGCTGATGGCATATACACCGGTGAAGGCAACCGGGACATCGACTT
>CBESOE010000015.1:0-56097 GCA_965531145.1 uncultured bacterium | reverse complement strand
CATGCCGGGGTTGCCGCCGGTGGCTTCCACGGTGTCGGCACTGTTGCCGAAGGTCCAGCCGTAGTCGGCCACGCCGTCCTCGAAATCTTCCACCGCGCAGACGGCCGGAATGGCCGTCCAGGCGATCATCAGAACCGCTGCCAGCAGAATCAGTGTCCTTTTCATCACTCTTCCTCCTTGGGTTGTTTGACGGAAGCGGCCCGCGTTGACGAACGGACCAAAAACGTACGAGTCATGTTCACGTGACGGGGATAAGGATACGGCCCCTGGACCAGGCCCCACAATTGGACCTTGGTCCAATACCCATGGGTCCGGGGGTACCCAGGGTCATCCGGGACCATACTCTATAATTCGATAAAAGTTCTTTGTTTACAACACTTGAATGGAATAAAGGCAGGCGGGGCAAAGGCGGGTACGGCACTTATTCGTCTTCGGGTGATTTCCCCTTTCCGGGGATTCCGACCGCTGCGGCCAATTTGACCAGTTGGGCCAGCGAGTTGGCTTTCATCTTTTCCATCACCCGGCCGCGGTGGACCTTGATCGTCTTCTCGCTGGTGCCCAGGTCAAAGGCGATCTGTTTGTTCAGCATCCCGGTGACCACCAGTTCGAACACTTCCAGTTCACGGGGGGTGAGTGTGTCCACCCGGTCCTGAACAGCGGCCCGCTCCTCGCGCTCGGCGCGGGCTTCGCGGTCCAGCCCGATGGCGCGCTGGACGGCGTCGAGCAGCTGCTGGTCGCTGAACGGCTTCTGCAGGAAATCGATGGCCCCGACCTTCATCGCGTCAACGGCCATGGGCACGTCGCCGTGGGCGGTGATGAAGATGATCGGCAGCATCGATCCCCTCGCCTCCAGTTCCCGCTGAAGGTCGAGGCCGCTCATCCGGGGCATACGCACATCAAGCACCAGGCAGCAGGGCCGGTCCGGCGGTTTGAAGCCGACGAACTCGCGGGCCGACTCGAAGGCCTGAACCTCCATCTCCACCGATTTGAACAGCCGCTTGAGGGACTCCCGGATTGCCGGATCGTCATCCACCACAAAGACCACAGGATCGGTTTCAGGCATCTTCCGCTCCCCCTGTCGGCAACGTGAACTGCACGGTCAGCCCCGGGCCGGTATTCCGCTCAGCCCACAACCGGCCCCCGTGGGCTTTGATGATGGTGCGGCAGATGGGCAGCCCCATCCCCAGGCCATCCTCCCGTGTGGTGTAAAACGGGTCGAACATCTGTTCCAGCACTTCGTCCCCGATGGCAGGACCGGCATCCCTCACCGATACCACGATTCTGTTTTCCTCGTCAACGGAGGTGGTCACCAGCAGTGAAGTGCCGGGAGCGGCTCCCTTCATTGCCGCCGCCCCATTCTGGATCAGGTTGAGCACCACCTGCTGCAGCTGGATCCGGTCCCCCTCGATCTCCGGTAGACCCGGTTCCAGAGCCAGCTCCAGATTCACGTCCTTTATCTTTGTGTCGGCACGAGTGATGGGCTCGATCAACCGCACGGCATCGTTGACATCGAAAGTTTCGTGGCTGATTTCTCCACGGCGCATCAGCGCACGAAGCCTGGTGATGATCTCGTCGGCCCGGCCGGTGGACTCGACGATATCGGCCAGTGCCCCGTCCACCTCCTCGGCGTTGGGGGGTGTCGCCTGAAGGAAACGTTGGGATGCCCGGGCGTTCTGGAGGATGGCGGTGAGCGGCTGCCTCAGCTCGTGGGCAAAGGCTGCGGACAGTTCACCCATGGTGGCCACGCGGGCCACGTGGGCCAGCTCGGCCCGGGCGGCCGCTTCCAGCTCGGCATGGGCCTGCTCCAGGGCCAGGTTCTTCCGCCGGATTTCCCGGTTGGCGCGGACCTTCAAGCGGTAGCCGCGGTAGAGAAGGAACAGGATCAGGACGGACAGGACGAGAGAGAGCAGGATGATGTTGCGGATGGTCCGCTGGGTTTTTCGTTTCCGCTGGAGCGTTTCGATCTCCTGGTCTTTCTTCTCTACCTCGAAGCGGGTCTGCAGCTCGGCCATCTTGCGGCTGCTGGCTTCATTGAAGATGCTGTCGTTGCTCTCCTTGAACTGTCTGAAATGCTCCAGCGCCATATCCATCTGACCGGCCTGTTCGTGGAGTTCGGAGAGGGAGAGGTGCGTGTCACGTACGATCTCCTTGACGTTGATCTCGCTGGCCACGGCCAGCGCCTCGTAGAGGTAGTCGACAGCTCGATCCAGGTCACCGGTCTGTGCGTAAAGGCTGCCGATGTTTTTACGGGTGTCGGCCTCGCCCTGCCGGTCGCCGATGGAGATGCGCGCGTCAAGGGCCTCCTGGTAGCTGCTCAGAGCGGCCTGGAAATCACCCCGCGCCTCATGAACCATCCCCATGTGGTTGAGCGAGAAGCCCATGCTGGCCAGGTCGCCAAGTTCACGCCCGATCTCCAGGGCCCGGGTCAGGGAGGCCAGCGCCTGGTCGTACTGCTCCATCCCCACATGAACCAGCCCGATATTGTTCAGCGTGCTGGTTATCAAGTGCTGCTCACCCAGCTTTTCGTAGAGTCTGATCGCTTCCCCGTAGTGCCGAAGCGCCTCCGCATACTCTTTCGTGGCGTCGGAGACATTTCCCAGATTGTTGTAGGCCTTGGCGATCTCCAGTTCGTCGCCCAGCGCCTCCCGGATGGCCAGCGCACGATAGTAGTGGTCCAGTGCCAGGTCGTACTCCCCCCAGAGGAAGTGGATGATGCCGATGTTGTTCAGCGCGGCGGCGCTTCGATCCTGGTTCCCCAACCGCTCGGCCAGTTCCAGGCATTCGGTGTAGTAGTTCAAGGCCCGGGCATAGTCGGCAAGGAAATAATATCCGATCCCCAGGTTGTTCAGGGCGGTCACCTCGCCCTGTTCATACTCCAGCTCCCGGGCCAACTGCAGTGCTTCCGTGGAATGGGCCACCGACTGCTGCGTCTCATTTTCCTTGATCTCGTACGCCAGCTTGTTGAGCAGGTCCACCCGTTCCTCGCCACTGGCGAAGACCAGGCGATCTTCCAGCTCTTCCTTCTCTGTCGCCGTACAGAGGCCCGGCAGGAATATCAGCAGACAGCCGATCAGGGAACAAATGAGATGAGTGCGGAATGATTTCATTTTCTGCTTCCGGGTGTTGGAAATTCGGGAACGCCATGCTGGGGCGGCACGGTGTCAGCAATAGATATACGGTTTTTCAGGTAATTGAGCAACCCGGGGGCCTTCGCGAAGCGAATCTTCCTGATTTGACTACGAATCCGGTGAGCTTTATTCTTATCTACATTAACTACATACATTCCAACGTTTCAGGATGAGTTGGCGGCAGCCCGCTCCGGTGTGATCGGGTGTCTCTGGAAAGGAGGCTGACGGTGCAGGTCATCATCATCGGCAACGGCATCAGCGGTGTCACCGCGGCCATCGAACTCCGCGCCCGGCAGCCCGAGTGGGAGATCACCATGATCTCCGGCGAATCCGACTATTACTACTCACGCCCGGCCCTGATGTATATCTGGCTCGGGCATATGCGCCTTGAGGATACCCGGCCCTACGAGAACCCGATGTGGGACCGGTTGCGGATCCGCCGGGTCGGGGCGTGGGTCGAGGGGGTGGACACCGCCAGTCGACAGGTCCTGCTCGCCGATGGCCAATCCTTGGCCTTTGACAAGCTGCTCATCGCCACCGGGTCGAAACCGAACAAGTTCGGCTGGCCGGGTCAAGACCTCGACGGAGTGCAGGGATTCTACAGTCTCCAGGATCTCCAGCTGCTGGAGGATAACGGTGTCGGAACCCAGCGGGCGGTGATTGTCGGCGGCGGTCTGATCGGGGTGGAACTGGCCGAAATGCTCCACGCCAGAGGGCTGGCGGTGACCATCCTCGCCCGCGAAAATTCATACTGGGACAACGTGATGCCCAAAGCTGAATCCGCCATTCTCAACGAGGTGATTCGCGAGAACGGCATCGATCTCAGACTGGAAACCGAACTGAAAGAGATTGTCGACAACGGCCGCGGCCGGGCCTGTGCCGTGGTCACCGGCAGCGGCGAGCGTATCGACTGCGGGGTGGTGGGGCTCACCGCCGGCGTGGGACCCAACCTCTCGGCTATCGAGGGCTCCGGCATCCCCACCGGGCGCGGGGTGCTGGTGGACTTCAGCTTCCGCACCGAAACCCCCGGCATTTACGCTGCCGGCGACTGCGCCGAACTGGTCACCCCCGGGGACGAACGTAACCGCATCGAGCAGCTGTGGTACACCGGCCGAATGCACGGCGAGGTGGTTGGGCGGGTGATGGCCGGCGAGGAGGCGGTTTACGACCGGGGCATCTGGTTCAACTCGGCCAAGTTCTTCGACCTCGAGTGGCAGACCTACGGGATGGTGCCCGACGGGATATCCGAGCCTGACCCGTCGCCGGAGCGGAGCCCCTTGTGGGTGCACCGTGAACGCCGCCATGTCCTGCGGCTGGTGCTGGACCAGGGGAAGCTGATCGGTTTCAATGCCCTTGGCATCCGCTATCGCCACCCGGTGTGCGAACGCTGGATTGCCGAGGAACGGGACGCCGCCTACGTTCTCGACCATCTGGGGGAGGCCAATTTCGACCCTGAGTTCTTCCGGCGCCACGAACCGGAGATCGTTGCCAGCCTCAAGGAGCAACTCTCATGAGCACCACTGATAACAGTGCCGGCCGCGGTCTCCGTCCGTTCTTCATGCTGCTCTTCATCGCCGGGATGGTTCTGCTGGCCCTGGCCGCCCTCGGCATCACCGTGGCCGGCGGCTGGACCGCGTTTCTCCTGACCTACGGCCTGATCTCCGCCGGCGCGCTCGGCTGGATCACAAGTAACTACCAGGGCACCATACCCGGGATCAAGAACAACCACATCGTCCGGCGCCGGGGATGGCCCCACTGGCTGCTGGCGATCATCCTGGTCGCGTTCTACACCGCCTACTACTGGTGGCCCGAATACCTGGTGGGGGCAACCCGGTTGGCCGACCCGTTAAGCCAGCTGCTCCGCGGCGTGCCGGCCGACCACTGGTTTCTTTACGGTTATTTCTACACCCTGGCAGTACTGCTGATGGGAGTGCGGATGCTATTCCGCTACCGGCACAGCCGTTACCAGCGGCTGCGCACTTACAGTGTGATGGGCTTCCAGCTCATCGTGGCCTTTCTGCTTCCCTCGCTGCTGCGGCTGTTCAACCACCCCGAGTTCTATTTCAGCTACTTCTGGCCCCTGCAGCCCAAGTATCTCTACCCCGGCGAGGTGAAAAACCTGATCGCGCACCCGGGAGGCCTGGGCACCCTGATGGTGGTCTGGGGCGTGGCGGCCCTGGTGCTGGCCACGCCGATACTGACGTATTTCTATGGCAAACGCTGGTACTGTTCCTGGTCCTGCGGCTGCGGCGGCCTGGCCGAAACAGCGGGTGACCCGTACCGCCAGTTGTCGAACAAGAGCCTCGCCGCCTGGAAGTTCGAGCGCTGGTCGATCCACCTGGTGCTGGTGATCATCACCCTCGGCACCATCCTGCTCTGGGTCAACGATGCTCTTGGCGGCAGCCTGCTGGGCCAGCTCGCCTTCCAGTTCAAACGGGCTTACGGCTTCATGGTGGCCACCATGCTGGCCGGCCTGGTTGGGGTTGCCGCCTACCCGGTGCTGGGCAGCCGGATCTGGTGCCGCTTCTTCTGTCCGATGGCTGCCATCCTCGGCATCCTGCAGCGCTACTTCTCCAGGTTCCGAATCACCACCAACGGCGGCCAGTGTATTTCCTGCGGCAACTGCTCAACCTACTGTGAGATGGGCATCGACGTGCGCAGCTATGCCCAGCGCGGCGCCAACGTCGTCCGGGCCTCCTGTGTGGGCTGCGGGGTCTGCTCGGCGGTCTGCCCGCGGGGTGTACTCAACCTCGAGGACGGCACGACCCACGAGGACCGTTTCCCGGGGGCCGATCGGCCCTTCGCCGAGTTCATCCGTTCGCTTCGCTCCTGAATCGCCCGGGCCACTGGTCCCCTGCTCACTCCTGGTCGCTGGAAACAACAAAATTGTAATATTCGGCGTGAAAAAACGACTAAAAAGGTAAAATATATGGATATTTGAGCGCAGGAGACAGTATGAACCAGGGTGGCCAGGACATTAACTATCGACCCGACCCGCGGGACCAGGAGCGGCAGTGGCTGAGCTTTGCCCAACGTGTCCGTGCCGGGGAAGACATCCCCTTCGCTGAACAGTGGAATGCATTCCGTGATATCTACGCTGGCAGGGCTGCGGAAGACGGTCCGCCGCCAGCCTGGATTCCGGGCGAAGAGCAGGCCGCGAACTCGAATCTCGACCGGTTGACGGCTGAACTGGGCCTGCCCGACTACCAGGCCCTCCACCGCTGGTCGCTGGAGGACCGTGATGGTTTCTGGGCCGCGGTGATCGAGCGGCTGGGCATCGTCTTCGAGACTCCACCCGAAAAGACCGCCGACTTCTCCAGCGGGGTGGAAGATGTGCGCTGGCTGCCCGGCGCGCGGATGAACATCACCGACAGCTGTTTCCGGGCCGAACCGGACCGGCCGGCGGTGGTCTGGGCCCGGGAGCAGGACAAGGAGCCGCAGGTCACCACCTATGGTGAGCTGGAAGCGCTGGTCAACCGGGCCGCCGGTGGTTTTGCCCGCCTCGGGTTGCCCCGGGGAAGTGCCGTGGCCCTGTTCATGCCGATGAACCTCGAGTGCGTGGTGGCCTACCTCGCCGTGATCCGCGCCGGGTTGCGGGTGATCTCCATTGCCGACAGCTTCTCCGTGAACGAGTTGTCCAGCCGTCTTGAATTGGCTGAAGCACGTCTGGTGGTGACCCAGGAGGCCTACCTCCGCGGCGGCAAGGAGGTGTGGCTTTATGACAAGGTCAAGGAGGCCGGGGCGCCAACGGCGGTGGTGATCCCCATGGATCCTGAGCGGGAGGTGGCGCTCCGTGATGGCGATCTGCTCTGCGACGATATGCTGGCGCCCGAAACCGAATTCACTTCGGTGATTGCCGGCCCCTGTGACGTGACCAACATCCTCTTCTCCTCCGGGACCACCGGGACGCCGAAGATGATCCCCTGGACCCACCTCACGCCGATCAAGTGCGGGATGGACGGCCGTTTTCACCAGGATATCGGTGAAGGAGACGTAGTGGCCTGGCCCACCAACATCGGCTGGATGATGGGCCCCTGGCTGATCTATGCCACCCTGCTGAATCGCGGGACCATCGCGCTCTACGAGGGCACACCCACCGGCGGCGATTTCGCCCGCTTTGTGCAGCGGGCCGGGGTCACCATACTCGGTGTGATTCCATCCCTGGTTCGTGCCTGGCGCGCCTCCGGGGCGCTGGGTGACGCGGACTGGGGCGGCGTCCGTCTCTTCAGTTCCACCGGTGAGCCATCGGGCACCGAAGACTACCTCTGGCTGATGAGCCGCACCGGATACCGGGCGCCGGTGATCGAATACCTGGGGGGAACCGAGGTCGGCGGCGGGTTAGTCACCGGCACCGTGGTCCAGCCGGCTTCACCGGCCACCTTCAGCACGCCGGCCCTGGGCACGGGGCTGGTTCTGCTGGACGAGGAGGGCCATCCGGCGGCCGAGGGCGAACCGGGCGAAATGTTCATCGTGCCGCCGTCCATCGGCCTGTCACAACGCCTGCTCAATGGCGACCACCACAAGGTCTACTTTGTCGGGTGCCCGATCGGGCCGGCAGGAGAAGTGCTCCGCCGGCACGGTGACCAGCTGCAGCGTCTGCACCACGGTTTCTTCCGGGCCCAGGGGCGGGCCGACGACACGATGAACCTCGGCGGCATCAAGGTCAGTTCGCTGGAACTGGAACGGATCGTCGACGCACATCCGGGGGTGCTGGAGTGCGCGGCGGTGGGGGTTCAGCCGGGGGGCGAGGGTGCGGAGCAGCTGGTGCTCCACTTGGTGCCCGCCACAACAGACGGGGCGCCGGACGCGGACCAGCTGAAAACGGAGTTGCAGCAGCTGATTCGGGAACGGCTCAATCCGCTGTTCCGGATTCACGATCTGGTGCTGCTCGCCGATCTGCCGCGGACGGCTTCGAACAAACTGATGCGCCGGGTGCTGAGGCAGCGTTACCAGGATCGATCACCGGCTGAGTCGTAAGCCGTTTACATAACCGCCGGACCTTTTTTGTAACGATCGGGGCCGTGAGCCGACTCACCATGGGAAGGGAGTTGACTATGGTGGAAAAACGGGTGGCCATTATCGCCGGAGCCCGGACCCCGTTCGTCAAGGCGGGCAAGGAACTGAGCGAGTTGGGACCGCTGGCGCTGGGCGCCGGGGCGCTGAACGGCCTGGTGCGGCGCCACGACTTCGATCCCGATCTGATCGAGGCGCTGGCCTTCGGCACCGTGGTGCCGGAGAAGGGGCGACCGAACCTGGCCCGGGAACTGGTCTTCGAAACCGGACTGCCGGCAGCGGTGGAGGCGCAGACCATCTCCTCCTATTGCATCACCGGCCTGCGGACCATAACCGCCATCGCCGAGGGAATCGCCACCGGCCGCATTGCGGCCGGTATCGCCGGCGGGGCCGACTCGCTGTCCCACGCCACGGCTACGACTTTCCAGGAGCCGTCCACCGGTCTCTCCATGGGGCAGCACATGGAGATCACCAGTAAGGAGTGGAAAGTTCCGCGTGAACCGCAGGATGAAATAGCCCTGGCCAGTCACCGTAACGCGGTGGCCGCCCGGGAGAAGCTGGCGGCGGAGATTGTCCCCCTGCTCGGGGTGGACCAGGATACCGGCCCCCGGGAGGGCAGTTCCCTCGAAGCCCTGGCTGCACTGCGGCCGGTGTTCGACGCTGGGGGGACGCTCACCGCGGGCAACTCCTCACCGGTCACCGATGGCGCTTCCGCCATGCTGCTGATGAGTGAGGACCTGGCCCGGGCCGAGGGCCTCCAGCCGATGGCTTTCATCCGCGCCATGGCCTACGGAGCCATCCCGGTGGAGCAGGGCCTTCTGATGGCCCCGGCACTGGTGGTGCCCCGGCTGCTGGCCCGTGAAGGGGTGGGCCTCGAGGAGATCGACCTGGTGGAGATTCACGAAGCCTTTGCCGCCCAGGTGCTGGCCAACGCCATGGCCTGGGAGCAGGGCTGGAAGGGAGACCCTCTCGGTCCCCTGGACTGGTCCCGGGTGAACGTCAATGGCAGTTCTCTGGCCCTGGGACATCCCTGGTCAGCCACCGGGGGCCGCATCGTAACCACGCTGGCCAATGAGATGGTCCGCCGCGACAGCCGGTACGGGCTGGTCAGCATCTGCGCCGCCGGCGCCATGGCCGGGGCGTTTCTGCTGGAGAGAGATTGATCCGGGAGTAAGAGATGAAAGTAACCGACCTCTTTGTCAAATGTCTGGAGAACGAGGGTGTGCAGTACATCTTCGGTGTCCCGGGCGAGGAGAACGAGGATTTCCTCTTCTCGCTGGAGGAGTCGTCGATCCAGTTCATCCCCTGCCGTCACGAGCAGGGGGCGGCCTTCATGGCCAATGTCTGGGGGCGGATCACCGGCCGGGCCGGGGTCTGTCTGGCCACCCTTGGGCCCGGGGCCACCAACCTGATCACCGGGGTGGCCGACGCCAACATGGACAAGGCGCCGCTGGTGGCCCTTACCGCCCAGGGCGGGATCACCCGCCTGCACCAGGAGAGCCACCAGTATCTCGACATCGTCCACATGTTCGGGCCGGTGACCAAGTGGAACTCGGCCATCTCCTCACCGGAGGTGGTCAGCGAGGTGGTGCGCAAGGCCTTCCGGGCGGCCCAGGCGGAGAAACCGGGGGCGACGCACATCGAACTTTCCGAGGACCTGGCCGCTGACGTGGCGGTGCAGCGGGTGACCCCGCTCCCGGCACGGCGGGTGCGGCGCCCGGCGCCGGACTACAAGGCGGTGGACCGCACCGTGGAACTGCTGCAATCGGCGAAGCGGCCGCTGGTCATCGCCGGCAACGGCGCCATCCGCAAGCGGGCCAGCAAACACCTCACCGCTTTCGTCGAGCGCCACGGCATCCCGGTGACCACCACCTTCATGGGCAAGGGCGCGGTGAGCGACGACCTGCCACAATCGCTGATGAGCATCGGTCTCGGCTTTGTCCGCGACTACGTGCAGGAGGCGGTGGACCGGGCGGACCTGGTGATCACCGTGGGCTACGACATCGCCGAGTTCCAGCCGGAGAAGTGGAACCCCGACGGGAAGAAGATCGTCCACATCGACTTCATCCCGGCCGAAGTCTACACCCACTACGAAACGGAGGTGGAGGTGGTGGGCGACATCTCGGGCACCATCTGGGAACTGGAGCAGCGGTTTGGCGACCGCGATCTCGGGTTCGACCGGGAGTGGTACCGGCCGATCCGGCAGCGGATCCTGGAGAGTCACCGCAAACGTCAGCTCACCGAGGGACAGCCCTTCACCATCCCCGGGGCGCTGCTGGAGATCCGCCAGGTGCTCGACCCCTGCGGTCTGCTGATCAGCGACGTGGGCAGTCACAAGATGTGGATCGGCCGCAACTTCCCCACCCTTTGCCCCAACGGCTGCATCATCTCCAACGGGCTGGCCAGTATGGGCATTGCCCTTCCCGGCGCCGTGGCCGCGGCCCTGGCCGACCCGGGCCGGCAGGTGGTGGCGGTGATGGGGGACGGCGGATTTCTGATGAACTCCCAGGAACTGGAGACGGCCAAACGGCTGGGCGTGGGGTTCACCGCTATCATTTTCAACGACAATGACTACGGCCTGATCAACTGGAAGCAGACGCTGTCCCGGGGCCGTTCGATTTACACCGAGCTGAGCAACCCCGATTTCAAGGCCTACGTGGAGAGCTTCGGCATCAAGGCCTATCGTCCGGAGAGTCTGGCCGAACTGCGGGAAACCCTGCGGGAGACCATCCCCTCCGGCGAACTGTCGGTGGTGGAGATCCCGGTGGATCCAAGCGTAAATATCGAACTGGTGGAGAATCTGAACCGCTACTGGAGGGACGAATAATGAGCCTGGATGTGGTCAACCCGGCCACCGGGGAAACGGTGGACAGCTATGAAGAAATGACTCCCGGGGATGCGGCCGCCGCCGTGACCGCCGCCCATCAGGCATTCCTCCACTGGCGAGGCACCGGGTTCGACCAGCGATCCTGCCTGATGCGGCAGGCCGGGGAACGGCTGCGGGAGAGGGAGGACGAACTGGCCTTGCTGATGGCCCGGGAGATGGGCAAGCCGGTAAAACAAGGCCGGGCCGAGGTGGCCAAGTGTGCCATGATCTGCGACTACTATGCAGACAAGGCCCCGGAGTTTCTCGCCGACGAGGCCATCGAGACCGAGGCCTCGCGGAGCTACGTGGCGTTCCGGCCGCTGGGCGTGGTGCTGGCGGTGATGCCCTGGAACTTCCCCCTCTGGCAGGTCTTCCGCTTTGCCGCCCCGGCGCTGATGGCCGGGAACGCCGGTGTGCTCAAGCACGCCTCCAACGTGCCGGGCAGCGCCCTGGCCATCGAGGAGATCTTCCGCGAGGCCGGTTTCCCCCCGGATCTCTTCCGCACCCTGCTGGTGGGCAGCGCCCAGGTGGAGGCGATCATCAGCAATCCGCTGGTCAAGGCGGTGACCCTCACCGGCTCCACCCCGGCCGGCCAGGCCGTGGCCTCCACCGCGGGCCGGATGCTGAAGAAGACGGTGCTGGAGCTGGGGGGCAGCGACCCCTACGTGATCCTCGAGGACGCGGACCTCGAGCAGGCGGCCGAGTCCTGTGCCACCAGCCGGCTGGTCAACGCCGGCCAGAGCTGCATCGCCGCCAAGCGGTTCATCGTGGTGGAAGCGGTGCGGGAGCAGTTCGAGGAACTGCTGCGACAGCGTCTGGCCGCCCGCACCATGGGCGACCCGCTGGACGGGGCCACCGATATCGGGCCCCAGGCCCGGGAGGACCTGCGCGACGAGCTGCACCAGCAGGTGAGCCGTTCCCTGGAACTGGGGGCCACCTGCCTGCTGGGCGGTGAGGTTCCCGGGCACCCGGGTGCCTGGTACCCGGCCACTTTGCTCAGCGGGGTGAAGAAGGGGATGCCGGCCTATGAGGAGGAACTGTTCGGCCCGGTGGCCGCGGTGATCGGGGTGGCCGACGAGGAGGAAGCCATCAAGGTGGCCAACGACTCGATTTTCGGTCTCGGAGCCGCCGTGTTCACCGGCGACAGCGCCCGGGGTGACCGGATCGCCAGCCAGGAACTGGAAGCCGGCTGCTGTTTCGTCAACGAGTTTGTCCGCTCGGACCCGCGCCTGCCCTTTGGCGGGATCAAGGAGAGCGGGTACGGCCGTGAACTGTCCAGTTTCGGCATCCGGGAGTTTGTCAACATCAAGACTGTGTATGTCAAATAAACACTTGCAACGAGAGAGGGAGAAGAAGACCATGTCGGAGATACCAGGAAACGACAATATGAGATGAAGCACCAACAGCGGGCCGGGTGCCGGCCTGATGATGGGAATCGGAATCGGAGTGGCGGTGGGGGTGGCCCTGGACAATATCGCCGTGGGCATCGGTGTTGGTGTGGGCGTGGGGCTGCTGTTCAGCGGTCTGCTGAAAAAGATCATCAAGCCAAAATGCTGATTGGCCGGTGGTAACGGGGAGGCTGGTGGGGATGTGGAGCGAGGACAGGCAACCTGCAGGGAGCGTAACGGTGAAGGTGGTTTCCGCGGCACTGTTCGTGGTGTCCCTGCTTTCCATCTTCTCCGTCAATGCCTGCAGGACCCGCTACCGGGGACCGGAGCTGGGCGGGATATACAACCGTTCCGCCAGCCACCATTCCATCGACAGGAATCCGGTAATCGTCATCCCCGGTGTGCTCGGCTCGAAACTGGTCGACCGGGAGAGCGGCCGGATGGTCTGGGGTGCCTTTGGCGGTGATGCGGTCAAGCCGGGGGAACCCGGTGGCAGCCGGCTGATTGCGTTACCCATGGCCGAAGGGGCAGCCCTCGATAATCTGTGGGACGAGGTGGAGGCTGATGGCGTACTGGACCAGGTGAGTGTCAACCTGTTCGGGTTGCCGCTGCACCTCAAAGCCTATTTTCACATACTCAACCTGCTCGGCTCCGGCGGCTACCGGGACGAGGGGCTGGGCAGCAGCGGCGGGCTGGACTACGGGGATGATCACTTCACCTGTTTCCAGTTCGATTACGACTGGCGGCGGGACAATGTGGAGAGCGCCCGTCTCCTTCATCAATTCATCGAGGAGAAGGGCTGTTACGTCCGCGAGCAACTGCGAATACACTTCGGCCCGGGGGATTACAGCGATCTGAAATTCGACATCGTGGCCCACTCCATGGGTTGTCTGGTGGCCCGTTACTACCTGCGCTACGGCACGGCGGATGTTACCGGTGAAGCGGGCCTGGTGGAGCCGACATGGGCCGGCTGCGACATGGTCGAGCGGTTGATCATGGTCGGGCCGCCCAATGCAGGGTCGCTCGAGTCGCTGGTCAACCTGGTGCAGGGGCGCCGTTTCAGCCCTTTCACACCGCGTTACCACGCGCTGCTGCTCGGTACCTTTCCCTCCACCTACCAGTTGCTGCCGCGCACGCGGCACGGGGCGGTGGTGAGCGGGACCGCCGGGGAGGACGAGAGACTGGATCTCTTCGACCCGGAGCTGTGGGTACGGATGAAGTGGGGGCTGGCCAATCCTGCGGCCGACCACCTGCTGCAGGATTTGCTGCCGGGGGAAGCTGATGCCGGCGTTCGCCGCCGCATCGCTCTCGAGCATCAGGGGAAGTGTCTGCTGCGGGCGGAGCGGTTTCAGGCGGCCCTTGATCGGCCGGCCTCGCCGCCGGCGGGCGTGGATCTGTTCCTCATTGCCGGGGATGCCATCCCCACGGCCCGGCAGGTGGCTGTTGACACCAGCGGCAAACTGGAGATGGTCAGCGTTGAGCCCGGAGATGGTTCGGTGCTGAGAGGAAGTGCCCTGATGGACGAACGGATGGGAGGGCCCTGGTCGCCAATGCTGGTATCTCCAGTTCACTGGGAGGATGTATTATTTCTTTTTACCGATCACCTGCAAATGACTAAGGATCCGGCGTTTGCCGATAACGTTCTCTATCGCCTGCTGGAGGATCCAAGGGGAGTCAGATGATGAACGACTTCGATAAAATGGTCAGCGCGGGGGAGCGGGAAGGCCTGCACTGTGACTCCATTGAGATCTTCCAGGTCAACCTGGGGCTCAACTGCAATCTCTCCTGCGCCCACTGTCATCTGGAAGCCTCACCCGGGCGCACGGAGCAGATGGACTGGCCCACCATGGCCAGGACCATGGAGGCAGCGGAGCAGGCCGGTTGCCGCTTCTTCGACCTCACCGGCGGGTCACCGGAGCTGAATCCCAATTTCCGCCGTTTTGTCACTGAACTCCGCCGGGCCGGCCACACGGTGCAGGTGCGGACCAACCTCACGGTGATGTTCGAACCGGGAATGGAGGACCTGCCCGAGTTTCTTGCCGGCGAAGAGGTTCGGCTGGTGGCGTCCCTGCCCTGTTACCTCGAAGAGAACGTGGACCGCCAGCGGGGTTCGGATACCTACCGCCGCAGCATCGAGGTGATCCGCGCTCTGAACGACCGTGGCTACGGGGTGGATGACGGCCTGCAGCTCAACCTGGTGTACAACCCGGCGGGCCCCAGCCTGCCGCCGGCCCAGGAGAGCCTGGAGGCCGATTACCGCCGCGAACTCAAGGAGCGGTTCGGGATCAGCTTCACCAGCTTGCTCACGGTGACCAACATGCCCATCGGCCGCTTCAGGACCCAGTTGGCCGCCGACGGCAAGGAAGCGGCATACACCGGGTTGCTGCGGGACGCCTTCAACCCGGGGACGGTGGGGGGGCTGATGTGCCGCCATCAGGTGAGCGTGGCCTGGGACGGCACCCTCTACGACTGCGACTTCAACCTCGCCCTGGGCATGTCCATGGACCACGGCGCTCCAGACCACATCCGCCGTTTCGACCCGCAACAGGTCGGCTGTCGCCGGGTGGTCACCGGGCACCACTGCTTTGGCTGCACCGCCGGGTTCGGTTCCTCCTGCGCCGGGGCGCTGACCTGACCGGCGGAGGCGAGGCTTTCCCGTGGATGCTCTACTACGAAACAGACTGGTGATCTTCACCCGCTACCCCGAAGCGGGCCGGGTGAAGACACGGCTGATCCCCGCTCTCGGTGAGCAGGGGGCGGCCGATCTGCACTGCCGGATGACCCGCCGGACACTGGCCGCGGCCAACGAACTGGCGCAGCACGGACTCGCTTCCGTGGAAGTCTGGTACAGCGGCGGCGGACCGCGGCGGATTAAAGAACTCTTTGGCAACGAACTGAAAATGGTCCCCCAGCTGGAGGATGGCGATCTGGGAGACCGGATGCATGATGCCTTCCAGCGATGTTTTGCCGAGGGGGCAGAGAAGGTGGTGCTGGTGGGCACCGACTGCCCCGGGCTGTCGGGCCGGATCATGCTCCGCGCATTTGACGAGCTGAACCAGGCACCGGTGGTGCTCGGCCCCGCCCGTGACGGCGGTTACTACCTCATCGGGCTCACCGGGATTCCCCCGAAACTCTTCGAGGGGATTCCCTGGGGCACCGAACAGGTGCTGCCGCTGACACTGGATCTGGCGAAGCGCCTGGAGCTCCCCGTGACCCTGCTCATCCCCCTCGACGACGTGGACCGTCCCGAGGACCTTGAAAAAATTGATTTACACCATATGGAGGAAGAATAATGGACCTTTTCGAAGCGATCGAAGGACGACGCTCAATTCACAGTTTTGATCCTGGAAAGCGGATCCCCCGCGCCGACCTGGAGAAACTGATCACCCTGGCCACCAAGTCCCCCTCGTCCTGGAACCTCCAGCCGTGGAAGTTCCTGGTAATCGAGGACGACGCCAAGCGGGCCGATATCCGCAAGATGGCCTGGGACCAGAACATCATCACCGACTCCAGCGCCCTGGTGCTGGTGCTGGGCACCACTGACGCCCAGGTCAACAAGGAGGCGATTTTCGACCAGTGGCGCAGCAACGGGATCATCAACGACCAGGTACACGCCACCTGGATGCAGGCGGTGGGGGCGGTCTATCCCACCGAGTACGAGCAGCACGAGTACGCCATCCGCAACAGCTCCTTTGCCGCCATGACCCTGATGCTGGCTGCCCACGGTATGGGTCTGGCCAGCTGCCCGATGATCGGCTTCGACAAGAAGGCGGTGAGCGAGTATATCGGGGTCAAGGAACCCTGGATCCTCTCCTTCATGATCTCGCTGGGGTACAGCGAATCAGGGGAGGCCTTCCCGCGCCAGCAGCGTTACGGGCTGGACAAGGTGCTCTGCATCGATGAACTGAGCTGACCCTGCCGGACCGGGGCAGTGGCCGCCGCCGGCCACCGTTCCGGAACCGGCTGTCTCCGATGGTGCTCTGGATGGGCCTGATCAACCGCTACCTCAACTGGCTGCAGGAGGGTGTTCCCGCCGGCGAGGTGGAGTTCTACCCCGAGCGGGACGAGCAGGGCCGCTCCAGTCTGGAGGGGGTGTTTATCGCCGGTGACCTCACCGGGGTGCCGCTGCTCAAGCTGGCCGGGGAGAGCGGCGCGGAAACGGTTCGCCGCGTTGCCGCCGATGATGGATTTCATAAGGCCCGGGACGCTTCGGCCGGCGAGGTGGTGGACGTGGTCATCGTCGGCGCCGGGCCGGCAGGCGTGGCCGCGGCCATGGAGTGCCAGGCCCACGACTTCTCCTACCGCCTTTTCGAGTCGGCCTCCCGCCTGAACACCATCGTCAACTTTCCCCGCGGCAAGCCGATCATCATCACTCCTTCGGGCCCGGCCGAGGGCGGCCTGCGGATGGATGACGGGACCAAGGAGACGCTGCTCGAGGATCTCGAAAAACAGATCACCGCCAGTGGTATCACCATCAGCGAAGGGGTGATGGTGAAACAGATCCACCGCGACGGTGCTCTGCTTCGTGTTGAAACGAGCGATGGAACAACCTCTACTCTCAGGGTGGTGCTCGCCCTGGGTAAGAGCGGAAACTCCAGAAAGCTCGGCGCCGCCGGGGACGATCTGCCCAAGGTCTACGACCGGCTCTTCGACCCGGCGGACTTCAACGGGAGCAAAGTGCTTGTGGTTGGCGGCGGCGACTCGGCGCTGGAGGCTTCCATCGCCCTGGCCGGCGCCGGCGCCGAGGTGACCCACTCCTATCGCGGGGCCTCTTTCTCCAGACCCAAGGAGGATAACGTCAGGTCTTTCGAGGCGCTGGCTGCTGGCGGGGCCATCGATGTCCGCCTGGGAAGCACGGTGAAGGAGGTTAGCGGAGACGAGGTACTGCTGGCCCAGACCTCAGGAGACGCGCGGGTTGCCAACGATGCCGTGTTTGCCTTGATCGGCCGCGAACTGCCCACCGATTTTTTCAAGCGCAGCGGAATCCGCATGGAGGGGGAGAAGGGCCGCTCGTACTGGGTCTTTCTCACCGCCATGCTCAGCTTCTTCACCATGCTCTACTTTGGCAAGAAGGGCAACGCCTACGACATCCTTTCCGGTGCCGGCGGGTTCTGGGGATCGCTGAAGGCCTATTTATTGGCGCCGTATGCCATTGCCCAGCGAAACGGGCTGCTCAGCGGGGATGAGGGGTTGTTCGGGCTGGTGGCCGTGTCGGTGGCTGCACCGTTCCGGGCCGCCGCGGCCTATGGCCATTCGGGTTACGAAACCTGGCTCAACCCGCTGAGCTTTCTCGCCGGCTGGGTCGGGTCGCTGATCTTTCTTGTCTTTGGCGCGGCGGCGCTTTTTTTCGTGCTCCGCAGCGGCCGGCGATATTTCGGCGGCGCCTGGCCGGTGATCAAGTATGGCTACTTCATCGCTGCCGCGCTGGCCTACTTCTGGGTCTACCTCAGCAGCACCATGGGCAACTCGGTGGGCTGGACCCTCGCCCCCACCCAGTTCTACTCCTTTCTCTATTGCACAACCATGGCCCTGTTCGGGATTCGGCGGGTGTTGGTCAAGCGAACACGCTACGTGCTTATTCAAATGAGCACCCTGGTCTTCATCCAGGTTTTCTTTCTCTACCTGCTCCCGTTCCAGCAGATTGGCGACCACTACCTTTTCGACATCCTCATCGGCAACCACTTCCCTGCCGACTCGGCCTTCATGACCCAGGTCTTCCCCGACGGCCGCTGGACCTGCTTCTGGTTCATCCTCTTCTGGCCCCTCTCGATCAATGCCTTCGGGGCCACCACCTTCTGGACCGTCTTCCCCCTGGTGCAGCTGGGCCTGCTCTTCTGGATGATCCGGCACTGGGGCAAGGGGATTTACTGCAGCTGGATCTGCAGCTGCGGCGGGATGGCCGAGTCGCTGGGCGACGAGTACCGCACCCGGGCGCCCCACGGGCCGCGGGCCAAGGGCTGGGAAAACGTGGGGCAGGCCATACTTCTCTTCGCCCTGCTGGCCACGGCGGTGCACTTTCTGGAGAAGAAAGGCATCGTCTTTTCCCACGGTTCTCTATTGGCTGACTCGGTCTGGGGCGGCTACCTGCTGCTGATCGACATCGTCTTTGCCGGCACCCTCGGGTTGGGGGTCTATTTTTTCCTCAGCGGCCGCTTCTGGTGCCGCTTCGGCTGTCCCCTGGCCGCAACGATGCACATCATGACCCGCTTCAGCCGCTACCGGATCCTGGCGGAGAAGAAGAAGTGCATCTCGTGCAACATCTGCACCAAGGTCTGTCACATGGGCATCGACGTGATGAGCTTTGCCAACAAGGGGATCCCCATGAACGACGTGGAGTGTGTCCGCTGTTCGGCCTGTGTCACTTACTGTCCCATGGACGTGCTGGCCTTCGGCAAGCTGGGCGACGCCGACCGGCGCAACCTTTCGCGCACGGCAGTTCCCGACAACTACACCAAGGATCACTGGAAGGCGGCAATCCGCTGAAGGAGCAGAAAATGAATGACAGGAATTCTCGTGCGCGGATAATCCCTTCCGTCCTGATCGTCGTTCTGGGAATCTGCCTGTCCGCTGCGGCCGGGGCGGCGCCGGTGGATCACGGGCCGTTCAACCGCCAGCTCCAGGCCCATGTTGCCGGCGGTGTGGTGGACTACGGAGGGTGGAAGGGGGAGGAGGCCGCGCTGGATGCCTACCTCGCCACCCTGGCTGCGGCGGATCTAGCCGCCGCTTCCCACGACGAGAAACTGGCCTTCTACATCAACGCCTACAACGCCTGCACGGTCCGGCTGATCCTGCGCCACCTGGGAGAGATCGAAAGCATCCGCGACATCCACAAGCCCTGGGACACCAAAGAGTGGCTACTGGTCGGGGAAACCCTGAGCCTCAACGAGGTGGAGCACCAGAAACTGCGGGGGGAGCTCCGGGAGCCGCGGATCCATTTCGCCATCGTCTGCGCCTCCATCGGCTGTCCCGACCTGTCCTCGCGGGCATACACCGCCGCAAACATCGATGCCGAGCTGGACGCCGCGGCGCGGAAGTTCCTGCAGTCGGAGAAACATGTGCGCACCAGCCAGAGCGGTGGGCTGCTGGGCAAGACCTTCCGTCTGGAGCTGAGCCAGATATTCAACTGGTTCGAGGACGACTTCACCGCCGGGGGGACTGCCCCGGTGAGCGATTATGTGGTTAAATACACAGATCAGGAGACGGCGGCCTTTATCCGGGAACATGGCAGCCGTCTGAAAATCTCGCATCTGGATTACAACTGGAATCTGAACGGGAAGGATTGAGATGGTCGACCTGCTGGCCGGGCTGGTGACGGTGGTCTATTTCTGTGCCGCCGGGGGCCTGCTGCTTTATGCACTCAACTGCTACGTGCTGATCTTCCTCTTCCGCCGGCGCCGTTCCGAGGCGGAGGAGATGCGGCGGGATGTGCGCAAGCGTCAGGGTGACCTGACCGCCAGGGACGACCTGCCGGCGGTGACCACCCAGATCCCGCTGTTCAACGAATACAACGTGGCGGTGCGGGTGATGGAGGCGGCCTGTGCCATGGAGTATCCGGACGGCCGGCACGAGATCCAGGTGCTCGACGATTCCACCGACGAGACCCGGGGGCTGGTGGACATCACCGCCGCCCGCCTGCGTAAAAAGGGCCACCGCATCCGGGTGATCCGCCGGCAGAATCGTGAAGGATACAAAGCCGGCGCTCTTGAAGAGGGCACCAGACAGGCCGCCGGAGACCTGCTCGCCATCTTCGACGCGGACTTTGTCCCGCCGCCGGACTTCCTGCTGCGCACGGTCCCCTTCTTCCTCGACGATCCGAAGCTGGGGCTGGTCCAGGCCCGCTGGGGTCATCTCAATCCCCGCCGCTCACTGCTCACCCGGGCCCAGTCGGTGGGAATCGACGGCCATTTCATGGTGGAGCAGTCGGCCCGGGCCTGGAACGGCCTGTTCATGAACTTCAACGGCACGGCCGGGATCTGGCGGCGCCAGGGCATCGAGGCCGCCGGCGGCTGGAGCTGGGACACGCTGACCGAGGACATGGACCTCTCCTACCGCATGCAGATGGCCGGCTGGGGCGCGGTCTACCTGCCGGACCTGGTGGTGCCGGCCGAGATTCCGGAGGTGGTGACCGCGCTGAAGACCCAGCAGTTCCGTTGGGCCAAGGGTTCGACTCAGACGGCGATGAAGCTGCTGCCGGCGATCTGGCGGTCCGGTGAGCCGCTTTTCAAGAAACTGCAGGCCACCATGCACATGACCCACTACATCGTCCACCCGCTGATGCTGACCCTGGCGCTCTTCGCTTTGCCGGTGCTGCTGACCCTGGACGTGACCCTGGGCACGGTGCTCTTCACCTTTCTCGCCGCTGTGCTCACCCTGGCCATGATGGCGCCCAGCTCGCTCTACCTGGTGAGCCAGCAGGCGGCGTACCGCGACTGGCCCCGCCGGGTGCTCTGCCTGCCCGCGCTGGTAGTAATGGGGGTGGGGCTGGCTGTCTCCAACTCGAGAGCGGTGGCGGAAGCGCTGATCGGCCGGAAGAGCGGGTTCATCAGGACTCCGAAGAAGGGCGACCGGGAGAAGAAGCGTTACCGTGTCCGCCTGCCCTGGACTGCCCTGGTGGAACTGGGGGTCGGCGCTTACTGCGCGGGCTCGCTCACGGTCTACCTGATGCAGGGGAAATACCTGGTGGGGCCGTTTCTCGCCATGTATGCCGCCGGGTTCCTCTTTATCGGCCTGCTGACCCTGGCCCAGCACTTCGGATTGGAGGAGCGGTTCTCCCCTGCACCTCCCCCGGTGCCTGCCGGCAGTGTGGCAGCGGCCCGAGGCTGAATGAAGCAGTCTCCCGAAAATGTTGGATTCGGATCATGGGGGAAGGCTGTCCTCTTCGCCGGCGCCACGGTGATCCTGGCCGGTATCTGCGCCTATGTCGGGTTTGGCGGCTATGATCTTTTCCGGCCCCTCCCCGTTCCCGGGGGAGAAGTGCCGGCGGGCCGGATGATCCTCTGTTTCCTCGCCATCTGGGTCGTCGGTCTGACCCTGTTGCTCTTCTTCCCCCGGGGTCTGGACCGGAAACGGGGTGCCGTGCTGATTTTTTCTGTGGGCCTACTCTGCCGGTTGCTGCTTCTGCCCCACCCGCCGTCCGACGACCTCAACCGCTACCTCTGGGAAGGGCGGGTCCTGGCCGCCGGGCTCAGCCCGTACAGCCACGCGGCCGTCTCGGCCAACGATCCGGCAGCGGACCCTCTTCGCGATCCGGGGGACCCCTACTGGGCCGGGATCAACCACCCGGAAATGACCGCCATCTACCCCCCTCTGACCCTTGCCGGCCTGGCCCTGGTGGCGTCCACCTGGTACTCGCCCCTGGCGGTGAAGCTGGTGGTGGTCTTCATTTTTGACCTGGGCACCCTGGCGTTGCTGCTCCTGCTGCTCCACCGCCGGCAACTGAACCAGAGGCTTGCCCTGCTCTACGCGCTGAACCCGGTGGTCCTCATCGGCTTTGCCGGGCAGGGACACATTGACGCGGCCCAGGGCCTGCTGGTGCTGGGGGCCATACTGCTCTATCGCCGCAAGCGCTGGGCCTGGATGTTCCTGCTGGCCGGCCTCGCCGTCCAGGTAAAATACGTGGCGATCCTCGGCTGGCCCTTTCTCCTTCGCCGCGACAATCTCCGTCACGCCTGGATCGCGCCGCTGGCGGCGCTGGCACCGCTGGCCGTCTTCTTCGGCATTGACGGCACCGCGGTGTTCCGCAGCCTGGTCGCTTTTGGCCGGGAGTTCGCCTTCAACGGCCCGGTGCACGGGATCATGCGCTGGATGCTCGGCGACATTGCCCCGGCCTCCGCCATCTGCCGCCTGCTCCTGCTGGCGGCCCTGGCTTTCGGTTGGTGGCGTTTCCATCCCCGGCGCCGGGGTTCGGCCAGCCCCGATCCGCTTCACGGCTGGCTCTTTGTCCTCTGCGCTTTTCTCCTCCTTTCGCCCACGGTGCACTTCTGGTACCTGGCCTGGGTCCTGCCGCTCCTCGTTATCCGGCCCTCGGCGGCCTGGGTGCTGCTCAGCGGCACCGCCGCTTTCACCTTTGTTGCCGTGGGCCGCCAGTACAGCAGTGGCGAGTGGAGCTATCCGTCCTGGGCGGCAGCCGCGGTCTGGGCCCTGCCCCTGCTGCTGATGCTCGCCGGCCTGCCCCGGGGCTGGCGCCGGTTCCGGGGCGGGGAGAGCTGGCCCGATCCGGCGGGGGTGAGCGTGGTTGTTCCTGCCCTCGACGAGGCGGAGCGGATCGGCCCCTGCATCGAGTCGCTGTGTGCCGACCCGGTGGTGCGGGAAGTGATCGTGGTGGACGGCGGGTCCACAGACGGCACTGCGGAAACAGCGGCAACCATGGGCGCCCGGGTGCTGGTGCACGACCTGCCCCCGGAGCGGGGCGGAGGGCGCGGGGGCCAGATCGCCGCCGGCTGCCGGGCAGCGAGGGAGGACCTTGTAGCTATCGTCCACGCGGACACCCTGGTAGCTCCGGGCAGCCTGACCCGGGCGCTGGACCTGCTGGCCCGCAACCCCGACATCTCCGGCGGTGCTCTGGGTTCGGCCTTTGACGGCCGCGGCCTGAAATACCGGCTGCTGGAGACGGTCAACGACCTTCGCGCGGCATCCGTTGGCATCAGTTTTGGCGACCAGGTGCAGTTCTTTCGTCGGGCGCCAGTGGTGGAAGGCGGGCAGCTGCCCGACATCCCGCTGATGGAGGACGTGGAACTGGGGTTGCGACTGGGGTGTCTCGGCCGCACGGTCTTTCTCTGGGAGCGTAGTCTCGTTTCATCACGGCGCTGGCGGCGGGGAACCCCGGGCAAGGCACTCCTCGTCATTCGGCTCACCGGGGGGTATCTGCTCAAACGCCTTTTTGGCTCGCCGGACACGGCGGCCATGTATCGCCGCTACTACTCTTGAGGAAAAAGAAATTGGGGACGGTTACCTATTAGGTACGTACAATATTGTCCTAATGAAATAGGTAACCGTCCCCAATTTCCATGGCCGGAGGGAGTGATTGCGGTGCAGGATTCGTGCTACTGTAGATCAATAATCATGAAAGGAGCCTCAGAAGATGAAGAAGACGATTTTGTCCGGAGCAGCGTGCCTGATTCTCTTCCTGGCCGTCGGTGCGGTGGCCCAGGCCCACTGTGAAATTCCTTGTGGCATATACGGGGACGAGATGCGGGTGAGGATGATCGCCGAGCACATCACCACCATCGAAAAGGCGATGAAGCAGATCGAGTTGATTTCGGCCGCGGAAAGTGTAAACCACAACCAGCTGGTGCGCTGGGTGGATAACAAGGAGAAGCATGCGGACGAGATCCAGGAGATCGTCACCCAGTATTTCATGACCCAGCGGATAAAGCCCGCCGACCCCGAGGACAAGAAGGCCCAGGCCGCCTACCTGAAACAGCTGACCCTGCTGCACAAGCTGGTGATCCAGGCGATGAAGGCCAAGCAGTCCACCGACCTGCAAGTGGTGGAAAAAATGCGGAAGCTGCTGGAGAGCTTCAGTGAGTCTTACCTGGGGCACAAGGTGAAATAGTCAGGCGTTGACCCACGCCGTACGCAGGACGGCGCCCGCCGTCCCGCTGATGTCCGGGCGCCACCCGATGCTGAATGGACCGGGCGGTTCAGGCCACCTTGACCTCGATCCGCCTCGGTTTCACCTTCTCCGCCCGGGGCAGACCGATGGTCAGCACCCCGTCCTTCACGCTGGCGGAGATCTTGTCCCGGTCCACTTCGTTGTCCAGTTCGAACTGGCGCTGGAAGTTGACCAGCCGAAATTCCCGATGCAGGCTGCCGGTGTTCTCCGGGGCATACGACGTCTGCCCCTTGATGATCAGCCGGTCTTCCTCCACCTGGATCTCCACATCGTCGATCTCCACACCGGGCAGGTCGGCCATCACTTGCAGCCCCTCCTCGGTTTCGAAGATGTCCACCGGCGGGGTGATAAACCGGGCCGTATCGGTGTCACTGTTGTTCATTTTCGTGTCGCACACCATTTGATGCACCTCCTGGGTATCCGATTTCGGGTCAACCCACGTTGACCTGGATTTTCCGTGGTTTGGCAGCTTCGGCCTTGGGCAGGGTTATCCGCAGCAGACCGCTCTTGTAGCTCGCTTCGATTTTGTCTCCGTCCACCTCCATGGGGAGGGTTGTGGACCGGGTGAACCGGCCGCTGGCCCGCTCGCTGCGGCGGACCTTCTCGGAATCGATGCCCTCCGGCAGGGTCTTCCGCTCACCGCTGATGGTGAGCTGGTCGCCGGTCATCGAGACCTCGAGGCTCTCCGGGTTCACGCCGGGGGCCAGCGCATCCACGTGAATGGTGTCCGTGTCTTCGCGGATGTTGACCAACGGCCAGGACCGTGCGGCACGGGCCGGATGGATGGACGCACCGGAAAACGGGGTGCGCCGGCGGATTGTTCGCCCGGATCCCATGAAATGGTCCATCTCCCGCTGCATCCGATTCAGTTCGTTGAAAATGTTCAGTGCCAAATGACTCATTGGTTCCACCTCCTTCGAGGAATAGTGTCGATTTCTGACTCTCTCGAACGACAACTAGATAAAATCGCCCCGGGCCCCTGTCAACTGGCCACTGGCTATTTTTTTCACCTCAACCGGCGGCGAGGGGGCCACGCTGGCATTTTTGGCTTGAAGTCACTATATTTAGTGGGCACATGCCTTGCCTCGAACCGAAGGGTACGCGAGTGTGCGATTCGCGGCCTGATACCGCCCGGAGGATTTCCATGATCACTGTCAGACGGCCAGGCCACCAGTGCGGTCGTATCTCTCTCATCCCGTGCCTCTTTCTGCTCCTGGTGGCACTGTGCACCGCTGGAGATGTGGTGTATGCCGACCCGGGCGTCTCACTAACCAGTTACGCGGCGTTTCTCAGCCCGGGGCACTGCCCCAGGGTGGCCGATCCGAAACTCGATGGTGGCGGGGTCCCGGTCAGTTTCACCCTGCGCGAGGACGTCGAGGATTTCGAATACGTGGTGAAGGTGTTTGTCTACGCTGACAACCAGAACGTGTTTGTCTACGCTGACAGCCAGTTGGTCCGGCGGCTGGCCAAAATCAGGCTGCCGGGCTCGAGGATACCGGTGGAGCTCTGGTGGGACGGCCGGGACCGGGCGGGCAGGTATGTGCCCCCGGGTGACTACACCATTGTGGTGAGTGCCGACCGGCTGGGGACGATTCTCAAGATCAACTACCCGGTGAACATCGTTCGCCTTGGCATCAGCGAGATCGAAGCCCTGCCTTACAACGTGGGCGAAGAATGGCAGATGGTCTACTTCAGGAAGGGGAGCCAGTACGCCTTTTACGCCACCCCGGCGATCCACGAGTATCACAACATCGCCCGCAGCTGGGAGGTTTCGGATCTCGACCTGGACAGTGGCGAGCCCCGTCCGGCGGTTGCGGTGCACACCGCCACCGCGTCGCCGGTGCTCGACGGATCGAACTACGATGCAGAGTGCTACAACTACCCGCTCTGCTACCTGATGAACAGCCGGCCCCGGTTCCAGGTGACCATGGGTGACAGCTGCACCATGACCAACGGGACAGCGGGCTGGTGCGGCTACCCGGTTCGCGGGGTCCAGATCCGCGGGGTGGCCGAAGATCAGGCCGGGTTCTGGGAGAGTGCCGATGGCGGGATCGCGCCGGGCCAGAGTTTTGTGGTCAACGGACCGGAACTGCCCAGCCGGGCCTGCAGCACCGACCGCACGGTCACCTGGCGTTGGCAATACAGGGAACTGGGTGACGGCACCTGGTCCGACATCCCCGGTTCCTTCCAGACCGAACACCGCTTTTACACTATTGTTGACGAGCCCTACTGGCCTTCCGGGGCCAGCGGGACGCAGTATGCCGGCCCCTGGGTGGAGGTGGCGGACTATCTCTGCACCTTTGCCGACGTGCTGAAGATCAACCCCCTGGACCAGGCCCTCACCCTCAAGGCGTTCATCCGGGGATATTTCGGTCAGGAGGGGCCGCTGGACACCGCCATCGAGGGGGTGGTCTACGACTGCTACTCCATGGGCGGGGACGGCGGAGCGACCCACTACTACAGCTTTTACGACGAGTATATCCAGCTGAGCCGCCTGCTGAACAACCATGCCAACGGCATTTTCCTCAACTGCTCCGACGTGTCCGCTTCGAGCTCGACCATGCTGGGGATGCTGGGGGTGCAGAACGTGCGGATGGTCTACCTGGGCAACATGTCGCTGCGCGCCATCTGGGGCATCGGCTGCCCGGACTACACGCTCAACCTCTGGGGCAGTGGCCACGGTTTCAGCTACCACCACATCGTCACCCGGGATGACGGGATCCACGTCTCCGACGCCTGTATGTGGCTCGATGAGGACGGTGACCCCGACTCGCTTCCCGGCACGCCGGGATACAATACCGACCGGCCCTGGTCGGGAGCGGACGGATACAACGAATTGTCAGCCACCAACAACGTTTCCCTGAGCCTCGACTCGCTCCCGGATATCCATTAAGAGGGCGATTATCATGAAATCAGCACACACAACCATCGCCCGTTCAGTGGCCGCCCGGGTCGCCGGGTTGTCGATCATTCTCCTTCTCGCGCTTGCCGCGGTGGTTGCGGCAGAGCAGACCCCGGGGCTTGCCGGCCAACGGCTGGCCGAGGCGGCCCAGCGGTATGATTCCGTCTCCTGGCCCGCCGGACCGGTCCGCGCCGGTCTGCCGCTGATGGAGCTCACCATTGACGGATACAGCGGCGGGCCCGTGGACTTCAACCCGGGGGCGCCGGTGATTCGCCGCTACGCCGATGAAGAGGGGGTGGACCGCTTCCTGGTGGAGGTTTCGGTACGGGAGACACCGGCCGGAGCCCGGACCGTGCTGCTGGAGAACCTGGCCTCGGTCAGCTCCCCCGGCCCGGTCCCCAGGGTGGCCAGCCTCGACATATCTGCCGGCGACATCGGCTTTGTGGGCCGCGCACCGGAAAAACGTATTGCCTGGATCGCCTTCCTCCGCGGCAACGTGGCTGTCCGCGTGGTCTGTCTCGACCCGCGGTCCGATCCCCATCCCCGGATGGACTGGATCGCCGGGGCCGTGGACCAGCTGATTCTCGGCCAGCAGGTGCTGGCCGCGGGTGAGAAGGCGGCGCGGATCACCATCACAGCACTTTCCACGGTCCGCCAGACCTGCCGGGCCGGCGATGCGGTGGCACTCCAGCTGCAGTCCACCGTCGCACCAACTGCCATTCACTGGGTGGTGGGCGGTCCCGGACAGGGGTATGTGGAGCAGGACAACAGCGGTGCCTGGCTGCTGTATACCACGAAAGAAGGCGGCATCGACCTCACCTGCCACGCCCTCGGCCCCAACGGCTTTACCGCGACGAGGACGGTGACCATCGAGGTCAAAGAAGAGTAGGCTGCCAATATCCGTGGAAGCTGAACGGCACGTGGTGCTCCAGGCGTACGGTGACCTGGGCCCGTCCGCAGGTCGATACGCATATTCATGGTCCAGATGAAATCCCCGTCCCGTGCCCGGGCCGCGTATGCCATTTCCCTACCACCGGGCCCTGATCAGCAGATCCTCTCCCGCCAACTGGTCCGGTCATCTTCGGCATGGCGCCTCCGTGGGGCATTGTAGCATCCGCTTCCCGATGCCGGCTGGTACGCGGTGGCCCCCTTCAGTCCCTGACCGGGTCAGGGAGCATTAGCCACTACCACGTTCGTCGCCGTGCACGTCGTGCCGGAAGCCGGGTAGGGTGGCTGGTTGTACGGCACAGGCGTCACGTCCTCGGCGATCAACACGAAGGTGTTGTCGCCCACAACCGCTCCCGACGACGGGAGGTTCTGCGAGAACTGGACGATGTAGGAGTCGCCCGCCAAGACATTGGTGTAGCCGTTGCGCCAGGCGGGGAAGAAGTCGCCGTTGGCGTCCTCGCAGTAGTCGGCGGCGCCGGTGGTGTCACCGGAAGCGGTGAGCGAGCCGGTGGGACAGGAGATCTGACCGAGATCCACCACGACGTCGGCGCAGTCGCCAACATACAGGCAGCACTCGGTGCTGCAGTAGTCGGCCGCGCTGACCACACCGCAGACCATGTAGCAGTGGTCCATGTCGTAGACCGGGGCAGCCACGGTGTAGGCCATGTCGGTACCGAGGACCGCGTCGATGACGATGCCGTCCTCGTAGATGTCGATGGAGTCGTAGGGCGTCGGGCCGTTGACCCAGGCCAGGCCCACGTCAACGCCGTTGAGCGCACAGGTCAAACCGGTGGGCGGCTCATAGAGCGGGTTGTCGGTGACCTCCAGGTAGGGAAGGTTGGCACCAGAGCCGGTGCCGGCGATTTCGATATAGTAATCGACGTCCCCGAAATACTCGAAGGCGCCGATGGCGAACCAGTCGGCCGCCAGGCCGGCGCTCAGGTCGCCATTGGCGGGATCGTCCAGTACGATCGAATTCCAGCCAGCGACACTGTCCTGGATGAGATTGTAGAAGCCAACAACTTCTTCAGCCAGGATGTCGTCCCATCGTCGGCCAGCAGCGTTGCCGGGCTGTCGACGGCACCGATTCTCAGCGGAGCTGTTCGTATGCACCCAGGGTGAGGAATTCGGCGAAATCGTCACCGGTGACCAGCTGCTCGAAGAGACGGCGGGCCAGGGGGAAGTGCCCGGCGTTGAAGCGCTGGTCCCCGATCAGTGAGCGGATCTTGTCCAGTTCCTCCGGCACGAGGGAACGGACCAGGTCGGCGGTGACCTGCCGGCCGTCATCCAGCACACCGGTGTCGTGCTGGATCCACTGCCAGATCTGGGCCCGGGATATCTCTGAAGTGGCCGCGTCCTCCATCAGGTTGTAGATCGGCACACAGCCGCTCCCCCCGAGCCAGGCCTCGAGATACTGGATTCCCACGTCGATGTTGTGACGCAGGCCCGCCTCGGTAATGGTTCCCCCGGGAACCCGGAGCAGGTCCTCGGCGGTGACCTCCACATCCTCCCGCGTGCGGTGAATCTGGTTCGGGGTGGGCATGTTGCGGTCAAAGATTTCGCGGGCCGGCTGGACCAGCCCCGGGTGGGCCACCCAGGTCCCGTCGTGGCCGTCGGTGGATTCCCGCTCCTTGTCCGCCCGCACCTTGCCCATGGCGACCGCGTTGGCTTCGGGGTCGTTCTTGATCGGGATGTTGGCCGCCATGCCGCCGATGGCCGGTGCTCCCCGGCGGTGGCAGGTCTTGATGGCCAGCAGTGAGTAGGAGTGCATCAGGTGCCGGTCCATGCCCACTTCGCCCCGGTCGGGCATGACGAATTCCGGCCGCGACCGGAAACGCTTGATGACGCTGAAAATATAATCCCAGCGGCCGCAGTTCAGGCCGGCGGAGTGTTCACGCAGCTCGTAGAGGATCTCGTCCATCTCGAAGGCGGCGAGGATGGTTTCCACCAGCACCGTGGCCCGGATGCTCCCCCGGGGAATGCCCAGCTGCTCCTGGGCGGCAATGAAAACATCGTTCCACAGCCGGGCTTCCAGGTGGCTTTCCAGTTTCGGCAGGTAGAAATAGGGGCCGGTGCCCCTGTCCAGCAGGGTGCGGGCGTTGTGAAAGAAATAGAGACCGAAGTCGAAGAGCGAGGCGGAGACCGGTGTGCCGTCCACCAGGAGGTGCTTTTCCTCGAGGTGCCAGCCCCGCGGCCGCACCATCAGCACGGCGGGGGAGTCGCCCAGCCGGTACTGCTTGCCGGCGGGATTGGTGAAGCTGATGGTTCCCCGAGCGGCGTCCCGGACGTTCACCTGTCCCTCCACGCAATTGGACCAGGTGGGGGAATTGGCGTCTTCGAAGTCGGCCATGAAGACGCTGGATCCGGAGTTGAGGGCGTTGATCACCATCTTGCGATCCGGGGGACCGGTGATCTCCACCCGGCGGTCCTCGAGATCGGCCGGCAGCGGGGCGATGGTCCAGTCCCCCTGGCGGACCTCCGCGGTTTCGGGCAGGAAGTCCGGCATGGCGCCGGCATCCAGCTCGGCCTGCCGTTCCCGGCGCCGCTGGAGAAATTCCCGTCGCCGGACGTCGAATGTGCGGGACAGGCCGGCCACAAAGGCCAGCGCTTCCCCGGTGAGGATTTCCTCACCGGCAGCGCTCACCGGCGCCGTGATTTCGATTTCCATGGTCCTTGGTCCTTGCGTTGAAAATATCAGTTCTACTTTGCCTCGGCGCGCAGGGTTTCCTCCAGGGCGGAGAGGCAGAAAAGGATGTTCTTTGGCCGCGAGGAGTAACCCATCAGGCCGATGCGCCAGATCTTTCCGGCCAGCGGGCCAAGTCCGGCCCCGATTTCCAGGTCGTATTCATCGAGCAGACGGCTGCGCACCGCTGCTTCGTCCACGCCTTCGGGCACCCGCACCGAGTTGAGGTGAGGTATCCGTTCTTTCCGGGGAACCAGGTACTCCAGACCCATCTTCTCGAGACCGCGGCGCAGGCGCTGGTGGTTTTCCTCGTGGCGTTTCCAGGCGTTCTCCAGGCCTTCCTCGTGAAGGATGACCAGGGCCTCGTGCAGGCCGTAGAGTGCGTTGACCGGCGCGGTATGGTGGTAGGCCCGCTTTTTCCCGCCGCCCCAGTACGAGCGCACCAGGCTCAGGTCGAGGAACCAGCTCTGCACCGGGGTTTTCCGCCGGGTCACCGCCTCCATCGCCCGTTCGCTGATGGTCAGGGGCGAGAGCCCCGGTGTACAGGAGAGGCACTTCTGGCTGCCGGAGTAGACCGCGTCGAGGCCCCAGCCGTCCACCTCCAGTTCCACGCCGCCCAGCGACGTTACCGCGTCGGCAATCACCAGGCAGTCGTGCCGCCGGGCCACTTCGGCCAGCGCCTGCGCGTCGGAGAGGGCGCCGGTGGACGTTTCGGCGTGGACAAAGGCCACCGCCTTGACTCCGGGGTTGGCCTTCAGCAGGTCCTCCAGCTTGTCGGGGTCCACGGCCCGGCCCCACTCGTCTTCCACCAGGAGGGCGGTGCCGCCCGCCCGGCCCACGATGTCGGCCATCCGTGTGCCAAAGACTCCGTTGACGCAGACCGCCACCTTGTCCCCCGGCTCAACCAGGTTGACGATGGCCGCCTCCATGCCGGCGGAGCCGGGAGCCGAGACCACCATGGTCATTTCGTTCGCCGTCCGCAGCGCCGACTGCAGCATTGCCTTCACCTCGTCCATCATCGTCACGAAGGCGGGGTCGAGGTGGCCCAGGGTCCGCCTGGACATGGCCTGCAGCACCCGGGGGTGCACGTCGGAGGGTCCGGGACCCATCAGGGTCCGCAGCGGCGGCAGGAAGGATTGAATGCTCATTATTTTCTGGTCCTCTTTCAGCAGCAGCCGGTGGTTACGATGCCGATCCGGCCGGCGGCTTGACCAGGTTCACTCCGGGGGAAACCGGATCGACCTCGCCGCTGCCCACGTGGTGCACCTCGGCCTCGCGGAAGTCCGGGGTCTTCTCGGTGAACTGCTCGGATTCGGTGGAACCTTCAAGAGCGGTGGTGGAACTCTGACCGGCCATGATCGCCTGGCTCACCGCGTCGAAATAGCCCGCGCCGACAAAACTCTGGTGCTTCACCGCCCGGTAGCCGTGGTCCTGTTCCAGTTCGAACTCCCGCTCCTGGAGCGTGGAATAGGCGGCCATGCCGCTGTCGCGGTAGGCGTGGGCCAGCTCGAACATCACCGTATTCAGCGAGTGGAAGCCGGCCAGGGTGACGAACTGGAACTTGTAGCCCATGGCCCCCAGTTCCCGCTGAAAAGCGGCGATGGTGGCGTCGTCCAGGTGGCGTTTCCAGTTGAACGAAGGGGAGCAGTTGTAGGCCAGCAGTTTGCCGGGGTACTTCTCGTGCACCGCCTCGGCGAACTTCCGGGCCTCGTCCAGGTCGGGGTGCGAGGTCTCGCACCAGATCAGGTCGGCAACGGGGGCGTAGGCCAGCCCGCGGGAGATGGCCTGGTCCAGCCCCTTGTTGACATGGAAGAAGCCTTCGGGGGTCCGTTCCCCGGTGACAAAGGGGCGGTCGTTCTCGTCGATGTCGCTGGTCAGCAGGCTGGCGCCGTTGGCGTCGGTGCGGGCGATGACCAGGGTGGGCACGCCGAGCGTGTCGGCGGCCAGCCGGGCGGCCACCAGCTTGCTCACGGCTTCCTGGGTGGGCACCAGCACCTTGCCCCCCATGTGACCGCACTTCTTGGCCGAGGAGAGCTGGTCTTCGAAGTGGACCCCGGCGGCACCGGCCTCGATCATCCCCTTCATCAGTTCGAAGGCGTTGAGGATGCCGCCGAAACCGGCTTCGGCATCGGCCACGATGGGCGCGAACCAGCAGGGCATGCTCTCCGAGCGGCCTTCGGCGTGGGTGATCTGGTCGGCACGCATCAGTGCGTTGTTGATCTTCCGCACCAGGGAGGGGACACTGTCCGCCGGGTAGAGGCTCTGGTCGGGATACATCTGCCCCGCGTTGTTGGCATCACCGGCCACCTGCCAGCCGCTGACGTAGATCGCCTTCAGCCCGGCCTGCACCTGCTGCACCGCCTGGTTCCCGGTGAGTGCGCCCAGCGAGCGGACAAAGGGTTCGCTTTTCAGCAGCTGCCAGAGCCGCTCGGCCCCCAGTCGGGCCAGGGTGTGCTCTTCCTGGACCGTGCCGCGAAGCTTGACCACGTCCTCGGCCGAATAGGGCCGCTCAACACCATCCCACCGCGGGTCGGTTGACCAGGCTTCTTCCAGTTCCTTGATCTGTTCGTGCGTACTCATCTGGGGGCTCCTTCAACTCTCTCATCAAACAGGGATCCGTCGGCAATCCGCGTTGCTCACAAACCTTCTCCGCTCTTCGGCGATGCCTGTGAAAATTCGGGATTACGGGCCGGCAGGAAAAAATTACCATCACACCGAAGGTCTATAATAATAATCGATTAACGGTTGATTCAAACCACGGGCCATCTGAACTCTCGATCAAGTCGTTGTTTTACAGTACTTTGCGTCGGTCACCGGCTCACGGGGGGGACAGAGGGGCAGGCGCCTTCCAGTGTTGGGGGGCAGGCGAGGGCGCGAGGCCGGCAACCGTCTGCGGCTCTACGCCCATACGGGACAGCATGTCAGCCCTCTCAGGGGGCCACGCCAATCACCGTGCAACCGTCCGAGTCGCGATCACCCGAGGGGGGGTAGGGCGGCTGGTTGTAAGGCGGCGGTGTCACATCGTCGACGGTCAGCAGGAGACTGCTCGTTCCGCGCATACTGGCGAGGGCGGGAATCGTCTGGGAGAAACCGGTTTTGAAATTCTCCCCGGGGCCCAGTCCCACCGTTCCCGATCTCCAGTTCGAAATGAATCCGTCTCCGGCAAGCTGGATCGAGAGCACGGCTTTGCCCTGGCGGTTCAAGCCTTCGTAATTGTTGGTCAGGGTGCATCCGATGACCAGGGTGAAGGGAAGGGTGCCGGCTGCCGGCGTGCAGTTAAGGTCCGCGGAAATGGTGCGGTATCTCCGGGTTTCGTAGTGAAAACCCATGTCAACCGAACCGGCCTCCGGTCCATGGGATGAGGATGTGGTCAACTGGTCGAGACAGATGGTTTCCGCTTCCACGGTGAAGCAGATGTTCCCGGCCAGATCGCCGCCGGTATCGATGCACGGGCTGTTGGCCGCCTGCCCGGCCAGCGTCTGGCTGAGGTAGAAATCCCCCATCGGCCCGTTGACGAACAGCGGATCCTCGTCGATGTTCCCGGTCCCGGCCAATCCGTTTTCGATATCGCTGTAGCTGACGGTGGGAAGCCCGCCCGATTCGAGATACAACTGGTCGGGTGCGTTGCCCCAGAGGATGCTGTTGATGACGGTCAGTATGGAATTATCACAGAGGATCCCGCCCCCCGCGAGCGGGTGGAGGTTTGCGGCAATCGTCATGTTGGTCAGGGGCGCCGTTGAATCGAGAAAATAGAGCCCTCCGTACTGGTTGGCGGCAACGAGGTTGTTCACCAGCGTCAGGTCTGAACCACTGCAGAAGATCCCGGGGCCGTCGTTCTCGACGATTTCGTTTCCGCTCACCGTGAAACCGGAGACGCCGGAGAGGTATATACCGCTGGAGGCGCCCGGCGCTGCCTGTGAATTGTGTGATATCACATTGTTGATGATCGTGTTGTCTTCCGAGTCGATGGCTTCGATGCCATGGAGGCCATTGAGGGTGATGACATTCCCTTCGATGACGTTGTAGTTGTCGCCGTCGGTGCCGGAGTGATCGATCCCCGCCATTCCGCTTCCACCGTTGCCGGATATGAAGTTGTTGAGCAGGTGGCCGTATTGAATGATGTTGCAGAAGTAGATGCCGTCACTGGTGCTGTCCAGGATTCGGTTGCCGGAGACGGTGAAGTGACGGTTGATGGTCCCCAGGTGGATGCCCTTGCCGTTGCTCTCGGTTATCAGGTTGTCGGAGATGGTGTTCCAGGTGCTGCCGACGCCCTGATCGGAGATGCCTTCATAGTTCGACCTGTCTACCCAGACGTTTCGAACTGTCGAGTGCCTGGTGCGCACCAGGACGATTCCCGCCTGCTGAAAAGTGTATTTGAAGACATTGTCCCTGTTGCCTTCGATCTTGAGGTTCTCGATCACGATGTTGGAATAGGTGGTCCCCTGGTCATACCCATCGACTCTTATCACCGGGAAGGCGTTCACCACCAGCCCGTTGACAGCCATTAGCATTGTCCTGTCGAGATCGTCATCGAGAGTGATCGTATTTCCGCTGATGGCGGTGATGGTCCTGAGGTTCGGGTCCCCGGCGGCATTGCAGTCATCGTCCTTGACGATGACATCCATGCCGATTTCAAAACCGGCCGCACTGGTCACCACCACCTGGTTCTGTCCGGCGGCGGCATCCTGGGCCAGGGAGGATTTTGTCTCGTCCACATGCCGGAGGACGGTGGCAAATCCCTCACCGGTCAGGTGGACGTCGCTGCGCAGTTTGACCGATGCCTTGAGCAGATAGATTCCGGCGGGCACGAAGACCGTTCCCCCGCCGGGAGGCAGGGCATCAATGGCTTCCTGGATTCCGCCAGTCATGGAGCGGTCACTACAAAAACCACTGTTCGACGGGAAAGAACCGCTGATCACGAGCAACAAAAGAACCACCCCTGCTGCCCCGATCATTTTCCTGGTCGCCATGCTGAGCCTCACTCCCTCGATTTCCATGAAATCCGTAGATCGTAGCTTCGTTATGTGCCTGCTTCGGTTTCTCCGGAAACGATCCATCCCGGAAACCCATAGAAACAAGCAATGATTATACCGGATTTATGCTTTTCCGGCGATTTGTCTGCAGTTTTTGTCATTTATCACATCCCGGGAGACATTTATCCGGATAATCTCCGGCCCGCGGCTTTTCCATGACGCCGAAATGCCATCTGGCTGGGAATACTATTTCCACTTAACAGCAACCGGATACCGCTCCGCACTCAGTCGCGGCTGACGTTGATCTGCAGACGAGCGTATCCGCTCTGCTGCTCGCTAACTACAGCACTTATGTCCTCATCCCTCGTGTCGTCAAATGGATAAGGGGATGTTAGAGATTTTTTCACAGTGGCCGTTCCTTCCAGGCCGTCGCCCTGGCCGGGTTCGGCATCCTTTTCCTCGCCCTGGCCTCGGCACGCTTCAGCAAACGTCTTGACTGATCATCGAATAGCCCTTGCTCCCGGCACTGATAGTTGTATAATTCGCCCTCGATCCGGCTGGCCGTATCCGGAAAGGGTGTTTCAGCCGCCGGCAAAAAGAGGTGCAAGCAGATGATCAAGAAACAGCAGGCTCTCGATTACCACTCCCGCGGCAGACACGGGAAAATCCAGGTTACACCCACCAAGCCCTGTCTGACCCAGCGCGACCTTTCCCTGGCCTACAGCCCCGGTGTGGCCGAGCCCTGCCGGGAGATCGAGAAGAACCCCGAGGACGCCTACCTTTACACCGCCAAGGGCAACCTGGTGGCGGTGCTCTCCAACGGCACGGCGGTGCTGGGGCTGGGCAATATCGGCGCCCTGGCCGGCAAGCCGGTGATGGAGGGCAAGGGGGTGCTGTTCAAGCGCTTTGCCGACGTGGACGTCTTCGACATCGAGCTGGACACCCTCGACCCGCAGGAGATCATCAGGACCTGCCAGTTGCTGGAACCGACCTTTGGCGGGATCAACCTCGAGGACATCAAGGCCCCTGACTGCTTCCTGATCGAAGAGACGCTGAAGCGGACGATGAACATCCCCGTCTTCCACGACGACCAGCACGGCACGGCGATCATTTCCGGGGCGGCCCTGGTCAATGCCGCCGAGCTGGTGGGCAAGTCGCTGGATGAAATGCGGGTGGTTTGCAACGGTGCCGGCGCTGCCGGGATCGCCTGCGCCAACTTCTATGTCTCGCTTGGCGTCCGGCTTGAAAACGTCCTGATGTGCGACACCAAGGGGGTGATCCACGCCGGGCGTGAGGACATCGACCCGGAGCATCCGAAATTCAACAAGTACAAGGCTCATTTCGCTGCGGAGACCGGGCGGCGCACCCTGGCCGAGGCCATGGAAGGCGCCGACGTCTTTTGCGGGGTTTCGGTGGCCGATGTGGTGACCGGGGAGATGGTTCGCTCCATGGCCGCCGATCCCATCGTCTTTGCCATGGCCAACCCCGATCCGGAGATCACCTATTCCGAGGCGGTGGCCGCCAGGTCCGACGTGATCATGGCCACCGGCCGTAGCGACTTCCCCAACCAGGTGAACAACGTCCTCGGCTTCCCCTTCATCTTCCGCGGCGCCCTCGATGTCCGCTCCAGGGCAATCAACGAGGAGATGAAGGTGGCCGCGGCCCAGGCCCTGGCCCGGCTGGCCAAGGAGGATGTGCCGGACGAGGTCTGCCGGGCCTACGGTGTGGACCAACTGCACTATGGCCGGGAGTACCTGATCCCCAAACCTTTTGATCCGCGGGTGCTGATCTGGGAGACCGTGGCCGTGGCCCGCGCCGCCTGCGAGACCGGGGTGGCCCAGAAGCCCATCGAGGACTGGGACGCCTACCGCAACGAACTGGAGAGCCGCCTGGGCCCCGGCCACCGTTTTATGCGGCAGTTGATCGGCAAGGCCCGCTCGGCGAAAACGAAAAAACGCATCGCCTTCACCGAGGGGGACGACCCGAAGATCCTGCGTGCCGCGCACCAGATCGTCGAGGAAGGGATCGCCAGGCCGGTGCTGCTGGGCAGCGAGGACGCGATCCGCACCCGCATCGAGGAGCTGGGCCTCGGGCAGCTGCTGGGGGACGTGGAGATCGTCGACCCGCTGACCTTCCCCAAGCGTGAGGAATATGTGGAGGCCTTCTTCCAGAACCGCCAGCGCAAGGGGCTGATCCGCAGCGAGGCGGCCAAGCTGATGGCCAACCGCCGCTACTTCGCTCCGATGATGGTCATGGCCGGCGACGTGGATGCCATGGTGGGCGGGATGACCGGCCACTACCCGGAGACCATCCGGCCCGCGCTGCAGGTGGTCAAGGAGCCCATGGGCGTCCAGCTGGTGAGCGGCACCTACGTGATGATCTTCGAGAACCGGTTGCTGCTCTTCTCCGACACCACGGTGAACATCGAACCCGATGCCGAGCAGCTGGCCGAGTTGGCCGAGATCGCCGCCGAGGTGGCCCGCAGCCTCGACATCGAGCCGCGGGTGGCCATGCTCTCCTTCTCCAACTTCGGCTCGGCGCCCCACCCGGCATCGGCCAAGGTGCGTAAGGCCCGGGAGATTCTGGCCCGGCGCTGCCCCGACCTGCTGGCCGATGGTGAGATGCAGGTGGACACCGCCATCGACGTCGACATGGCCGAGCAGTTCTTCCCCTTCTCGCGGATCAAGGGCGACGCCACGGTGCTGCTCTTCCCCGACCTGGCCAGCGGCAACATCGCATACAAGCTGCTGCGCAAGCTGGGCGGCGCCCACACGGTGGGCCCGATCCTCGCCGGGATCAAACTGCCGATCCATGTGCTGCAGAAGGGCTGCGAGGTGGAGGAGGTGGTGAGCATGGCCGCTCTGGCCGCCATCGACGCCGAGGGACACCCGCACCAGGCAAAATAGGCGAAGGTGATATCGGGATCCGGCACTGTTGCCTCCTCGCTACGGTCGCGAAACGCTCCAAGGTCGCTCCGATGCAACAGTACCGGATCCCGGGATGTGCGTTGTCCCCCCATTGCCGGAATCAAAACCCAATCAAATTAATAGTTGACTAATACTATCTACGTTCCATAATTATCCTGAGGGTGGAAATGTCCCGGGAGGTATGTGATGGCGGAGAGCGAAGTAATTCCGAGGGCCAACGGCCGGACAAAGCCGCACCTGGTGATTCTGGGCGGGGGATTCGGCGGGGCATACTGTGCCCAGGCGCTGGACAGGGCGGTGCGCCGGGGCGAGGTGGAGGTGACTGTCATCGACCGTCACAACTACTTCGTCTTCTACCCCCTGCTGGTGGAGGCGGGCACCGGCAGCCTCCACCCCCGGCATACCGTGATCTCCATCCGCGATTTCACCGGCGGCTGTACCTTCCGTATGGCCGAGATCGAGGCGGTGGACACCGGGGCACAGACCGTCTCCTACCGCATGTCCGGGTCGGACACCGTGGACCAGCTGCACTACGACCAGCTGGTGATCTCCCTGGGCAGTGTCACCCGGCTGCCGCCGATCCCGGGGCTCCGCGAACATGGTTTCGAGATGAAGAGCCTGGTGGAGGCCGTGGCCCTGCGGGACCATGCCATCCAGGTGCTGGAGCGGGCCGATGCCGCCGGTTCGGAAGAGAAGCGGCGGCAGTTGCTCCACTTCGTGGTGGTGGGTGGTTCTTTCACCGGCGTGGAGGTGGCCGGCGAGTTCAGCGAATTTCTCCGTGAAGCCTGCGGGCACTATCCCGATATTGATCCGGATCTCTGCCGGGTATCGTTGATCGAGATCAGCGACCGGATCCTCCCCGCCCTGGACGAGGACCTATCGGCGTACGCGGCAAAGAAGCTCTCCGCCCGGGGCATCGACATCCTGCTGGGCAGTTCGGTCAGCTCCATCGCGGCGGACCACGTGGTGCTGGGTGACGGCCGGCGGCTGGACAGCGAGACCGTTATCTGGTGCGCCGGGATCGCGCCCAACCCCATGCTGGCCGGCTTGCCGTTGCCCTTCGACGACCTGGGCTACATTCTCTGCGAGCCTAACCTGCGGGTTCGCGGCTTCGACAATATCTGGGCCATCGGTGACGCGGCAATCAATCCCGACCCCACCGGCAAGGCCTATTCACCGACGGCACAAAGCGCCGTGCGCCAGGGCGCGCACCTGGCCCGCACCCTGCTCAAGTTGGCTGCCGGTGAGCAACCCCGGCCCTTTGTCTACAACACCATCGGCACCCTGGCCGCCCTGGGCTGCCGCACCGGGGTGGCCAAGATTTTCGGCATCAAACTCTCCGGGTTCATGGCCTGGTTTCTCTGGCGATCGGTCTATCTTTCCAAGATGCCCGGCCTGGCCCGCAAGGTCAGGGTGGCCCTGGACTGGAGTCTCGACCTGATCTTTGGCCGGGATGTGGTGCAACTGGGTGTGCACAGGCATTAGAATGGGAAGTGATTCCAAAACCTTGCCCTTGAACCACAGCCAAGGTTTTTGAACCACTTCGTATACACGTGTGGATCAGTATGAGGAGAATGCTGCCATGAGCGATGAACCGACCCGCACCGAGCGGGACAGCCTGGGCGAGGTGGAGGTGCCGGCCGACGCACTGTACGGCGCCCAGACCCAGCGGGCGGTGGAGAATTTCCCGGTGAGTGGGATGACCATGCCCCTGCCCTTCATCAGGGCGCTGGCCATGATCAAGGGTGCCGCGGCCGAGGTGAACCACGAGCTGGGCCTGCTGGACGGGGTGGTGTCCGTGGCCGTGGCCACGGCCGCCGCCGAGGTGGAGGAAGGTCGACACGACGGGCAGTTCCCGGTGGATGTTTTCCAGACCGGCTCGGGAACCAGCAGCAACATGAACGCCAACGAGGTGATCGCCCGCCTCGCCTCTGACCGCCTGGCCGAGCCGGTTCACCCCAACGACCAGGTGAACCTGGGACAGAGCAGCAACGATGTGGTCCCCTCGGCCATCCACCTGGCCGCCTGCCTGGAGATTCACCGGCGGCTGCTGCCGGCACTGGATCAGCTGGCGGAGACCATCGAGGCCCGGGCCGTCGAACTGTCCGGCGTGGTGAAGACCGGCCGGACCCACCTGATGGATGCCCTGCCCCTGACGCTGGGCCAGGAACTGGGCGGTTGGGCGGCCCAGGTGCGGGAGGGGATCGAACGCATCGAGGGTTCGCTGGCACGCCTCCGGAGGCTGGCCCTGGGCGGTACCGCGGTGGGCACCGGCCTTAACGCCCACCCGCGCTTTGCTGCTGGTGTGGCCCGCCGGCTGTCGGAGAAGACCGGCATCGATTTCGAGATTGCCGGTGACCGCTTCGCCGCCATGGGCGGCCAGGATGCGGCGGTGGAGATGAGCGGCCAGCTGCGGACCCTGGCCGTGGGCCTGACCAAGATCGCCAACGATTTGCGCTGGATGAACTCCGGCCCCCTGGCCGGGCTGGGGGAGATCGCGCTGCCCGCCCTGCAGCCGGGCAGCAGCATCATGCCGGGCAAGGTCAACCCGGTGATCCCCGAGTCGGTGGCCATGGTCTGCGCCCAGGTGGTGGGCAATGATGCGGCCATCACCCTGGCCGGCCAGTCGGGCAGCTTCCAGCTCAACGTGCAGTTGCCGCTGATCGCCCGCAACCTGCTGGAGAGCATTTCCCTGCTGGCCAACAGTGCTCACCTGCTGGCCCACCGGGCTATCGCCGGCTTTACCGTGAACCGGGAGCAGTTGGGCCAGGCCCTGGCTCGCAACCCGATCCTGGTCACCGCGCTCAACCCGGTGATCGGCTATGAGAAGGCGGCGGCCATCGCCAAGCGGGCTTACGCCGAAGGCCGGCCGATCCTCGAGGTGGCCCTGGAGATGACCGATCTGCCGGAGGACGAGCTGAAGCGGCTGCTGGATCCCGGCACCATGACCGGACCGGGGGGGGATTAGCCCCACACCCGGCACCTCCATCTCTTCCACGATGATTTTGCCACCGGCCTCCACAATCCTGTCCCGACAGGCGGGGATATCCTCCACATCGATGTAGAGTGCCATATTTCCGGGCCACGGCCCGTCTTTGGGCTTCATGATCCCGCCGTTTATCCCACCCTCACCACCTGTCTCCACCAGGTTGTAGTCCATCTCCTTTGTTCAATTTCTCATCCGCCCGCCACGTCACTTGACCGGGGTATCGGCGAGGAGGATGAGGATGCATGTTCGAATTCTGATGATGCCCCTGATCGCCGCGACTGTACTGGTCGCTTGCGGATCCGGGCAGGATCCATGTCACGTATTCATGACCCGGGGGAAAAGGATGTTGTTCTCCAGGTGGATGTGATCCATCAGGTCCTTTTCCAGGCGCTGCAGGCCGCGGTAGAGTTCGGTCCAGGTGGGACAGGCCTCGGCGGGCAGGTGGAAGTCCCCGGTGATGTCCCGGGTCCGGAGCAGGCTCGCACCGTGCTCCTCGTGCTCCATGGCCATGACCCTGATCGGGTTAACCGCGCCCTGGGTCTGACCCGAACCGATGAGCGGGAAGAGGATCTGCTCCTCCTTGGACAGGTGGTTCTCCAGGGCTTCGGCGATGCCCACCAGGTGTTGTTCGAGCCCCCTGGGGCAATCCGGCTTATCGGCATGGGCCCTCTCAACCATTGCGGCCAGGTCGATCAGGCGGGGCAACACCTCACGCAGCGGGGCGTGATAGCGGGTCAGGATGTGGTCGATCAGGTCTCCGAGAGGCTGTTCTTCCCAGCGGATCCGGTCTGATGGGCCGTCTTCCGGAGTTTGAATTTCGGCCAGCACCTTGTCCGGATCGAGATTCTTCTCCCGGCAGGCCTCCACCAGCGTCTGGTTGCCGCCGCAGCAGTAGTCGAGGCCATGGTCGTAAAATACCCTGGCGGCGCCGGGATACAGGGTGGTCAACTCTCCCAGAGTCTTTGTCGGTGTCATGAAAATCTCCTTGCTGCCGCTGTCGGGTCAGGCTTTGATCAACTGCCGCAGCACATAGTGCAGAATGCCCCCGTGGCGGTAGTAAAGCGCTTCCTGGGGGGTGTCGATGCGCACCCGGGCCTCGAAAGTCCTGGGGTCGCCGCCTTCCGCGGGCGAGGCCTTGACCGAGACCCGCTCCAGGTCTTCGGCGTCCAGCCCCTCGATGTCGAAAAACTCAGTTCCGGTGAGGCCCAGGGTCTCGGCGTTCTGCCCTTCGAGGAACTGCAGCGGCAGCACGCCCATGCCGATGAGGTTCGAGCGGTGGATCCGCTCGTAACTGGCCGCGATCACCGCCCGCACACCGAGGAGCCGCGTGCCCTTGGCCGCCCAGTCCCGCGATGAGCCTGAGCCATACTCCTTGCCGGCCAGGATCACCAGCGGCACACCACTCTCCTGGTAGCGCATCGACGCGTCGTAGATCGATACCACCTCGCCGTCGGGCAGGTGGGTGGTCCAGCCGCCCTCGGTGCCCGGGGCCAGCAGGTTGCGCAGCCGCACGTTGGCAAAGGTGCCGCGCATCATCACCTCATGGTTGCCTCGGCGTGAACCGTAGGAGTTGAAGTCTGCCGGGGCCACCCCCTGCTGCACCAGGTAGCGGCCGGCCGGGGTGTCGGCCTTGATCGCCCCGGCCGGGGAGATGTGGTCGGTGGTGATGCTGTCACCCAGCAGGGCCAGCACCCGGGCCCCGAGGATGTCCTCCACCGGCGGCGGGGTGTGGTCCAGATCGAGGAAGAAAGGCGGTTCCTTGATGTAGGTGGAGTCACCGTCCCACTGGTAGATCATGCCGGAGGGCGCCGGCAGATCGTTCCACTGCGGGTCGCCGGCGAAGATGTCGGAGTAGTTGTCGCGGAACATCTCCGACCCGATGGACGCGGTCATCGCCTGCTGGATCTCATCCTGGCCGGGCCAGATGTCCTTGAGCAGGACCGGCTGGCCGTCACTGCCGGTGCCCAGGGGTTCGCTCAGCAGGTCGATGTCGAACCGTCCGGCCAGGGCGTAGGCCACCACCAGCGGCGGTGAGGCGAGGTAGTTGAACTGCACGTCGGCGTGGACCCGGCCTTCGAAGTTCCGGTTGCCGGAGAGAACCGAGCAGACCACCAGGTCCTGGTCGTGGACCTCCCGGGACACCTCTTCCGGCAGCGGCCCGGAGTTGCCGATGCAGGTGGTGCAGCCGTACCCCACCAGGTGGAATCCCAGTGCCTCGAGGGGTGGGGTGAGCCCGGCTTTATCCAGATAGTCGGTGACCACCCGCGACCCGGGGGCCAGGCTGGTCTTGACATGGGCCGGAACGCTCAACCCCCGTTCCACCGCCTTGCGGGCCAGGATCCCCGCCCCGAGCATCACTGCCGGATTGGAGGTATTGGTGCAGCTGGTGATGGCGGCGATGACCACCGAGCCGTTGCGGAGATTTTCCCGGTCATCGGACCGGGGATCGGCCGCTTCCCTGCCCATCCCCTCGTAGCTGGTGAAGAACGACTGCTTCGCCTGGCGCAGCGCAATGCGGTCCTGGGGCCGTTTCGGTCCAGCGAGGCTCGGCTCCACCGAGCCGAGGTCCAGTTCCAGCGTGTCGGTGTACTCCGCATCGGGTGTGGATTCATCCCGGAACAGCCCCTGTTCCCGAGCGTAGGCCTCCACCAGTTCCACCTGCCTCGACGGCCGGCCGGACAACTCGAGGTAGGTCAGGGTCTCCCGGTCGATGGGGAAAATGCCGCAGGTGGCGCCGTACTCGGGGGACATGTTGGAAATGGTGGCCCGGTCGGCCAGCGGCAGGTGGTCCAGGCCGGGGCCGAAGAATTCGACAAACTTGCCCACCACGCCCTTGTTGCGCAGCATTTCGGTGACGGTGAGCACCAGGTCGGTGGCGGTGGTCCCTTCACCCAGCCGGCCGATGAGCCGGAAGCCCACAACGTCGGGGATCAGAATCGACACCGGCTGACCCAGCATCGCCGCTTCGGCCTCGATGCCGCCTACACCCCAGCCCAGCACGCCCAGGCCGTTGATCATGGTGGTGTGCGAGTCGGTGCCCACCAGGGTGTCGGGAAATGCCGCCGGCCGCCCGTTCACCTCGCCGGGGAATATCACCCGGGCCAGGTATTCCAGGTTCACCTGGTGGACGATGCCGGTGTCCGGCGGGACCAGCCGGAAGTTGTCGAAGGCCTGCTGGCCCCAGCGGAGGAAGGTGTACCGCTCGCGGTTGCGCTCCGCCTCCAGTTCGGCGTTGCGGCCGAAGGCCTCGGCGCTGCCGAAGTAGTCCACCTGGACCGAGTGGTCGATCACCAGCTCCACCGGTTGCAGCGGGTTGATCCGGTTGGCATCGCCACCCAGCCGCCGGACGGCGCTGCGCATGGCCGCCAGGTCCACCACCGCCGGAACGCCGGTGAAGTCCTGGAGCAGCACCCGGCTGGGCCGGAAGGCGATCTCCCGTTCCGTGCCGGCGTGGGGGTCCCAGGACGCCAGGGCGGCGATGTCCTCGGCGGTGACGGTGACCCCGTCCTCCCAGCGCAGCAGGTTCTCCAGCAGTACCTTGTGGGCGTAGGAGAGGCGGTGGATCGGGAAGCGATCCGCCAGGGCCTCGAGACGCCAGATGTCAAACTCGTCGGTTCCGGATGCCGTGAATCGGGCTTTGCAGTTGAAACTGTCGTTCATTGTCGATTCTCCCGGGCGGGACGGGTGTGGTGCAGGCCTCGCCGTAATCTCTGGTTCGTGTCAACCATTTCATTATGTTCGATGGCGAAGATGTTCACAAGATTTTTCCGAAGCGGGCGGGGTGTACAACAGAAAGCCGGGCCCGGTGATTTACCGGATCCGGCTTTCTGAATCAGGGGCCCTGGGGCCGGCCCGACTATTCGTCCGGGGAGTTTTGCCCGGCGATCACCATCTTTGTCGTGTCAAAGGCGTCGGCCAGTTTCTCCGTTGCTTCGGGAACCTTGTCCAGCTCGTTCTCCCGGCAGAGGAATTCGATCTCCCTGGCCACTTCACCCATGGTGCCGGCGGCCACGTTGAGACAGGATCCCTTCATACCGTGGGCCAGTTCCTGGACCTGGTGGAAGTCGCACTCTTCCAGCGCCTTGCGCAACTCATCCATCTGCAGGGGAACTTCCTGGAGGAAGAACTCGACAACCTCCTCCACGACTTCATCATCGCCACCGAGGCGTTCCGCCAGCTCGGAGCGGTCGAAATACGCGTCCTGTTCAAGGTCGCTGTTCATCGGTGCTTCCTCCGTTGACCGGGCATCGTCCTCTGCCGGGGCGATGTCCTCCACCGGGACGTCGTCCCGGGCCGGCGCGGCATTCACCACCGAGGCCTCGTTCAGAGCCAGGGCGATCTCCAGCAGCGGGTCTTCGGCCGGGGCCGAATCCCGGTCCTCTGCCGGGATATCATCCGCAACCGGTGCTTCCACCAGATCCGGAACACTGTTCCGGGCCAGGGCAATTTCCAGCAGGGGGTCCTCGGCGGGAGGCGGAGGTTCCTTCGGGGACACCGTCTCCACCGGGGCAACGTCCCCGGCCGGAGTTGTCTCCTGCACCGGGACCTCATCCGCTGATGTGGTTTCGTCCGGAAGCAGATGCTCCTCCTGGTCCGGTTCTCCCTTTGGCATCCTGGAGAGCTGACGATCGATGGCCTTGCGCAGATCACCCTGGTTGATCGGCTTGGGCACGTAGTCGTCCATGCCGGCATCGAGGCACCGTTCACGGTCGCCCTTCATCGCGTGGGCGGTCATGGCGATGATCGGTATATCGTTGTCGATGATCTCGGACGTGCGAATAGCCTGGGTCGCCTTGAACCCGTCCATCACCGGCATCTGCACGTCCATCAAGACCAGGTCGTATGTCTCCCGTTCCAACTGCTCCACCGCCGCCTGGCCGTTGTTGGCCGCGTCGATCTGGAAGCCCATGCTCTCGATGATTCTGATCGCCACCTTCTGGTTGATCAGGTTGTCTTCGGCCAGCAGGATTCTGGCGCCCAGCTTCTTGCCCTCGGAGATGGAGTGCCTGGTGACGATGGGTTTGACTGCCGCGGCGCGATTCTTGAGCCCCTGTGAAACCACCGACACCAGGCAGTCGTAGAGGTGCGACTGTTTGATCGGCTTGGTCAGGTAGGCCGAGAATCCGATGTCGTGCACGCGGGAGGCGTCCCCCCGCTGACCCACCGAGGTGAGCATGATCAGAATCGAGTTGGATAACTGCTCGTTCTCCACGATCTTGCGGCCCAGGGTCTCTCCGTCCATTCCCGGCATCATCATGTCCACCAGGACGATGTTGAACGGAGACCCCTGCTCCGTGGCCGCGGACAGCTTTTCCAGCGCCTCCGGCCCGCACCTGGCTTCCTCGTAACTGCAGCCCCAGGATTTCATCTGCTCGCGCAGCACGAAGCGGTTGGTGGCGTTGTCGTCGACGATGAGGATCCGCTTGCTCCGGAGGTCGAGGCACTTGTCCATGTGGACCTCGGTCAGCTTGCGGCCCTTGGTCATGGTCACCGTGAACCAGAAGGCCGAACCCGAACCGGGGGAGCTCTCCATGCCGATGCTGCCGTCCATCAACTCCACCAGGTTTTTCGAGATGGCCAGCCCCAGACCGGTGCCGCCGTATTGCCTGGTGGTGGAGGAGTCGACCTGGGTGAAGGACTTGAACAGGATGTCCCGGCCCTTCTTGGGAATGCCGATTCCGGTGTCGATCACCGAGATCTTCATCGCCACTTCCTCACCGTAGTCTTTTTCCAGCTCGGCGTTGATGAAGACTTCGCCCTTGTCGGTGAACTTGATCGCGTTGTTCACCAGGTTGAGCAGGACCTGTTTCATCCGGCCGGGGTCGCCCTTGAGCATGGTGGGGATTTTCTGGTCAACCAGGTAGTTGAACTCCAGTCCCTTTTCCTCGGCCCGCAGGCTCATCATGTCCACCACGGTGTCGATGGTGTTGCGGACGTTGAACTCGATCACTTCCAGATCGATCTTGCCCGCCTCGATTTTCGTGTAGTCGAGGATGTCGTTGATCACCGTCAGCAGCGTGTCGGCGCTGTCGCTGACGATTTCCGCGTATTCCCGCTGTTCCGGGCTCAGCTGGGTGCCGAGGAGCAGCCCGGTCATCCCGATCACGCCGTTCATCGGCGTGCGGACTTCGTGGCTCATGTTGGCCAGGAACTCGCTCTTGGCCACGGTGGCCGATTCGGCGACCTCCTTGGCCGAGCGGAGCTCGCTCTCCACGGCTTTGCGAGTCTCGATTTCGCTGTTGGCCTGCTCGTAGAGCAGGTTGGCCTTTTCGTAGAGCCGGGCGTTTTCGATGGCCGAGGAGATCTGGACGCTGAGGATCTGCATCGCCTCGATGTCCATTTCATCGAAGTTGTCCACTTCGCGGCTCTGGATGTCGAGGACACCGATCACCGTTTCGCCGCTGCAAATGGGGATGGAGAGTTCGGAGGTGGTTTTCTCGTCGGCGACCGTGATGTAGTGGGGGTCGCAGGTTACGTTGCCGCTCACCTGGGCCGCGCCGGACATGGCCGCGTGGCCGATCATTCCCTCGCCCACCGGAATGGTCATATTCGCCGGGAAGATCTCGCTGTAGCCGCCGGCGATGGCTTTGAGCACCAGCTGGTCGCTCTGGTCGTCCTTGATCAGCAGCATCACGCCGTAGTAGTCGAAGGTGTCGCGAATCGCCTGGACCGTGTCGCCGAGCAGCGATTCGATATTCAATTCACTGCTCAGCCGCTGGCCCACCTGGTGGATCAGGGTGCTCTGGGCAGCGCGATGTTGTGCTTCGGACTCCAGTTTCTTGCGGACTGCGATCTCCCGGCGCAGGTCCCGGTTCGACTTCTTCATCTCGGTGGTGCGCAGTTCCACCCGCTGTTCCAGCTTCTGGTTCTGCTTGCGCACCGAACGGGTGCGGAGGTGGATCACGCCGCCCACCAGCAGCAGGCCGGCGAGGATCGCCGTGATCTTAAACCAGGCGGCGGCCCAGAAAGGAGGCAGGATGGTGAGCTTGACCTCGGCGCCGCCCTCGTTCCAGAACCCGTCAGCATTGCATCCCTTGATCCTCAGGGTGTAGTCACCGGGCGGCAGGTTGTTGTAGGTGGCGTCTCGCCGATGGCCCAGATCGATCCAGCCGGTGTCAAAACCCTCGAGCATCATGGCGTAGCGGTTCAACTCCGGGTTAGAGTAGTGCAGCGCGGCAAATTCCACCCGGAACCCGTAATCCTTCCAGGAGAGTTCGATCTTTTCCTGGTCTGCCCTGGTGCCCAGGACGTCTTTTTCCACCCGCCCGCTGGACGAGCGGTTGAAGATCTTCAGCTCGGTAATGACGATGGGGGGCACCTGGTCGTTCTTGCGGATACCCTCCGGGTCGATGATGTTGAACCCGTTGATCCCGCCGAAGTAGAGGCGGCCGTTGCGGTCCCGGAAGCTTGATCCGAGATTGAATTCCTCGTTCTGCAGGCCATCGGCCACGGTGTAGTTGACGAACGACTCGCTGGAGGGGTCGAACATGGAGATGCCGCGGTTGGTGCTTATCCAGAGGTTGCCGTTGTTGTCCTCGAGGATGGTGTAGATGCAGTTGTTGGGCAGGCCGTCCTTCTCCAGGTAATAGGTAAAGGTGTCGCCGGCCCGGTCGTAGCGGTTAAGGCCGCTGGCGGTGCCGATCCAGAGTGTGCCCCGGCTGTCCTCGCAGAGGGAGAGCACTTCGCTGCTGCTCAGGCTGGTCTTGTCCGCGGGGTGGGCGTAGTAGCGGGTGAAGGTGCCGCTGCTGCGGTTGAAGCGGCTGAGACCGTCGATGGTGCCCAGCCAGAGGTTCCCCTGCCGATCCTCCTCGATGCAGTAGACATAGTCCTGGCTGATGGTGGCCGGGTCGTCGGGCACGCTGAGGAAACGGGTGAACCCGTCCCGCTGGCGGTCGTAGTGGTTGAGCCCGTGCCGGGTGCCCAGCCAGAGCCCGCCATCGCTGTCGATGAAGGCCACCCGTACCAGGTCGTCGCTGATGCTGGTCCCGTCGAATTCGTCGTGGCGGTAGTGGGTGAAGGTGCGGCTCGAACGGTTGTAACGGTCCAGACCCTTGTGCGTGGCCAGCCAGACCGACCCGTCAGGGTCGGCGGCGATGGACATCACCTTGTTGTCGCTGAGACTGCCCGGATTGCGGGGGTCGTGCCTGGTGCTCGAAAACAGGCCGTTGTCGGGATTGAATGCATTGAGGCCGCCGTAAGTGCCCAGCCAGATCGTGCCGTCAGCTTCTTCGTGGAAACAGCGGACGTAGTTGTCACTGAGGCTTGCCGGATCCTGGAAGACCGTGTGGTGGTGCACGAAGTACGACTTGCGGATGTCGTGCTTGTTGACCCCCATGTCGGTGCCGATCCAGAGCACCCCTGTCCGGTCCTCGAAGATGGAATAGACGTTGTTGCAGTCGAGGGAGCTGGTGTCGTTGGCCACCGGGCGGCAGTGGGCCAGTTCGTCGGCCCGGCGGTCGAAGCGGAACAGGCCGTTGCTCTCTGCCCCGAACCAGAACGTGCCGTTGCTGTCCTCGAAGATGGCGGAGATCGCCTCCCGGCGCAGCTGCCCGGCGGCGCCGCGCTGTTCCGCGGTGCTGGCGAAGCGGTCCTCGGCCTCGTTGTACACGAAGAGGCCATACCCCGTGCCGGCGTGAATGGTGCCGGCAGAATCGAGATAGAGCGAGTGGACGGTGTTGGCCCCCAGACCGGCCTGGCCGGCGGGCTCGAGATCGTAGTGGCGAAACCTGTCTGATGACCCGTCGTAGAGTGAGATACCGTGGTCACCGGTGCCGACCCAGAGTCGGCCCGATTTGTCCTCGGCCAGGGCGGTGATGGCATTGCCGCCGAGGCTATCCGGACGGGCGGGATCGCTGTGGTAACTGGTGAACGTCCCGTTCTCCCGATCCAGCCGGCTCAAGCCGTCCTCGGTCCCAACCCAGAGGCCGCCGCGGGAGTCTTCGCAGAGTACCGTGACCCGGTCGTTGCACAGGCTCTCCGACACACCTTCCGCCTTGCGGTGGCAGGTGAAATCGTTGGTGCCGGTATTGAACCGGTTCAGCCCGCCGCCGTACGTACCCACCCAGAGGGCACCGGTGCTGTCCTCGAGAATCGCCTTGATGTAGTTGTAGCTCAGGCTGGTGGGACAGACCGGATCGTTCTTGTAGGTGACGAACCGGTAGCCGTCGTAGCGGTTCAACCCGTCTTCGGTGCCAAACCACATGAAGCCCCGGCGGTCCTGGAGAATGGTGAAGACCGAACTCTGGGAGAGGCCATCCCTGATCGTAATGTGATCGAAGGTGACGTTCTGCGCCTGGGCCGCCGGTGCCGGCGTGGCCATGAAGCAGAACGCCGCCAGAATGGCGACGAGGCAATACACTGCAACTGGTTTGGTAGACATTGAAGTTGCTCCCCTGGATATCATTTCAGTACGAATCCGATACATATATTTTTAAGACATCGAGCGTTATATCCTTATAGAGCTCGATATCCATCGTTTCGGCATTCCCGGGGCAGACTTGATGAAAAAGAACTCGCCGAAACGAAAAAAGCGTTTTGAATCAATCGGTTCGGGGGAGGGAGAGGTTGGCCTCAGGGGAGCAGTTGCACCCGACCATCGCAGAGGGCGGCCAGCGAGAGACAGATGGTGATCAGCAGGGCATATACATTGATGTGGATGAACGCTCTGACATAGGTGGGGCGCAGACGTGGTGAGGGGGGCCGGAGCAGAACCATGGCCTTCATCGCCAGCCAGAGCGAGGCCCCGGCCATGGCCACGCCCCAGTACCAGGGCACGGCGGTGCGGGCGATGGCCGGCAGGACGATCCCGGCCACGGCAGTGGCCAGGACCCACATGAAGGTGATGCGAAAGAGCTGCCGCGGTGAGAAGATCATGGTCAGCGAGGGCAGTCCGGCGGCCTGGTATTCCTCCCCCTGCATCAGCAGCAGCAGCCAGAAGTGGGGGATTTGCCAGATGAAGAAAAAGGCGGCCAGCAGCAGGATCAACGGGTCCTGCAGCTCACCCCCGCCGGCGGTCCAGCCGATCATCGGCGGCAGGGCTCCCACCAGCGCACCGGGCACCGCGGCAAAGGCGGTGACCCGTTTGAGGTAGACATACACGCCGTTATACCAGAAGACGGCGAAGGCCCCCAGCCCGAGCAGCTGCAGGGTGTTCCGTTCCACCGAGGCGAGGAAGTAAAGACCCAGGAGGATCAGCAGGCCGGAGAGAAAAAGCCCCGTGGCGAGGCTGATCCGGCCGGCGGGAAGCGGGCGGTTCTTCGTGCGCGGCATCCGCGCATCGATGTCCACCTCCTGGCACTGGTTGAGCGCCGAGGAGCCGGAGGCCAGGAGAAAGGTGCCCAGCAGCGGCAGCCAGATCTCCCCCCGCAGCTGGCCGGTGGCGAGGATGTACCCGGCACCGGTGGTCACGGTGGTGGCCACGGTGATTCGGGCCTTCATCAGGGTCAGCAGGTCGCGGAGGATGCCAGGGTTCTTCTGCTCTGGTGAATCATTGCTCATGCCGGAGATCATATCACTTCATGAGCTGGGTCATGCTTCGCTTCTTCTTCGCCCCGGCCACCGGACGGTACGCAGTCTCCTCTGATGAGGTGCTGACTCTTGGGGGATCGCTTCGCTATTTTTAGTAGTGTTAACGACTTGAGCTCACTGGCAATGCCGTGCGCGAAGCACGCGGCATTGTCCAGTGAAGCGACTTGTTAGCTGGCGATCGGTTTGGTCAGCATCATTTGGATTTCACCTCGCCAATGTCGCCTAGCTTCCAAGTTCCGTCGAAGGCTTCTTCCTTCGGGCCATACAAGCGCACCATCAGAAACCACCCTGTGCCGGGGATGGTCTGAATCCAGTTGGCTTTCTTGCCCTCGGGGGCCTCTGGGCCAAAGAAGATGTCGTAGGAACCATCTGCATTGGCTTGTGGGCTGTCGAGGTGCGAGCGGACCGCAGCTCGGTCGAGGGCCGTCTCTATCAAACAGCGGGTTTCCGCATCGTAAACCGTCGTCGACCAAAACAAACTCGCGGGCACCGGGCTAGGGATCGACATCTTGTAAGTCTTGCCGCCATCCAAATACGCCCCGGAAGAGTCTCGGAATCCTGCAAAATAGATCGAGCCGCCGCCGACTTCCGCACGCCCTATTGCCGAAGATGTTCCCCAGCCACAGAAGAAATAATGGTCGCTCGCATCTAGATCAATTGCATCGGCCGAGCCGAAATCGCCTGATTTGGCATGAAAGGGTCCCACCGGCAGGGTCTCCCATTGGCGGTCATCCCAGGTGATTCGGCTGGGGCGTCGATTGGCATAGATGGAGATCGACAATTCGGCATGCGCGATCTCTGCGGCTTTCTTGAGGATCTCTTCGGTGCGTGTATTCGGCTTGAACGGCTGCCCTTTGACAATTCCAAGTTCGGCGAGCGCACCGAGCGTATAACGATATTCGAGCTGCGACTGCTCTTCCTGGATAACCGCATGGAGCTGCCGCCAGAATTCCAATCGCCCTTCCCAGTCCAGGATCGGCAGGGGTAACCGTTTGTCGCTTACATCAAGGTAGCGATAGGTAACAGGCTCTCCCGCCTTGCTCAATGGATAGATTTTTATTTTGTGAACTGCCCGGATGGCTTTTGGCACATCGCCGTCCAGAGGCACCGTTCTGATCGCGACCGCCAGTTTCCAGGTCATGCTACGCCAGACATAGTAGCCTTCTGGGATATCACCCTCGTAACCCGGCGGCAAGAAAAGGTGTTTTCCGCCTTTGCCCTTCTCAGGTCCGATGCTGCCAATGTCCGCAACCCAACGCATGTTGTGGTCGTTTACCAGCCCAATCAGCAACGGATTGGGCGGCATCTCGATGATCATCGGCCCCGCTTTTTGGAGATCCAGCGTCGAAAGGGCATAAGGTGTGTCCGAATTCGCGGCTGCGAACTGCTGTTTGGGGCCTTGCGCCATCACAATACCGATCTCGTTCGGCTTAGCGCCCGCAGTAATCATCTGCTGAAGGACCGCTTCCGTCGCCAGCGTCGGCAAGTAGGTTTTGTAGGCCTCAATCGCCCGTCGCAAATCCGACAGTTGGTAGATGTGTTCAGCCGTATCGCCAGTCGGGTAACCCCGCGTGAATGTGTATTCCTTCGTTTCCGATGCTAATGAGATGTTTCCATCAAGAAGACTCTCGTGAGCGTTCACTGTGCTGACACTCAGCGCACCAACGAGCGCGAGGGCCAAAAGGTTTCGTGTAAGTGAGATTTTCATCGGTTGCTCCATTTGACTTCGTGTGTAAAGAGACATTTCCATCGCCAGCTAACGTCACCCATCACATGCGGACAGGTGGCACTGCCGTTGCCTCATGAAGAACGACCGTATGCTTAGCAAGGGCCGTGACACCTGGCTGCCAGGTGTATGGGATTGTTAGCTGGCATTATCCTTAATTGGCGGATCAGCCGAAATCACCCCTTCACCCAAACATCGGTCATCTGTGACTGGCCCTTACGTAAAGAAACACGCTGTCGAGCTGCGAACGCACTAAAGTCTATTTTGAAACTCTTATCGTATAGCTCATATAAATCATGGTGGAAGAAGATCAATATATTGGAGAAATCCTCACTGCATATGATTGTGTCATCCGATGCCATTAGACCCGTGAGGGCCTCTTCCTCAACAAATTGTGTGAAATCGTAGTTGAGCGAAAGCTGGAAGGCTTTCGTTTCTTCCTGGGTTGGGTCGTCATAAAACGCTCCTGAGAAGAGGATGAAAGTGGAGTCACCTTTCTCTGCCAGGAAGCGGTTGAAAACACTGACAAGAATTTCCTTTTCCTTGTGGGCCGCGTCAAACGATGTTTCATTACTTCTGCCACTATAGTAGGCACTTACCTTTCGGCGATCCCAAAATGGTAAGAGCTTCGGGAAAGGTGGTGAGATGTGTTCGAACTCGTCCTCTAAGACTTCGAAAATGGAATCTCTGCCAAAATAATCGATCTCTTTCCCGGGGATCGAGGAGTCCAGAAAACCATTGAAGCGATCCTTCAATTCAGCAAGCGATATCTTCTGTTTCATTGGACTCATTTATAGCCTTCCTCGTAGGGATCCATAAATATTCACTGGCCAGCTAACGCCTAAATAACCGGGGCAAATTGAGCGCTAGCGAAAATTGCCTCCGTGTTAATTTTCTTGTTAGGCCAATTTTCAATGGAATAGCTGCTTCGCTTGTTTGGCCAGCATTGGCAACTGGCCAAGTTCAGTTGAAATGCCAGCGGTAAGAGTCCATTCTTCATCGCTTCCGGCCATGCCATACAACTTGATGATGAACGTCACTTGACCCAAGGATGTGGTAATTGCCGCAATCTTGAAATCGCCTTCCAAAGAAGACCACACGATTTCACCCTTCCAAGGCTTCCGGTAACCACCCAATATTTGAAAATATTCTAATAAGCCGAATTCATCGGTGTAAGTGGAGACTTCGGTAGCAACTTGAACGTTGCCGCTTAGCTTTGCAGTAAACCACTCACCTCGGCGATTACTGAGAGTTATTACGCGTTCGGATGTGTTTGATTGCGCGAATTCATATACTAAGTGCGACACCTGTGCTTAAAGCACGGGCGATCTGGGATAATGACTGCTTCTCTCAACGACCAAGTAAAGGGAGGCAGCCATGAGTTATCACCAGATCACCCGTGAAGAGAGATATATGATCTCTGCCCTCAGAAAACAAGGCTATAAAACCTCGAGGATCGCCAGGATCCTCGGCCGCCATCGTAGCTCGATCTACCGTGAGGTCAGACGAAACCAGTGCAGCGATAGTGGTTACCGTCCTTTCAACGCTGACAGCCGAACACGAGGTCGGCGTAGCCGCTCACGACGGAATCATCAGTTCACAGCCCAGGACTTTGCCTTGGTAGAGTCGATGCTTCGTCTTGACTGGAGCCCTGAGCAAGTCTCCGGCTATCTGAAGCGGGAAAACCTTCTAAATATCAGCCACGAAACCATCTATCTGTACGTCTGGGCCGACATGGAAGCCGGCGGTGACCTTTACACTCACCTTCGTGGCGCCTTCAAGCAGCGTCGAAAGCGCTATGGCGCCTATGACAGCAGAGGCCGCCTGGCCGGGAAGCGCCACATATCAGAACGCCCTGAGGATGTTGAAGCTCGGGCGACCTTCGGCCACTGGGAGATCGATACGGTGCTTGGCAAAGGCAGCAAGGACTGTATCGTCACCCTGGTTGAACGAAAGACCCGATACACCCTCATAGGCAAGCTCAAGGCGCGAACCATCGACCAGCTCAACACCAGATTGCTCAAGATAATCAAACGCCATCGAAAGAGCATTAAGACCATCACTGCTGACAATGGCACGGAATTCCATGGTCACAAATTAATCGAGCATAAAACCGGAGTTAAATTCTACTTCGCCACGCCTTATCACTCGTGGGAACGCGGCACCAACGAAAATACCAATGGCCTCATCCGCCAATATCTGCCTAAATCCGAATCCATGGCCTACGTGAACCAGCAGCAATGCAACGCCATTGCTGCAAAGCTGAACACTCGGCCCAGGAAAACGCTTGGCTTCTTCACACCTGAGGAGTGCGTCTATGCATAAGAGCTACTGTCGCAGTTCAAACTTGATGTCAGGCAGCTCTTCTCAACACAATAACGACAATTTACTTCCCGGCGCCATAGCCTGCTGC
>CBESOE010000014.1:0-57279 GCA_965531145.1 uncultured bacterium | reverse complement strand
CGTGCTGCATGGCGCCAACGCCCCATTCGCCGTTGCCGGCGTTGAGGAAGTTCTTGCCGTAGCCGGTGGACGCCCGGAAATTGAGCTGCAGGGTGGCATAGCCGCGATTGGCAAACCACTGGGCCTCACCGTCGTAGCCCCAGGCGTTGCGGGCCCAGGGACCCCCGTGAACATTGAGCACCAGGGGCAGGTTTTTCGCCTCCTTGCCCGGCGGTACGGTGAGGAAACCGACCATCTCCAGGCCGTCCCGGGCCTTGATCACCACCGGTTCCATGGTGGCCAGGGTGTATTTCTCCAGTTCGGGTCGGCTGACGAACAGCTTTTCCGCCTTCTTCTCGCCGCGATCGTAGAGATACCAGGTCACCGGGCCGTCGTCCGTATCATAGGTAATGACCCAGGTTTTGTCGGCCAGGTCGCGGTTGGCCACCCCGAACTCGCCCCGCTGCACGGTGGCGAGGTAGTCAAAGTCCCCCTTGATCGAGGGGTCGAGCACCGTCCACTCGTTCTTCAGGTAGTTGAAGCCCACGGCCTGCACCACGTGGGTGTCGGGGTGGATCACAACGGCGCCCACATCGACCTTGGAATTCTGTGCCAGGGTTTCCAGTTCCTTGCCGTTGGCCAGGTCCACCTTGACCAGCCGTGTGGTGTCGGCACCGATGGAGGTCTCCACATAGATCGCCTTGCCGTCGGCGGTGAAATCCACCGGTCCGCCGTTCTCACCAAAGGGCCAGGTGAGCAGGTCCCGCCAGGCGGTGTCCTTGCTGTCACGGACCCTGAGGATGGTGCTGCCGTCCATGGAGTTGGTGGCCACTGCGGCCCTGATGGCAAAATCGGCATCGGTGGCCCACCCCAGAACGTCACCCGGGTTCTCCGTGTCCAGCACCACCGCCCCGGTGGTCAGGTCGATGCGATACATGTCGAACATCCGCCGGTCGCGCAGGTTCAGCCCAATCAGAAGTTCGTTGGGGTGATGTCGGTCGGTGATCATCCCCTGGGCCCGGATACCCTGGAACGGGGTCATGTCACGGACCACCTTCGACTCCAGGTTGGCCAGGTAGACGTGCCAGTTCTCGTCCCCGCCGAAATCCTGGATATACATGATTCCCTTGCTGTCCTCGGACCAGCCGTATCCCCGGATCCCGCGTTTGGTGTCACTGGTCACCTGCACCGCCTCACCGCCCTCCACCGGCTGGACCCAGACGTTGAGCACCCCGTCGGTGGACGGAGCGAGATACGAAATCCGGGTGCCGTCGGGTGAAATCTGCGGAGAACTCTTCACCGGATTGCCAAAAATCACTTCCCGGGGTATCAGTTCGGGTTCACCGGCCTGTAGTTGAGCGGTCAGGCCAATCATCAGGGACAACACTACAAACAACACTATCAGAACAGGGCTCCTCATCGAACTTTCCTCCACGTCTCTGGTTGCACAACACATTTCTGTCGATCCGGCGAAATATCGGTTGTTGGACTTCACATCCCCACCGGCAAATCCGATAAGAAAGTGAGGTCTGGGAATAACATAACGGTTTATCTTAACAGATAGTTCGATGGAACAGGTATTTACAGAAAATAGAGGGGCCGCAGCTTCAGCGGACCGCGGAATTCCGGACAGGGCACCGGTGGTGGAGATGTTTGTCCTGCTGAACACCGCCCGCAAGCTGGGCGAGTTCTGCTCCGCCGATCACCCGCGTTGCCTGGAAGCGGTGGAACAGGCCGCCAAGATATTCAGAGGCCTGGGCGAATACACCGGGGAACTCAGTTTCGCCAGCAGCGATGGGTCCATATCCGCTGGTGGCTCCCGCCTCAAGCCGGAGGAGCCATACCTCGACAATTTTGCCGCCGCCCTCCGTGCAGCGGAGATCACCGTGGTCCGGCTGGGGGATGGTGTCACCGCTGCCAGCCTGACCAGCTTCATCAACCTGTTGGCTGCCGGCACCGACCTCGATGTGGGAACCGGCCAGGTCCGACAGTTGATCAGCGGATTGGTGGCCGGGGGGATCCGGGTGGGGATGTCGCCGGCCACGGGGCAGGCCGCCGATCTCCGGACGGTCAGTGAGGGGGTTGAGGAGGCCGTCTGGAAGGCCGAAGTTCGGCGTCTGCTGGGTGCCGGAACGGTGGACGCACACCATCCGGACTCGAGCGCGGACACCCAGGTGGTGCTGTCCGCCATCAATCCCCGCCGGCTGGCCGGGCTGATCAACGAATACGACTCCGTGGCCAGCTCCGACAACGTGTACGAAAATTTCCTCGTCCCCTATCTTCGCCAGGCCGCCGACAATGGCAGCGAATCCGAAGGCCTGGTCCCCGACCACGTCGGGCTGGGGTTCGCCCAGTTGCTCCGGGCGCTCTCCCCGGGTCACCAGGTCCGGTTCATCAAGGCGGTGTTCGAGACGTCACACACGTTCACCCGTTTCGCCGAAAACATTCTCGAAGCCGTACCGATCCACCTGGCCGGCAAAGCCCTGGCCTCGATCAGAACCGAGGAAAATACGATCCACCCCCGGATCACCAGTCGATTCGAGGCGCTGTGCCGTCTCACCGGCTGGATCGATTCCCCGGATGACACCCCCCCCATGGTCACCGGGAAAGTGGACATCGACGTGGAATCCAGCAACGGTGTGGTGCGCTGCACACCCCGTTTCGAGAAGGGGCCGGCGACCGCTCCGGCTCACTCGGCCAGGCGAATCTCCTTTGCCGCCGAATTTTCCCCGGCCAGCAAGCGCAAAGCCCTGACCAGGGTGTGCCTGGACCTGCTCGAGCGGTCCACCACTCCCGAAGAGGCCCGGGCTCATTCCCGTACCCTGCCGCCTCTCTTTACCGAAGCTCTGACAGAGCGGGACTGGGCCGGTTTGACCCGCGATTGGGTGGAACTGACATCACTGGTAAATTCGGGCCGTTCGGCCAAACCCTTTTTGGCCAAAACCCTCCACCGAATCCGGGAGTCCTTCATCACCACCCAGGCAATGGAGCGTATTGTCGCCGGTATCGAAAACAGTACCGAAGAGACCAGCGCGGTATTCAAGCAACTACTCCCGGCAATGGGCACCGGCACGGGTGAATCACTGATCCTGGCCCTGGTGGCGGCCAAAAACCGCACCCAGCGCCGCAACCTCCTGTCGGTGATCATCAGTTTCGGCAACGCGGCAGTGCCCATGGCGCTGAAACGGATCAACGACCACCGCTGGTATGTGGTGCGGAACATGATCGCCATCATCCGCGAGGTTGGTGACCGGCGGACGGCTGAGGAGTTACTGGGTCTTTCCGATCACTTCCAGGGCCAGGTGCGCCGGGAACTGATCAATACGCTCCTCGCCCTGGATCACCCGGCGGGCCTGGAGCTGGTGGAGAAATCGATCCGCTCCGGGGACCGGAAATTGCGATCCGCCAGCATCGGCCTGCTCGGATCGAACCGCGTTGCCGGAGCCCGCGATATTCTGCTGCACGTCCTCCAGGACCGGGAAAACAGCGGCGTTCCGTTTACCCAGCCCCAGAAGGTGAGCGCCGTCTGGGCCCTGGGCCAGATCGGCGATCGCACCGCCCTGCCGGAACTGCAGAAATTGCTCAAAAAAAACCGGTTATTCAAGTCGCCGGCCAACCACGAGCTGAAAATGGCCATCCTGCGCAGCCTGCCCGGTTATCCCGTTGAGGCCGTGGAACAGCTGGCCCGGTGGGGAGCGAGCCGTGGGGATGACGACGAAGCCGCCATCTGCCAAAAATTGCTCAGCAGCATCCAGGTGCTCCCGGAGGAGGACAAATGACGGTGAACGGACAGGTCTTTGACCGCGACCTGAGGGAACTGGGCACGGAGTTCAACCGGCTGGCCACCGGTTTTCTTGACAAGCTCGGCGTACGGGACAGCCACGCCGGCCACTGGATCCACGACAAGGCCGGTGATCTGTTCAGCTGGTTCCAGGGTTTTCCCCAGCCGCTGCGGCTGCTCTCGCGACTGAGGTCGCATCACCCGGACAGCTACAGCCACAGTGTCAACGTCTGCCTGCTCACCGCCATCCAGGTGGAACAGGCAAACCTGCCGGAAGAGGTGCGGGAGGCGGCGCTGGCCGGCCTGCTGCACGATGTGGGAAAGGTGAACGTGCCGGTGGCGGTGCTGGACAAGAAGGAGGCCCTGTCCCGGGCGGAGGCCGCGAAGATCAGTGTTCACAGCGTGGCCGGGGCCAGGTCGCTGGCCACCATGCCCGACCTGCCGCGGCTGGTGGTGGTGGGTGCCTGGGAACACCACCTGCACCACGATGGAACCGGGGGATACCCCCGGCCCACCAGGTGCCGTTCACCCCACCCGGTGAGCCAGATGATTTCCCTGGCCGACTTCTTCGACTCGCTGACCACCTGGAAGCCCTACCGGCCGGGACAACCTCCGGACCGGGTCCTGCAGATGATGCGGGAGCGGCAGGGCAAGGTGTTTCACCCCGAACTGCTGCAGGGCTTCACCACGCTGATCGAATCCCTCAACTGAGCGGCGCCAGTTGGACGATGGTGGCTCCCCATCCGCCCCGGTCGTTCATCGCCAGACGCCAGGAGACCACGTCCGGCTGCCGCTGCAGCACCGCTTCCACCGTTTGCCGCAACGCACCGCTGCCCTTGCCGTGGATGATGCGCACCTCGAAGATACCCCGTTCCCGACAGGCCCGGAGATACTCGGGTACCAGGTCCTTCACTTCCCGGGGGTGGAAGGTGTGCAGGTCGAGGGTGCCGTCGATGGGAACTTCCACCGCTTCGCCGTCTTCGCACATCATGGTTCCGCCGGCGGGTGGCCGCCGTGCCAGGGAAGGTTGTCCAGTTCCACGTTGCCACCGGAGAGGATGATTCCCACCCGTTTCAACTCCGGCAGCGCCCCAAAGGACGGGGTGAGGGCCGCGGCCAGGGCAACCGCGGAACTGGGCTCGATCATCAGCTTGGCCCGCTCCCAGGCCAGGCGCATGGCCCTGATGGTCGCCTCGTCACTCACCGTCACCACCCGCTCGACGTGGTCGCGGATCACCGGCCAGGTGAGCAGGCCGAGGCTGGTCAACAAGCCGTCAGCCACGGTGTCCGGTGCGGTCTGGGGGATCAGGCGCCCCGCCGCAAAGGAGCGGGCCGCATCGTCGGCCCCCTCCGGCTCGGCGGCGAAGAGCCTGACCCGGGGATCGATCCCCCGGGCGGCGATACAGGTGCCGGAGAGCAGACCGCCCCCGCCCACCGGGGCGATGATCGCCTCCAGCCCCTCCACCTGCGAGAGCAGTTCCAGGGCGGCGGTGCCCTGCCCGGCAATGATCCGCGGGTCGTCGTAGGGGTGGATAAAGGTGGCCCCGGTCTCCTCCCCCACCGCGGCAGCCGTGGTCTCCCGGGCGGCCAGGGTCGGCTCGCACTCGATCACCCGGCCGCCATACTCCTCCACCGCCCGCCGCTTCACTGGCGAGGCGGTGACCGGCATCACGATGTGTGCCGCCACACCGCGCATCCGCGCGGCCAGGGCCAGGGCCTGGGCGTGGTTCCCCGAGCTGTGGGTCAGCACGCCCCGCAACGCTTCCCGTTCGCCGAGACTGAAGACCGCATTGCACGCCCCGCGGAACTTGAACGCTCCCACCTTCTGCAGCTGTTCGCACTTGAAGAAGAGGCGCCGGCCGGCCAGACGGTCGATGGCGGCGCAGGTCATCACCGGGGTCAGGTGGGCCCGGCCCTCGATCCGCTCCGCGGCAGAGCGAATGTCACTCAGTGTGGCGGCGTACACGGGGATGCTCCTCAGGTGTGTTGGTCTTCTTTCCGCTTTTTCGCCAGCCGGCGAAGCAGGGTCTTCAGCAGCGGTGCCCGGAGCAGGATGACCAGGAGCCGGTTCCGCCAGCCGGTGATGACCACCACCCGCCGCCGCTGGAGGGCGCTCAGCGAGATGTCCACCACCTGCTCGGAACTCATCCAGAGCCAGCGGGGTACCGAGGAGCGGTCGAAATCATATTCCGGCGTGTCATGAAAACCGGTGTGGGTAAACCCGGGACAGAGCGCCTGAACGCGAACACCGGTGCCGGCCAGCTCGGCATCCAGCGCCTCGGTGAACAGGTTGAGAAAGGCCTTGGTGGCCGAATAGACGGCCCCCCGGGGTGTGGGCAGGAAGGCGGCAACGGATGAAACATTGATCACCGCCCCGCCGCCGGCCCGCACCATCGCCGGCAGCGCAGCGCGGCAGAGGCGCACCGTGGCCACCAGGTGCACGTCGATCATGGCTTCCTGCCGGTCGGGATCGACGTCGGCCACCAGGCCCGGTACGCCGAAACCGGCGTTGTTGATCAACAGCGCCAGGGCCGGCCCCCCGGCGACCCGCTCCTCCAGCCGGCGCAGGCTGTCCGCATCGGCCAGGTCGGCGGGAAAGACCTCCACCGCCACACCGTGCTCCGCTTCCAGTTCCCGGGCCAGCGCCTCGAGGCGCTCGGCACGCCGGGCGGTGAGCAGCAGGTCATGGCCACCGGCGGCCAGACGCCGGGCATAGACTTCACCGATGCCGCTGGAGGCCCCGGTGACCATCGCCGTTCCCTGTCCCGCTCCAGCCATGTGGTTCTTCTCTCGCTCAGATTTCCAGAAGAGCGTCGATGATGTCGAGGGAAGCGCCCTTGCCCTTCACCACCAGGGTGGGAATGGTGGTGGCGCGGATCACCTGCTCGGCGTTGCTGCCCAGCAGCATGGCCGCCAGACCGGTGTGACCCCGCCCGCCGATGACCAGCAGGTCGGCCCCGGAGGCCAGGGCATGGCCGAGGATCGCCTCCGGGACGTCCTCGTTGCAGACATAGGTCGCCTCCACCTCGACGCCGGTGGTATCGATGCCGGCGATGAAGGTGCCGTAGCGCTTCTCGGCATTCCCTTTCATGATCTCGGCGAACTCCTCGAAGCTCTTCCCGGTCTTGTAAAACCCGGTGGGCACGCTGTACACCGCCAGGCAATCCACTTTCGAAGTTTCATCCGTCGCCCGGGCGAACTCCACGGCCGCCTTCAGGGCCTCCCCGGAACAGGGGGAGAAATCCACCGGGGCCAGAATCCGTTCCATGTCGGACAGCGCCCCCTCGGGAACCAGCAGCACCGAGCAGGGCGCCTTGCGGATCACCTTGTCCAGGCGGAGATCGCGCTGGTATTTCCGTATTTCACGGCCCACCACGATCATGTCCACCAGCTTCTGCTTGGCGAACTTCATCAACTGCCGCAGCAGAGGCCCTTCCACGGCGTCGAATTCCAGTTCAGCTCCAGGGTGCGGATCGATGAAGTGCTCCGCCACCATCTCCCTCATCTGCGTCTCCATGGACTCGTCAACCGGATCCAGCACCTCGGGGTACTCCCGGGAGATCTCCTCGTGCAGGTCGAGGCTCGGGGCGACATGGACGAAATAAACCTTTTCCGACCCGGCCATACGGCTCAGCTTTGCTGCGTAACGGATGGTCGAGTGGTCGGCCGGAATCAATTCCAGCCCCACCATCAATCTCTTGTAATGGTCCATTGCCTGTCCTTTCCCGCCGGACGGCCGGGTTTGGGCCGTCCCTGCTGCTGTCGAGCGGATCCCGGTTTTTCCGGACCGCGGCCGGGCCGCGTGCCACCGGTCAATGATATGTTACGAATTCAGGTCATTTCAATCCGCGCCACGGCCCTGACGAAAATCGTCGAGCACCGGTGGCTGCACGTCTGCCCGTTCCAGCAGGCGCAGGGCCGCCTCGATCACCGCGTGCTGCCGCGAGGGGCTGCCCGGTTTGTCCAGGGGGTACCCGTGGTCGAAGGGGACGAAGAGCGCCCGCGGCGGGCGGACCTTCTCCGCCACCTCCCGCAGCAGGATCACCGCCACGGTGGAGATGCCGCGCCGCTCCAGTTCCGCGGCCACCAGGCTCACGGCCTGGTTGCAGAACGGTCAGACCGGCACCAGCAGCGCCACGTCCACCCCGTCGGCCTGCAGGGCCCGGGCCGCCTCTGGCGCCGTCCGTTTGATCAGCCGGCCCGGAGCGGTGATCGACCCCATCATCGACAGGTGCCTCTGGTTCAAGGAGCCGATGCGGCCGGAAGTGACCAGTTCCTCCGCCCGCTGGAGGGGGAAGGCCAGGTTAGGATCCTGCCGGATGCCGCTGTGATCGAAGCTGTCGCTGCGATGCCCCTCGTGGAGCGACGTGAGTGTGGTATCCCGGGGGAGGAAACGGAAACTCGGGTCGCCACCACGACCGCTGTGAAACAGATCCTGCCCCGGCGCAGTAAAGCCAGCACTGGAAACGATGGCCAGACGGCAACGATTCAGCGGTTTGCGCAGCGGCGCCCAGGGCACGGGGTCGATCCGGCGCCAGCGGTAGACACGGAGCATGGTGCGCAGGGTCAGTGAAAATTCTTCGATCCGGCCCACTACTGACCTCCCGATTCGCCGTCCGTTGCCGCGGTGATGAACCCGGGGGGAACCCGGGTGACTTTCCGCTCCCCGAAGTCGAAAAAGACCACCCCGGTCTTGGCCCGGGCGGCTTCCCTGCCGTGCTGACGGCTGGTGATGCGGTAGAGGAAATCACAGCCGGTGCGGCTCAGGTCAGCCACCGCCACCTCGATGACCAGGCTGTCCCCGTGGAATACCTCCGAACGGTAGATCAGCATGGCATCCACCATCAACAGCCCCACCCCGTCCACGTCGTTCTCAGCGTAACCCAGGTGCTGAAGATAACGCACCCGGGCCTCGTGAACCAGGGAGAGCATGGAATCGTTACCCAGGTGACCGCCGTAGTTGATGTGGCCAACCTGCACCTGCAATTCGGTGGAGAACGGAAATTTCGCCGGCAGATCAAGGTTCAATCGAGCCATTGGTCAGGTTCCCTCCCCACGGAACGGTTGCAGCTTGCGGTAGGTCATGGACCGCCAGAGCCACTCGGCCGGACCGAAGCGGAAGCGCTCCAGCCAGGGCCGGCAGATGGCCAGTTGCAGAATCCAGATGGCCAGCACCACCCCCATCAGCAGGAACCGGTCGATGCGGCCGAAGAGCCCCAGGCCATGACTGTAGAAGATGAAGATGCAGATCAGCGTGTGCATCAGGTAGTTGGTCAAAGCCATCCGGCCCACTGCGGCCAACCGGAGGCGCAGCGCGGTGAAGAGCCCGGCCTTGCAGGCCAGCATCACCAGCCCCACATGGCCCAGGGCCACCGGCAAAGCAGCCACGTAATTGTAGTGGCCGCCGTAGGTAAAAATGTAAATGACATCGAAGTTATGGGCCATCAGCTTCCAGACACTGAGGATGGCCAGGGGCAGGCCGAACCCGTAGCCGCAACAGACCATCACGATATAAAAACGGTAGGACCTTTTTGCCGAGAAGACACCACTCTTCATCAGTGCCATGCCGATGAGCATCAGTCCGGTGACCAGCCAGTAGACACTGATCAGCCCGGCGAAGAGTTGCATGCTGATCACCGCGGGGAACCGGTCAGCAAAAATCTCACCGTAGGTGCCGGCCCCGTAAAGGTCCACCTCCTCCTGCAACTGCTCGGGCGTGGGGTAATGTTCATTTTTCATCTCCCCCCAGGAATCGAGCATCGACCGCTGCATGACATCCAGGTCCTCCCCCGCCGCCGCCAGCCGTTCCGCCTCCGCAGCGGTGTCGCGCATGAAGCCCACGAAGAGACCGATGCCGCTGCTCAACGGGATGGCCACCAGCATCAGGATGATGCCGATGATCACCAGCGTCCGCGGTGACAGCCGCCGGAAGAAATAGATGAAGAACCCGCAGACGGCATAGGAGAACAGGATGTCGCCATACCAGAAGATGTAGGCGTGGACGAGACCGATCATCAGCAGCCAGAAGACCCGGCGGAACCAGATCCGCCCGAAGGGGGACCCCCGCCGCTCGGCGCGCTCGAACATCAGGATGATGCCGGCGCCGAAGAGCATGGAGAAGATCGACATGAACTTCTGCTGGAAAAAGACATGGGTCACCACCCAGGTCCAGAGGTTGATCCCCTCCGCCCCGCCCCAGGCCCGGGGGTTGAAGTAGACCGCCCCCGGCAGGGCGAAGAAATAGATGTTCATCACCAGAATGCCGAGCAGGGCCACCCCGCGCAGGGTGTCCACCGAATCCACCCGCTCCGGTTCGGTCACCGGTGTGCTCGCAGCAGGCGGGGTGGAGGGCTCTTCGGGTGCAGGGGGCATCTGGGCTAGTTCGGGGGCCTGCGGATCGTCGGACAGCTGTTCGTCCATGTTCCCACTTCTCCCGGCAGAATTTGGAAAGTGTTCAATACCTGAAGGTTATCGATTGATTGTAGGGTCAGCGGGCGGTCCGGGTCAAGGAGGGGCAGAACAATCCTCTGTCGAATTGTGGTAAAAACAGTCAGTGGTTCTTTTCATGGACAATGGATTGATAGAAAGCACCAGACAACGATGATGGTCTGGCCGATCATCCACAAATCTACGGAGGAGTGACCATGCGCACGCTCGTCCTGTTCCTCGCCTGTCTCCTTGGTTCGCCAGTCGTACATGCCGCAGTGATCAACGTGCCCGTCGACCAGCCCACCATCCAGGCCGGCATCGACGCAGCCGCGCCCGGCGACACGGTGCTGGTGGCCGACGGCATCTGGTATGGCGCGGACAACCGCGACCTCGACTTCGGCGGCAAATCGATCACGGTCTCCTCGGCAAACGGCCACTGGAACTGCATTATCGACTGCCTGGGCAGCGGGCGGGGTTTTCACTTTCACAGCGGTGAGGACCAGAGCGCGGTGGTCAACGGGTTCACCATCCGGCACGGCTACACCGACGGCTCCGGTGCGGGGATCCTGATCACCGGTGGATCCGCACCACTGATCAAAGACTGTCTCATCACCGCCTGTGAAACCGGATACTACGGAAAAGGGGGAGGCCTATCCGCCACCGGTGGTCTGATCAGGGACTGCAGGATCGGCTGGAACACCGGCGATTTCGGCGGCGGCCTCGACCTGGGCGGGAATGCCGTCGTTTACAACTGTCTGATCTACAGCAACTACGCCTATGAGGTCGGCGGCGGCCTGCACACCGGCACCAGCGGATCACCCGAGGTATCCCACTGCCTGATCACCGACAACCTCTCTGGTGAAACCGGCGGAGGCGTCCAGGTGGGCAGCCTGACCATGACCAACTGCATCATCTGGGCCAACGAGGCCGTGGTCTACGGCGCCGACGGCTATGTCTGGCCCTGGGGTTCCCACACGTTCAGCTACAGCTATTCCGAAATGGGTCAGGACTGGTATGTGGAGGATTATTCGGTACTGGACGAGGGCCCGGGTGTCTTCGTGGCCGATCCGCGCCTGGTGGCCGGCCCCAACGGTTCACACTACCTGAGCCAGATCGCCGCGGGCCAGTCAGTGGACAGCCCCTGCGTCGACACCGGGGACCCCGCCTCCCCGCTCTTCGGCACCACCCGCACCGACCTCGAACCGGACAGCGGAGTGGTGGACATGGGCTACCACGCCCTGCTCGACACCGGGCTCTATATCTGCCATGACCCGGCCTATTTCTACTACAACCTCGATGTGGGCGACCCGCCCCCCGAGGCCCGCACGCTGGACATCTGGAGCTGCGAGGGCAGCACCCTCGACTGGTCGGTGAGCAGCAGCGAGGAGTGGTTGACCCTTGCCCCGCTCTCGGGCAGTTCCGTTGGCGAAGTGGACGAAGTGACGGTGAGTGTGGATCCCACGGGTCTGGCCGCCGGCACCGCGCGGGCCGACATCGTGATCAGCGCTCCCGGTGCACTGAATGACCCGGTGACCATCCCGGTGACCCTGGTCCTGGGCGGCCCCTTCCCCTTCTGGGGCTACGTGGCCGGCCCGGGTCCGTCACCGGAAAATCCGCCGCTGGTCCGGGTCTACGACGGGTGGGAATCTCCCGTGCTGCGCCATGAATTCCCCGCCTATGGTGCGGACGGGTACGGCGTGCGGGTGACCTGCGGCGACCTGGACGGTGACGGCGCCGACGAGATCATCACCGGTGCCGGGCCGGGGGCGATCTACGGCCCCCACGTGCGGGGCTTCGAGGCCGACGGCACACCACTGCCGGGCCTCAACTTCATGGCCTACGGCACCTTGAAATACGGGGTGAACGCGGCCTGCGGCGACCTTGACGGCGACGGGTTCGACGAGATCATCACCGGCGCCGGGCCGGGCGCGGTCTTCGGCCCCCACGTGCGGGGCTTCCGCTACAACCAGTCGACGGTCACATCACTGGCCGGGGTCAACTATTTCGCCTACGGCACCCTCAAGTGGGGGGTGAACGTGACCTGCGGCGACCTTGACGGCGACGGGTTCGACGAGATCGTCACCGGCGCCGGTCCGGGCACCGTCTTCGGCCCCCACGTCCGCGGCTGGAACGTGGATGGAGGTGCCGCCGCCCCCATGGCCGGGGTCAGCTACTTCGCTTACAACACCCTGCGCTACGGTGTGAACGTGGCCTGCGGCGACCTGGACGGTGACGGCCTGGACGAGATCCTCACCGCCCCCGGGCCGGGGCCGGCCCTGGGCGCCTTTGTGCGGGGCTGGAACGTGGACGGCAGCCAGGTCACCCCGGTCCCCGGCTGCGACGTCTTTGCCTGGCCGCCGAACCAGCGGCTCTATGGCGCCAGGGTGGCGGTTGTCCCCGGGGGCCGGCCGGTGGAAACCGTCCTGGTGGGAGGCGGGCCCGACCCCGCCGCCGGATCGGACATCAAGGTCTACCTCTACGATACCGGCTCGCAACAGTTGGAGCTGCAGTTCTCCTTCGACGCCTTTGGAGGCATGCCCTGGGGTGTGGACGTGGCCGGCGGCGGCCTGGAATAGCTGCCGGGCAGGAGGGATTACCCGTGCGCACGCTTAACCTGCTCATCTGTTTCATCCTGATGCTGGGAATATCGACTGTCGTTGACGCGGCCGTCATCCATGTTCCCGGCGACCAGCCCACCATCCAGGCCGGCATCAACGCCGCCGTCACCGGCGACACGGTGCTGGTGGCCGATGGAACCTGGACCGGGCCCGGCAACCGTGACCTCGATTTTCACGGTAAGTCGATCACCGTCACCTCGGGAAACGGTCCTGACACCTGCATCATCAACTGCCAGGAACAGGGCCGGGGGTTCCATTTCCACAGCGGCGAGGATGAGAATGCCGTGGTCAACGGGATCTCCATCGGCAACGGCAACATCAGCGGTTCAGGTGGAGGAGGAATCCTGATCGAGAACGGGGCAGCCCCGGTGATCAGCAACTGCATCATCAACGGCTGTGACGCCGGCTACGGTGGCGGCATTGCAGCCTCGGCCGGTCTGATCAGGGACTGCTTTGTACGGTTGAATCAGGCCAGCAGCGGGGCCGGACTGGCCTTAAGCGGCAACGCGGTAGCCCACAACTGCCTGGTGTGGGGCAACCTCGCATTTGAAATGGGGGGAGGCCTGTCCGCGGGGAACGGGCGTGCCACCATCTCGAACTGTACCATCGCCACCAATAACTCCTTTGAAAACGGCGGCGGTCTTTTCGTTTCCAACCTGGAAATGATCAACTGCGTCATCTGGGACAACTCCGCCGGGTTCAGCGGCGGCGATGTCTTCGTCTCCATGTACGGCGGCACCTTCTCCTACAGCTACTCCGAACTCGGGGTGTCCTGGTATGTGGAAGGTCCCTGGGTGCTCGACGCGGGCCCCGGCAATTTCACCGCCACTCCGCGTTTTGTCGATGGCCCGGGCGGGGCGCACTATCTGAGCCAGACCAGTTCCGGCCAGCCGGATGACAGTTCCTGCGTGGACAAGGGCGATCCCGCCACGCCGCCCTTCGGCAGCACCAGAACCGATCTAGGGGCGGACGTGGGCGTAATGGATATCGGCTACCACTACCCGGCGTACGAGGGGCCACGTATCTGCCACGACCCCGCGTATTTCACCTACGACCTCGACACTGGCGGCCCACCACCGGCGGACCGCATGCTGGAGATCCGGAACTGCGGGGAGGAGATGCTGGACTGGACAGTGAGCAGCACGGCGGACTGGATGACCCTTGCACCGCTCTCCGGCAGCTCCACCGGCGAAGTGGACATGGTAACCATAAGCGTCGATCCATCTTCGCTGGCCGCAGGCACCGAACGGGCCGAGATCGTGATCAGTGCGCCCGGAGCGCTGAATGACCCGGTGACCATCCCGGTGACACTGGTGCTGGACGGGCCCTTCCCCTACTGGGGCTACGTGGTCGGCCCGGGACCATCGCCGGACAACCCGCCGCTGGTGCGGGTCTACGACGGGTGGGGTTCACCGGTGTTGCGACATGAATTCCCGGCCTACGGCGCCTCCAGTTACGGTGTGCGGGTGGCCTGCGGCGACCCGGACGGAGACGGCGTTGACGAGATCATCACCGGTGCTGGACCGGGGGCGGTGTACGGCCCCCACGTGCGGGGATTCGAGCCCGACGGCACACCGTTGCCCGGTCTCAGTGTCCTGGCCTACGGCACCTTGAAATACGGCGTGAATGTGACCTGCGGCGACCTGGACGGCGACGGCAGGGATGAGATCATCACCGGCGCCGGGCCGGGTGCGGTCTTCGGCCCCCACGTGCGGGCCTTCCGCTACCACCAGTCAGCCGTCACGCCGCTGACCGGCGTTAGTTTCTTTGCCTACGGTACCCTGCGCTGGGGGGTGAACGTGGTCTGCGGCGACCTGGACGGCGACGGTATTGACGAGATCGTCACCGGCGCCGGGCCGGGTATTGAGTTCGGCCCTCACGTGCGGGGCTGGAACGTGGACGGCGGGGCAGCGACGCCCATGCCCGGGGTCAGCTTCATGGCTTATGGCAGCGAACACTACGGTGTGAACGTGGCCTGCGGCGACCTGGACGGCGACGGTCTGGACGAGATCCTCACCGCACCCGGACCCGGACCGGCCCTGGGCCCCTATCTCCGGGGCTGGAATGTGGACGGCAGCCAGGTGACCCTGGTTCCCGGTTGCGAAGGCAATGCCTGGCCGCCGGGGCAGCGGTTCTACGGGGCCCGGGTGGCGGTGGTGCCGGGGGGCCGGCCGGTGGACACCATTCTGGTGGGCGGAGGGCCCGACCCGTCCGAGAGAGCGGACATTCAAGTGTATCTCTACAATCCCGACACCGAACAGCTCGAGCGGCAATTCTCCTTCGACACGTTTGAGGGGACATTGTGGGGTGCGGATGTGGCAGGCGGCCCCCTGGAGTAACGACCGAACGGATCACATCCCGCCCGCCGCTTGGCGCGCGGCGGACTTCCTTTCTTCCCGCAGCAGCTTGACCCCCTCGGCGATCAGATTGGGGGCGCCGTGGTCGTCCTCGACGCGTCCCTTGACCAGGAAGGGGCCCGAGGCCCGGGACAGCTCGGCGGCGAACCGGCGGTAGACCCGGGGGAAGAAGGTGGCCTCGAAGCGGCCGTGGGAGTCGGAGAAGGTGACAAAGGCCATGGGCTCGTTCTTCTTCTCGGTGCGTGTCCGCTTGGTGGTCACCTTCCAGCCGAAGCAGTAGGCCGTCTTGCCGTCCATGCGCTCAAGGTCGACGGAACGGACCACCGGCCGCTGCTTCGCCACCTGTGACAGCCGCTCGGCAAACAGTTCCAGCGGGTGGGCGGTGGCGGTGAGCCCCAGCAGGTCCAGTTCGAGGAGCATCTTCTTCTGCCGCGGGTATTCCTCCAGCGGCGGCAGTTTGCCGGCCAGTTGCTCGAAGTTGTGGGGGCACCCTTTGTCCGGCCCGGAGCAGAGCAGCCCGATGAGCCACAGCAGTTCGGGCCGGGTGCGGCCCAGGCCGTCCAGCGCACCGCAGCGGGCCAGCGCCTCCAGCTCGGCCTTTTCCGGGCGCAGTTCACAGCGCCGGGCCAGTTCGTCGATGGCGGTGAAGGGCCCGCCTTCCTCCCGGGCCTCCACCATGCTCTCCAGCAGCTCGGCGCGCACCCCCTTGACCATCATCAGCCCCACCCGCACCGCCTGTCCCTCGCCGGTGAAGCGGACCCCGCCGTGGTTGACGCAGGGCAGGATGATCTTCAGCCCCAAACGCCGCGCCTCTTCCACGTATTCCAGCGAGGAGTAGTAGCCACCCTGGTTGGAGAGCACCGCGGCCATGAAGTGGGCCGGGTGGTGCGCCTTCCAGTACATGCTCTCGAAGGATTCCAGGGCAAAGGAGGCGGAGTGGGCCTTGCAGAAGGCGTAGCCGGCAAAGGACTCGATCTGGCGGAAGACCTCGGTGATCACGTCGTCGGGTACGCCGTTCTCGGCGGACCCGCGGAAGAAGCTGTGCTTGTATTTCTCCATCCGCTCCCAGTTCCGTTTCTTGGACATGCATTTGCGCAACCCGTCGGCCTCGGAAAGGCTCATCCCGGCCATCTCGGAAGCGATTCGGATCACCTGCTCCTGGTAGATCAGGCAGCCGTAGGTGTCGGCCAGCACCGGTTCCAGACGGGGATGGAGAAAGCTCACCGGCTCGAGGCCCAGGTGGCGGCGCACGTACTGCCGCTTGCCGCCGTGGTTGGAGACACCGGGGCGGATGATGGAGGAGATGGCGGTGAGCACCTCGAAGTCGTCGCAGCGGGTCTGGCGGATCAGCTGGATCATGCCCGGGGACTCGATGTAGAAGCAGCCCTCACTGTGGCCCTCGCGCATCATCTCCCGGGTCAGCGGGTCGCTGAGACAGCGCAGCGGGTCGTCGCCGTGGAGGCCCTCCTCCGGCCCGGCCTCGCCGTCCCCTTGTTCAGCGGCCACCGCCCGCTGGGTCTCGGAGATCACCGCCAGCCCCTTCTGACCCAGGATGTCGATCTTCAGCAGGCCGGCGTCCTCCACGGGGTACATCGACCACTGGGTGATGGGCAGCCCCTTGTCGCCCAGCTCCAGCGGCATGTGGTCGGTGATCGGCCCCGGGGCCACCACCAGGCCGCAGGGGTGGGTGGCCAGATGGCGGGGGAAACCGCTGACCCGCCCGGCGGCGGCGAGGATGGAGCGGAAGGGCTCGCGGTCCAGGGGCAACCCGTGGCTCTCCGGCCAGCGCTCGGCCGCCTCGGCCACGCCATCGGCGGAGGAGAAGTGGGGCAGCTTCTTCACCACCGCATCGATCTCACCGACGGGGATGCCCATGGCCGACGCCACCTCGCGGATCGCCGAGCGGGCACGCATGGTGGAGTAAGTGCAGATCATCGCCACCCGGTCGCGGCCGTAGTGGCGGAGGATGTAATCGAGCACCTCCTCGCGGTCGTCGGTGCCGAAGTCGATGTCGAAGTCGGGCATGGATTCCCGCTCGAGGTTGAGGAAGCGCTCGAAGAAGAGGTTGTGCCGCAGGGGATCGACGTGGGTGATGAAGAGGCAGAAGGAGACGATGCTGTTGGCCGCCGACCCGCGGCCGAGACAGGGCATGCCCGCTTCCCGGGCGAAACGGACGATGTCGTGGCAGACGAGAAAGTAGTCTTCCAGCTCGAGGCGGCAGATCACATCCAGTTCGCGGTTGAGGGTGTCGTAGGCCTCGCGGGTGATCGGCCGGTAACGCTGCTCGAGGCCCTGGAAGGACAGCTTGCAGAGCCAGGAGAAGGAGCTCTCCCCCTCGGGCACCGGGAAGCGGGGCAGCTTGGGCCGGCCGATCTCCAGGTCGACGCGGCAGGACCAGGCGATCTCGGCTGCGTTGCGCAGCGCCTGGGGCAGGTCGTGGAACAGGGCGGACATCTGGGCCGGGGTTTTGAAGTGGTTCTCGCGGTCCACCACGGCACTGGCGGGGAGGGTGCCCACGGTGGTGTTGGTGCGCATGGCCGAGAGCAGCCGGTGGGTGAAGTGGTCCTCGGCGGCCAGCAGGTGCACACGGTTGGACGCCGCCGCCGGAAAGCCGAGCTTCTCGGCCAGGGTCAGCAGCCGGTAGCAGTGCCGGCGGCTGGCCGCGTCACGGATGTTGGTCAGTTCGACGTAGACGTTCCCTGGCCCCTGCCGGCCCCGGGAGCTGTCACGGGCCCCGGCCAGCGTACCCAGCAACTGCTGGTCGGCGGTGAGCACCACCACCCGTTGGGATAGCCCGGCCAGACAGGTGTCGAGGTCGAAGTCCTCTTCCAGGTGCCGGGCGGTGACCGCCCGGCAGACCTCGGCATACCCCTCACGGTCACGGGCCAGCAGCACGGCCCGCCGCCGCGGCCCGGCCTGCCGCCGGGTTCGGCCCGACTCGCGTTTCTTCTCCCCCCGGCCTTCCCACTGACCGTCTTCACCCGGGCCAGCCGCTCCCCCGCCCATCTCCTGTTCGGTGGCGCTGACCTCCAGCTCGGCGCCGTAGATCGGCCGCACCCCCTCGGCCACGCAGGCCTGGTGAAAGGGCACCGCAGCGTAAAGCCCGTTGGTGTCGGTGAGCGCCAGCGAATCCATCCCCGCCTCGCGGGCGGCAACGGCCAGTTGCTCTACCGTGGCCGTACCTGAAAGGAGGGAGAAATTGGAATGGGTGTTGAGGTGGACATAGGGGATCGCCATGGGGGCCGGTATATATCAAGCACAGCGCTATTCTCTTTCCTGCCGGGCCGCCCGGCGGCATGCACCTGCACACCACCGCAGGCCCCTGAGCGTCGGAGCCCGGGCGAAACGGGAAGAGGTGCACCTGCGAAGCACCCGTTCACCAGATCCGCTGGCCCGGCATATAAACCACAAAGGGTTTTCGCTCTATTTTCATCAACATCAATATAAGCGAAAAAAAAGCGAAAGTCAAGAAAAATGGGGACAGCTACCTGCAACTCCAATCTTTTATTTATCAAGAGGTTAAAAAGAGCGGGGACAGTTACCTGTTTTCTCCTCAAGAGGTGGATGAAACAGGTAACTGTCCCCAGCTAAACTAAATGCATGATAAATAGAGGCTTGAATGCGCAGGTAGCTGTCCCCATCCTCAGAACGTGCCGCGGAGGCTCACGTATACCCCCCGGCCCGGGGCGGGGATCTCGTCGCCGGCCATCAGGTCGCCCACCGGCATGGCCGCCTCGCGGGTCAGGTGCTCGTGGTATTCCTTGTCGAAGAGGTTCTCGATTCCCGCCCGGAGCTGCAGCCACCCGGTGAGCTGGACACCACCCCGCAGGTGCCAGACGGAGAAACCCGGGGTTTCGTTCTCGGGGAAGGTCACGTCCACCCGGGCCTGGGCGTCGACAAAGCGGCCGCCACATTCGGCCCACCAGGGGTGTCGGTCACCGTAGTCTGCCCGCGCAGCGGCCCGGCCCTCCAGCGGCGGTATCTCGGGCAGGGGGCGGCCGCTGTTCCGGTCTGTGGCATGCACCCAGGAGAGGCTGCAGGGGAAGCTCCAGTGTTCCAGCGGGCTGATCTCGGCACCGGCCTCGGCACCGTAAAGCCGGGCGTCGGTGTTGACAAAGCCGCGGATCAGGTCCTCGGTGCCGTCACCGTTGATGTCCTGACGATCGATTTCGGTCTGCAGGATGTAGTCGCGGACACAGTGGTTGAAGAGGGAGACAAAAACCAGGTACCGGGGCTGCCGCCAGCTGGCGCCGAGATCGAACTCGACCTTCTGTTCCGCATCCAGCGAGGGGTTGCCCAGCTGGAATCCACCGGGCGCCGGGGCAAAGGCAAAGTAGCGTTCGGTCATCCCGGCGGCCCTGGAGATCAGCCCGGCTCCGGCGTGGGCTTCAAAACCCTCGCGCGGCTCCCACTGCAGAACCAGGTTGGCCGAGGGCAGTGTTTCGGTCTTTGCCACCTCACTGGCGTCCTCGCCGTAAAAGCGGATGTAATTCTCCAGCACGGTGCGGCCCTGGAGGCTGGGGTCGTCCACCGCCCCGGCATCGCTCTCCACCCGGTCCAGACGGGCGCCGGCACGCAGGTTCCAGCGGGGGGAGAGCCGGACGTTCAACTCGGCAAAACCGCCCAGGTCGTCCTGGGAGGTGTCGGGCCAGATGCGGTCATAGAATGTCTGGCCCGAATTCACCATGTGCCGCTCGCGCAGCCCGTCCCGGGCCAGATCAAAATAGTCGGCGCCCACGGCCAGCACGCTGTTGGCGGACAACTCCAGGTCGGCCCGCAGAAGACCGGAGAAGGTGGATGATTCAGTCGCCGACTCCGCCTCCATCATGGCCCGGTTCGGCTTGCCGGTATTGTTCATCAGGTGGTCGATGTCAGCGTACCCGGCGGAGATCTCCACCCGCCGTAGTGTGCCGCCGGTGGGCATCTCGATGCGGTAACCGGTGTTGTAAACCCAGACAGTGGAGTTCACCAGGTTCATGGGCAGCGAGGGATAGTCCACCTGGTCCTCCTGGATCCGGTGAACGGCGTTCCACCAGCGGTGGCCCTCTTTGGGCCGCAGGCCGAAGGTCAGCTTGCCGCTCCAGCCCTGCTGGGTGGCCGGGACCTCTGTCCCCTCAGCCGACTCGTAATCACCGTAGTCGACGGTCTCCACGGCGCCGGAATAATCGATGGCCCCGGTGCCGCCCTGGAACCCGACACCGGCGGTGTATCCGCTCCGGGCGCTGTCCCCGCCGGCCGCGGCCCAACCGCCAAACCCACTCCCCTCTTCGGGATCCCGTTCGTAGTCGGGATTGATCACCACCCGGCCCCCGGTACCCGCCGGGCCCAGAGTCACCGAGGGCAGCCCCATGGCCACCAGCACGTCGCCGGCCATCAGGGCGTGGAAGTAGGTCACCGGCGGGTCCATCCTCGCCGGGCAGGCGCCATAGAGAGGCAGGTGCCCCAGCTGGGTCACCACCCGCTCATAGCCCATCCCCCGGATCACCGGCTCGGTGGCCGAAGCCCCCCGACGGACGGCATTCACGCCGGGGATGTCGAGCAGCGCCTCCCCCACGTTGGTATTCCGTCCGGAGGTCAATTCCTCTTCGTCCAGCTTGACCAGCTCCGTCCCCGCGATCTCAGCGGTGACCACTATCTCCTGGTGCACCTCGATGGGCTGGTCCTCCTCCCCCTCACCATCATCCGACTGTGCCGACGCGATGGTGGGCAAAGAGAGCACCAGTGACATGATCAGGACCAGACGAACCAGGGATTCAACGCTCCACATCCTCCTGCACCTCCAGTGGCATCGGTAGTAAGACGATATAACCGATCAAGATTATTCTGTATAAGTATCTTACTTATGAATATTTTACAGGATATTCACTGGAATTCAAGAGAAGGGGTGGGGCGAATCGGATGAGGCGGGGAAACCAGCTCACCGGCCGGCCGAAAGCCAGCCGGTGAGACGGTGGGACAGGCGGTTACTTGCGGGTGTAGGCGATCTCCATCATCTTGAATTCCTTGCCGTCCGGGGTGAAGGTGAACATGTTCACCACGTGGTGGTCGTTGTCGATGATCTTGACCTCCTGGCGCATGGAGCCCTTCTTGCCGGTCAAGAAGTCATCGAACTCGGAGTTCAGGATGCAGGTGTCACCTTCCATGGTGCCTTCGCTGGTCATCCACATGGTGCCCATGCTGTCCATCCAGATGTGGATGTACTTCTGCTTGTAGTTGTCGTAGCCCATGAGGCCGAGGCCCTCGAAGGGCTGGCCCATCATGTCGCCATTGTAGGTCGACATGATGTAGCGGCCGCCGAGCATCCAGTTGTTGGTGCAGGTGCCGGTGGAAGCCATCGGTTCGGTGTCCGGCGCGGCCCACCACTTTGTGGTGGCGGCCCAACTGCCCACCATGCCGTCCAGCGCCTTGTGATTGTCACCGGGCGTAGCCATCTCGGCCCACTTGGCCATCATTTCCGGGGTCATCCCGGCCATACCGCTTTCATCCACGGCCTTGTCCTGGGCCACCGCAAAACTGCCGATAAAAATGGCCAGGACCATGGCGGTCAGAAGTATCAGGGTCTTGCTCTTCTTCATCTCATTCTCCAAATGTATTGTGTTGCTTTGAGTATGGTGGCCGATTCATATGATCGACTCAATTGATCTGCTATTTTACTCACCCTCCCTTGATTGTCAACGAAATAGTTTTGTAAAAAACATCAGACCGCCAGATTCGGCGACCTCGGTTCCCCGTGAACACCGACCCGCACCACACCCATGCCGTGCTTGCCCCGCAGGCCGTCCACCGCCTCGTAGAGCCGCCGCATGGCACTGCTGTGGGTGGTGGAGGGCGCAGTGCGGACCGCCTCGGCCCGGCTGCGGTAGCCGGCGGCAAAGAGGGGCAGCTGCCAGTTGCCCTCGAGGCAGGAGGCGGCCAGCGCCAGCTGCCGCACCCGGACCCGCCGGGTGAACAGGCCGTGAAAGGCCTCGAGGGACTGCTCGAGGATCCGTCCGTCAAGGTCGGTGGGCTCGCCGGTGTAACACCCCCGCTGCGCACGCACCTGGTCGGAATACTGGACAAGGACCGTGAAGCGGCGGGCGGCCAGTTTCTCCTGGCGCAGGCGGGTGCCCAGGCGGCCGGCCAGCCGGTGCAGCACCTCGGTGAGATGACGCCGGTCGACACTGTCAGGGTTGAGCGTCTCCTCTTCCCGCCAGCGGGACCGGGCACCGTTGCCACCCGCCGCGGGCCGCACCGGCGTGCGGTCTTCCCCCCGGGCCCGCTGGTGCAGCTTGCGGCCGGTGGCCGGGCCGAACACCGATTGCAGCAGGTCTTCGGGGAAACGGGTCACGTCGCCGATACGGTGCACCGCCATGTCGCGGAGCGCCGTTCCCAGCTTCTGCCCCACGCCGGGCAGCCGGCCGATGGCCAACGGGGCGAGAAAGGACTGTTCGTACCCGGTGAATACATCCACCAGCCGCGCGCACTTGGCCGTGCCCGAAGCCACCTTGCTCACCAGCTTGTTCGCCGCCAGCCCCACCGAAACACCGAGGCCGGTGGCTTCGCACACCTCACGCTTGATCCGGGCGGCGGCGTCCACCGGACGGCCGAAGAGAAACTGGCAGCCGGTGTAGTCGAGAAAGCCCTCGTCCAGCGAGGCGCGCTCCACCAGCGGGCTGAAGCGCTCAAGGACACCGAAGAGGGATGACGAAGCCCGGGCGTAGAGGTCCCAGTCCACATGGACCAGGGATGCGCTGGGACAAGCGCGGCGGGCCTGGGCCATGGTCATGCCGGGCCGGATACCTTCGGCCCGGGCCTCGTACGAGGCGGAGACAACCCCGCCCCGGCTGGCGAGGTGGCCCACTATGACCGGACGCCGGCGATAGGCCGGGTCGCTCACTCGCAGCACGGAGGCGAAGAAGTCATCCGTGTTGATATGAAGGACAGTTGGAGTGTGCGTGTGGGGGTTCACGGCAACGACTCCCTTCAACAATTTAACGCAGTTGGAAACGGAATATTGAATGCGGCTCGAGGCCCCGGGGGGATGGGACCGGCACACGGCCTGAGTGCCAGCCACAACGGAGCCTCGAACCGCTCCTAGGCGAATCTAAGTGAATTTTCGCATCAAACCGACCACCACGCCCTGGATCCGGATCTGCGACTCGTCCACCATGATCGGTTCCATGGCGGCGTTGGCCGGCTGGAGCCGGATCGAGCGGCCCTCGCGGAAGTAACGCTTGACGGTAACCTCGGCGCCGTCCACCAGGGCCACCACCACCTCACCGTCCCGGGCCGTCTCGCGACGCTCGACGATGATCGTGTCACCCTCGAGGATACCGTCCTCGATCATCGAGTCGCCGCGCACCCGCAATGCATAGCTTTCCTCACCACGCACCATGTCTTCGGGCAGGGACACCGTCTCGGGCACCGGACAGGCCTCGATGGGCACACCGGCGGCCACTATGCCCAGCAGCGGCACCTCGATGGCAACGGCCTCGCCGCCCGGTCGCGGGGCGGCCGAGCGGGTGCGGTGTTTTTCACGGGTGATCAGCCCCTCGGCCACCATATTTTCCAGATGGCGGTGCACGGTGCTCACCGCCGAAAGGCCCAGGTGGTCGCGGATCTCCTCGATGGAGGGGGAATAGCCGTGCCGTGTGCGGTAGTCGGTGAGAAAATCGAGGATCTGCTTCTGCCTTCTGGTCACCGGCATGGCGCTCCTCCTTTGACGTGCAGGCGCCGGGCGCCCGCCTGTTTTCGTTCTATTTTCGCCTGTCGAAGAATATAGGCGAAATAAAAACGAAAGTCAAGGACTCTTTTTCGGCTCCCTGCCGGCATGCTAGACTCCCCCCATGCACGAGCCTGACGCCACATCCAACCGGCGGGTCGGCCGGCTGGCCTCCCTGGCCCTGGCCGCGGCCATACTGGTCTCCGGACTGCTGGCGCTCTACCCGGTCCACTCCTTTGACCTCTGGTGGCACCTGCGCACCGGTCAACTGATCCTCGAGGAGGGCCGGATCCCGCACACCGACCCCTTCACCTACACCGCGGAGGGCCGCCCCTGGGTGACCCACGAGTGGCTGGCCGAAGTCCTTTTTTACGGGCTCCACCGGGCCGGGGGCGTGAACCTGCTGGTGATCTGGAAGGCCCTGCTCTGCTGCCTGACCCTGGGCCTGGCCGGCTGGGCCGGCCTGGCGGGCTGCCGGGCCCGGGAGCGTCTCCCGGCAGCGGCCCTGGGCATCCTGCTGGCCGCTCCCCTGCTGGCCATCCGTGCCTTTGTCCGGCCCCACCTGCTCACCGCCCTGCTCCTCGCGGTCACCCTGCTCCTGCTGCGCAAAGAGTCGGCCACGGGACGGCCTGCCTGGCGCTGGGCCCTGCCGCCCCTCTTCCTGCTCTGGGCCAACCTGCACTCCGGTTTTCTGCTGGGGCTGGGACTGGTGACGCTTTACTGGGCCGGGGAGGCGATCTCCATCCGGGTGGGCGCGGCCGGACCGGCCACCGCCCCCAACTGGCGGGGTCGGCTGATCGCCCTGGGTATCTCCCTGCTGGCCACCCTGGCCAACCCGCACCACGTGAAGGCCCTGCTCTACCCGGTGCAACTGGTAACCCAGCCGGCGGTGACCGGGATGATCGCCGAACTGCAGTCGCCCTTTGACCCGCGGTTTCACGGCGCCCTGTTCCTCACCTTCCTGCTGCTCTCTGCCGTGGTCCTGGCAGTGCTGCTCACCGGCCGGCTCCACCGGCTGCAGTTGTCGCTGGTCCTGCCCGGCGCGGTCTTCACGGTTCTGGCCCTGCAGGCGGTGCGCAGCGTCAGCGAACTGGCGGTACTGATCCCGGCGCTGGTGGCGGCCCACGGTGAGCGACTGTCGATCAGGAGACCGGTGGCGATCGCCACGTCAGCCGTGGTGCTGCTGGGCGCTCTCGGCCTCGGCCTGCTGGCCGTTGGTCCGGGCGTTCCCATGGGAAGCCGGGAGAATCCCCGTCGGGCCGGCCTGGGCGTGCACCGGGTCAACCTCCCCGAAGCCGCCGTGGAGTTTCTGCGTCAGACAAGACCGCCGGGCCGGGTGTTCAGTGTGATGGGTTTCAGCTCCTGGATGATCCACCAGCTCTGGCCTGAGAAGCAGGTTTACATCGACGGGCGACTGGATGTCTTCCCGCCGGAGTTCCTCAAGGGTTACGGCGTGATGATGGCCACGGGAGAAGGGTGGGATGAAGCGGTATCCCGCCACGACATCCAGCTGGCCCTGGTGAACTACCCCGACCCGGCCGCCCGGGGCCAGGGCCTGCAGCGCCGGCTGCGGGAAGACCCGGACTGGGTCTGCGTATTCTTTAGCGACAACGCCCTGGTCTATGCCCGGCGCTCGCCGCAGAACACGAACCTCATCCGCCGCTACGGGACTGCCTTTGATCCTGGATTGCGCTCCCGGGAATCACTGGTGGAGTTCGCCGCCACAGCGTCGCCGGCAGTCGTCGACCAGACCCTGGCCGCACTGCAACGGATCAGCGACCTGGCTCCAGGGGAGCAGGCACCGGGACTGATCATCCAGGGGCTGCGGGAGCTGAAGTCGGGACAGGTGGACGGGACGGGCCAGGTGGGAACCCTGCTGGCCAGGGCCGACCAGGAACTGGCGGCGGGCCAGACCGCCGCCGCCCTGGAGACGCTGGAACAGGCCGCCGAACTGGACCCGGAGAACGCCCTGGTCCAGCTGCGGCTGGGCGTGCTCCACGCCCGGGCCGGCCGGCTGGACGAAGCGGAAGCCCATCTCAGCCGCGCCGTGGAGCTGCGCCCGGAAGACGGCGCGGCGAGACAGAACCTGGAACGGGTGCGGCGAATGCGGCAGCCGTGATCCCCCTGCCGCTCAGCGGCTGACGCGGACCTTGACCGGTTCCGCCTCCCCCGCCCCTGACGCTCCGGGGCCCAGGTCGCATACACACATCTCCATCAGCTCGGCTGCCCGGTCCAGGCAATCCAGGGAGAAAACCGTCCCGCGCAGGCGCTCACGTCCCGCCGAGCTGAGCAGCGGCGAGGAGAGCGCGTCGAACTTGGTGTCCAGGTCCTCCATGGTCATCGGGTCCCGGGGGTCGCCCTTGGGGATGTCCACCCGCCGCTCGAGCAGACGGCCGTCGGTCAGTTCGATCTCCACCCGGCAGGGCTGGATCTCGGGGAAGAGCCGCTCGAACTCCTCGCTGGCCAGCACCTTGATCTTGGGCAGCTGGTCCCGCAGCCGCGGGTCCATGATCTTCTCTTCCTCGAACTCCTCCGGCGTCACCTTGCCCTCGGCCAGGGCCGCGGCGATGCAGTAGGGCAGCGAGTGGTCGGCCGCCTCCCTGGTCCGCGGGTCGTACTTGGCCGGGTCGCTGAGGATGTCGGCGGCCCGGGCGATGGTCTCGATGCGTACCTCCTTCACCGATTCCGCCTCGAGGTGATGCTGATGAATCAGGTAGAGGGTGGCGGTGATGGGCGAGTGGGTCAGGGCTTCGGTGGGAAAGGCCTTCATGCCGCAGTCGACGATTTTCCACCGCTCGCCGAGGCCAACCGTCAGCTTGTCCAGGTCCCAGTCCGGCCCGAGGCAGTGGACCATCCCCTCCTTGCCGTCGATGACGTTCTCCGGTCCGGTGTAGCCGTCCCGGGCCAGCAGGGCCGCTTCGACGCCGGCCCGGGTGGCCATGGGGTCCACCGTGTTCTTCATCATCGACAGGGTGCCGGCCACGGCCGCACCGAGGGTGAAGTGGTGGCAGGCCGAGATGCCCAGGGCATGACGAGTCCGTTCGGCGTCGAGGCCCAGCATCCGGGCGGCCACCAGCGGCGAGGCATAGGCGGTGAGACTGGCGTGGTGCCAGCCCCGTTCGCGGATGCCCGGGATCGCCGCTTCGCAGAGGCGCATCTCGATCTCGTGGCCCAGCACGATACCGAGGATCAGGTCACGGCCGCTCAGCCCCTCAGTCTCGCAGAGGCTCATGGCCGCGGGGATGATGTCGCTGGGGTGCGAAGGATCCTGCTTCCAGTAGATATCGTTGTAATCCATGGCGCGGATCATCAGCGCGTTGAGGAACGTCGCTTCCACGGCGTGGGTCTTCAGACCGGACCCGATGACAGTGCACTCCTCCCGGCAGCCCTTGGCGGCGGCCAGTTTCTCGGCGATGCGGTAGTCGGCGCTGCGGGCGCCGCCAAAGGCACAGCCCAGCGAGTCGTAGAGAAAACGCTTGGCGGCGTCCACCGCTTCCGGGGTCAGATCTTCGTAACGCAGGCTCGAAGCCCACTCGGACAGGGTGTGGCTCACAAAACGACTCATGATCCTATCTTTCACTCCACATGTTTCCGCAAATTTCAAATCAACAAAGTGGTTTCTAAACTTCGGCACGGCAAAAACAGGACGCCTTGGAGAAAAGAACGACCAGCGCAAGTGAGCAGCGCCACACTGTCAGAACTCGTGGAGTTTTCATGATCGGTTCCTTTCGTATCGAGGCCCGTCCGGGGCCGGACGCCATCGGATCGGCGTTGAGAGAACGTATTTTCATTCGTATAGTAGATAAATTTAATCGATCTTGTCAATAGCCGCCTCTCCACCAATGATTCGGCCGTTTCGGCAGGAATTTTGCACATTCAATGGTGCATCGAGTCCGGAACAGGCCGCTCCTCGAACCAAAAGGGATACTGGACAACCAGCCGAACTTCCCCTATTGCAGAAATCACGGGGGTTTGAGGCCGAGCCCGATTTCTCCCGGCATCTGGAGAGTCCACCTCCGATCCGGACCCGGCGTTTTCAATTTTGTAATTCGGAAGAACAAAATTGGTCAGAAAGACGGAACAGGCCGATCCCCGGCGAGACCCCATCCCCCAGCGGCAACTCGAGGCCAAAATTCTGGTGGTGGAGGACGACTACAGTGTGGCCACCGTACTCGAGTCCCGGCTGGAGAGTTTCGGTTACCTGATCTGCGGAGTGGTGAGCAGCGGGGCCCAGGCCATTGACGCGGCCTTTCGCCAGCATCCGGACCTGGTGCTGATGGATATCCTCCTCGAAGGGGAGATGAACGGCATCGAGGCGGCACACGAGATCAGCAGCCGCAGCGACGTGCCGATCATCTTCCTCTCCTGTCTCAGTGAGGAGGATGTGATGGACAGCGCCATTCGGACCAATCCCTACGGCTACATGGTCAAGCCCTACGACAACAACGAGCTCCGCTCGAATATCGAGATCGCCCTGCTCAAGCACCGCTCGGCACGGGAACGGGAGCGGCTCATCCAGCAACTGGGGAAGGCGCTGCTGGAGGTAAAAAACCTGAGCGGGCTGCTGCCCATCTGCGCCTCGTGCAAGAAGATCCGCGACAGGGGAGGCCGCTGGCAGCCGATGGAGGACTACATCTCCGCCCGCTCGGAAGCCGATTTCACCCATGGCCTCTGTCCGCAGTGCCTCGGTGAATACTATCCCCAGCTTTACAACGGGAAGGGAAACCGCCGGGACTGACCAGCCCTGCCAATGAAAAAGGCGCCCCGGGGGCGCCCTTTGAAGGTTCACTGGTTACCGTGGAGAAAAAGGTCAGGGCGTGGGCTTGTTGCCGGCCACACCCTTGCTGTCGGCAAGAACCTTACTCAGGGAAGCGACCATTCCTCCCACGTCGGAGAGGTTGGAGGGGATAATCAGCGAGTTGCCGGTCTGGGCCAGCTTGCCGAATTCGCCCAGATACTGCTCGGCGATGCGCAGGTTGACGGCATTCATCCCGCCTTCCTCGTTGATCGCGGTGGCGATGGCCCGGATGCCGGCGGCGGTGGCCTCGGCCACCTTCTCGATCTCGGCCGCCCGGCCCTCGGCCTCGTTGATCCGCTTCTGCTTCTCACCCTGGGAGCGGGCGATCAGCTCCTGCTTGTCGCCCTCGGCCACGTTGATCTTGGCCTGCATCTCACCTTCCGACTCGGCGATCACCGCGCGTTTTTCCCGCACCGCCCGCATCTGCTTCTCCATGGCATCCTTGATGCTCTGCGGAGGGAGGATGTTCTTCACCTCGTAGCGAGTGACCTTGACCCCCCAGGGATCGGAGGCCCGGTCCACCGCGCCGACGATGGCGTTGTTCATCGAGTCGCGCTCTTCGAAGGTGGTGTCCAGGGCCAGCTTGCCGATGACGCTCCTCATGGTGGTCTGGGCCAGCTGGGTGGCGGCAAAGGCGTAATTGTTGATGCCGTAGGAAGCTCGCTTGGCGTCCACCACCTGGAGGTAGAGGATGCCGTCAACTTCAACGGAGATGTTGTCCTTGGTGATGCAGACCTGGGGCGGTACGTCCACCGCCTGCTCCTTGAGGGTGTGTTTGTAGGCCACCTTGTCCACAAAGGGGATGAGGATGTGCAGTCCGGCCACCAGGGTGGCCTGGAATTTACCCAGTCGCTCGACGATGAACGCCGATTTCTGGGGGACGATGCGGATCGTCCGGACAAAGATGATGAAAACCAGGAAGATGATTCCTGCCAGAATGATTGTTCCAACGCCCATGACGATTCCTCCTCTATATGATCAGTAATATGATCAGTTGATCGTGCGTACTTTCAGGGTGATGTTGCTCTTGCCCACCACTTCCACCGGGGCCCCCTCGGCGATCTCCTCGTCGGACTCGGCGTCCCACTGGCTGCCGTGGAATTCCACCCGACCGGGCATGTTGGGCCTGATCTCCCGGATCACCGTGGCCCGGCCACCGGTGAAATCGTCCATGTTCTCGGCGGTGTCCATCTTGAACCCCACGTGGCCCATGAAGGTGGTGCTCAACCAGCGGCGCAGGGCCACCAGCAGCAGGGTCGAGGAGACGAGAAAGAGCAGCAGCTGCATGTTGATCGAGATGTCGAAAAAGATGCAGAGCAGGGCCACCACAAATGCGCCGATGCCGAAGAAGAAGATGATCAGCCCCGGAACGACGAACTCGAGGAGCAGCATCGCCAGCCCGGCGATAAACCAGATCAGTTCCGGCTTCAGCCAATCCTTCAAACTGTCCATCTTTCGTGCTCCCTTTGCGACGGCCGTCCGCTTCGCCTCGCCGGCCCGGCCCCAGGTTGCTGTGACGCTCTACATGATTACGCACCGGCACCAGGTCTATTCGCCCCGGGAGCCGGCTGGGTGCAGAAGGAAACTTCAATAACTCAATATAGCCAAATGGGGGGAGCCGCACAAGCAGCCCGGCGGTTGCCTTTTCCCCCCACCGGGCTATCATTACCTGAGAGGCCGATTCGCAGACATTCCATGAAGGAGCAGCAGCAATGACCGGCAGCAGCGGCAATGTTCTCAGCATCGAGTTGGGGCAGTTCAGGGTGAGCCTGATCTGTGACGGGCACTACCGCCTCGACGGCGGTGCGATGTTCGGGGTGGTACCGAAGCCGATCTGGGAAAAACGGATGCCGGCCGACCAGCAGAACCGGATCAGGATGGGCCTCAACTGCCTGCTGGTGGAGACGGGAGAGGAGAAGATTCTGGTGGAGGCCGGCCTGGGCACCTTCCATGACGAAAAACTGCGGCAACAGATCGCCCTGGAACAGCCGGCCACCCTCCTCGACGGCCTGCGGACCCTGGGGACGGCGCCGGAAGAGATCGGACGGGTGGTGCTGACCCACCTCAATTTTGATCATGCCGGGCACTGCACCACCCGCGGTGATGACGGGCAGTTCCGCCCCACCTTCCCCGCCGCCCGCTACTATGTTCAGAAAGCCGAATACGATTTTGCCGTGGCCCCGCCAAAACGCCTGCGGGCCTCCTATGTCTCCGATTCGATCCTGCCGGTGATGGAAGCCGGCCAGTGGGAACTGCTGGAGGGCGACACGGTGATCACCGGTGGGATGCGGGTCAGGCAGACCGGCGGCCACACCGCCGGCCACCAGGCGGTCTACCTCGAATCCGGCGGTGAGGAGCTGGTCTTCTGGGGTGACCTGATGCCCACCAGCCGGCACATGGACCCCGGCTATGGCATGGCCTACGACCTCTACCCCATGGACACGCTGCGGGTACGGAAGGAACTGGCCGAGGAGGCGGCGGATCGCGGGCTGCTCTCCGCCTGGGTCCACGAACCCGAACTGCGCTTCGGCCGGATCCGGCGCGGTGAAAAATATTACGAACTCGAGGCGGTCAGCGGGTAACCATGACTGAGCGGGCGGGAACAATCGAGGCGGTTGCCAACCCCTGGATGGACAACTGGCCCCGGGCCGTCCTCATCGTGCTGCTCACCCTGCTGGTCTACGTGCCGGCGATCACCGGCGGTTACGTCTGGAACGACGATTCCCTCATCACCGGCAACCCCGCCCTCCACACCGCCGCGGGGCTGAAACAGATCTGGTTCGAGCCGGGGGCCCTCCCCCGTTACAACCCGCTGGTCCAGACCGGTATCTGGCTGGAGCACCACCTCTGGGGCCCGGACCCCTACGGCTACCACCTGGTGAACGTGTTGCTGCACGCGTTCGGGGCGGTGCTGCTCTGGATCCTGCTCCGACGCCTGTCGGTGCCCGGAGCCTGGTTCGCCGCCATGGTCTTTGCCCTGCACCCGATCAACGTGGAATCGGTGGCCTGGATCACCCAGCGAAAAAATGTGCTCTCCGGCCTGTTCTATTTCGCCTCTATCCTGACCTACCTTCGCTGGGCCGGGATCGGGAAAGCGGTGGGGTCCGCCCAGGCTGCCGTCACCCGCCGAGACCCGCCGGCGACACCGGCCATACCGCTCATCTATGCCGCATCCCTCGCCTTCTTTGTCTGCGCCCTGCTCAGCGCACCGGTCACCATCTCACTGCCGGCAGCACTGCTGCTGCTGCTCTGGTGGAAACGGGGCCGGGTGGGAAAACGCGACCTGGTGCCGCTGCTGCCCTTCTTCGTCGTCGGCATTGCTGCGTTCATCTTCAGCAGCGCCATGAACCTGGGCCGAGCCGGCGGCGACGCGAGCGCGTGGCCGCTGACCGCGATACAACGGCTGCTGCTGGCCGGGCGGGCCCTCTGGTTTTACACCGGAAAGATTTTCTGGCCGCGGGAGCACTGCTTCATCTACCCCCGTTGGGACATTGATGCGGCGGTCTGGTGGCAGTATCTCTTCCCCGTTGCCGCTGCCGCCGTCCTTATCCTCGCCTGGGTAATGCGCCGCCGCCTGGGACGGGGACCACTGACCGCCCTGCTCTTTTTTGCCGGGACCCTGCTGCCGGCCATCGGTCATACCGCGATCCAGCCCCTGCATCACAGCTGGGTGGCCGATCATCTCCAGTATCTGGCCGGAATCGGACTGGTGGTCCTGGCCTGCGGCGGAGCGGCATCGCTCCTCGCCGCCGCGGGCTCCGGGGCTCGGCGCACCGGCGGTGTGGCCGGGGTTATTCTGCTCATCGCCCTCGGCACCCTCTCCTGGCGTCAGGGCCACGCGTACGCCGACCGGGAAACGCTCTGGCGCGACACCCTGGCGAAAAATCAGGACGCCTGGGTCGCGCACAACAACCTGGCCGGCCTGCTCCTCCGGTCAGGCCGCTACGCCGAATCCATCGAGCACTACAGCGAAGCGCTGCGCCTGCGGCCCGACGACCCGGACGTCCACGCCAACCTCGGCCAGGCTCTGACCGGGACCGGCGACCTGGATGCGGCGGCCGCCGAGTACCGGCGGGCCATCAACGCGAATCCGGGCAGCGCCGACCTGCACGTACGGCTGGCCGAACTGGAGGACGAGCGGGCCAACCTGGAGCAGGTGGCCGCGCACTACCGGGAAGCACTGCGCATCGAGCCGGGAAACGCCCAGCGGCACACCCGTCTCGGCGTGGCACTGGCCGGGCTGGGCCGGACGGAGGAAGCCATCGTCGAATACCGGCAGGCCCTGGATCTGGACCCCACCCTGGCCGACGCCCACAACAACCTGGGGGCGGCGCTGGCCGACATGGGCCAGACAACCGAGGCGGTGTCCCGCTACCTGGAAGCCCTGCGTCTCGACCCCGAATCCGCCGATGCCCGGGTCAACCTGGGCAACGTGCGGGTGGGCCAGGGCCGGCTGGACGAGGCGGCGGCCCTCTACCGGGACGCGCTGGCCATCAACCCGCAGCTGGCCGATGCGCACAACAACCTCGGCTTTGTCACCGCGCTTCAGGGGCGTCTGGAAGAGGCGGTGGAATACTACCAGCGAGCGCTGAGACTCCGTCCCGATTTTGTCAGCGCGCTGAACAACATGGGCAACGCCCTGGCCGCCCTCGGGTTTCTGGAGCCGGCGGCAGCCGGATTCTCCCGGGCGGTGGAACTGCAGCCCGAATCCGCGGATATCCGCTACAACCTGGCCATGGCCCTGGCCCGCCTCGGACGGCAGGAGGCCGCGGCAGAACAATTCCGGGAGGTGTTGCGTATCAATCCGGGTGACGGGCAGGCACGGGCCATGCTGCGGCGGCTGGAACAGGGACCTCCCTTCGGGACTGATCAATAAGGAGGCCGGCAGATGACACGCACCGGCGGTATTGTCTGGATAGTTTTGGGCATCGTGGCGGCGATCCTGTTGATGCTGGGTCTGATCTACGGTCCGGATCTCTACCGCAAGGGCGAGTCCATCGTTGCCCCGATCATGCAGTTGACCAAGCTGGATGAGGCCACCGATGAACTGAACAAGGCCTTTCCCTTCACCCCACCGGAGGACGGCCTGACCAGCGAAGAACGGCTGCTGGTCTTCCTCGACGTGCGGCGGCAACTGATCCCCCATTACGAAGCATGGCTGGTGGTGGAGAGAGGGATCGGACGAACCGGTCAGGAGGACTTCGAGACCGCCGGCCAGGTCCTGGGCTCGGTGACCGACGTCTACGAGGCCCAGATAGAAACCCTTCGCCACCTCAGCATGTCACCGGCGGAATTCCGCTGGCTCGAGATCCAGGTCTATGACGGCTGGCTGGACAAGGTGGAGGCCACCGAAATGAGCGGTCCTTCGCTGGCCACAGCCAGCGAGGCCAGGGAGATGGCCCTGGCCGATCTGGAGTTCGTCGATCAGCAGAGCTCCCGGCACGGATCCTCATCCGCTCTCACCGCCGTACGCGAACGGCTGGCTACCCGGCTGGCCGCCCTGGACAACCCGTCCGCCCCGGAAATCGAGGGGGTGCCCCTGGAGAATGACGCACTTTTCTGGCAGCACCGTGAGGCTATCGCCGAGCTGAAACTCGAAGAGCATCAGGAGATGCACCGCCGGCTTCGCGAGGGGAGTGACGGCGTACACATCAACATCAACCGGCCGAAACAAGCGGACAGCCCGCAATAATTCCGATTCTCTAAATAAATCTACATTTCTCCCTAATGAGAAAAACGCCTGTGCCGATAACTGTACCGAGAATCCGGTTACAGCAGGGAGGCCTTTGGAAAAATCATGAATCCTGCCCGTCGAAACAAAGAGTTGAGCCTTCGCCGCTACGCCCTGCAGGCCCTGGGCCTCCTGGTGATCCTGCCCTTCCTCACCTTGATCTATGTTTTTCGCGAGAACCTCGAAGGCAAGGTACCGGTACTGTTCCTGGTGGTGGCCCTTTCCCTGCTCGGTTTCTACCTGCTGTGGGCTCTGATCCGCTCCATAACCCGGCTGCAGCGGGGCCTGGAAAAACTGTCCCGCGGGGAGATTACCACCATAAAGATGGACGGAGAGCCTTCCCAGCTGCGCGAGGTGGCCGAGATCATCAGCGCCCTGAACCAGTTGACCATCGATTTTCGGGAGAATGCGGCACAGCTGGAGCACTTCATCGAGCAGTTTGCCACCCTGGCCGAAATCACCGAATTCACGGCCCGGATACCCGATATCCGCGAGCTGCTGGAACTGATCCTCTCCAAGGCGGTGATCGCCACCGGCGCGCGAAGAGGATCGGTGCTGCTGTTGAGGGACAACGGCACGGAGCTGGAGATCGTGGCCCGCGAGGGATGGCAGCTGGTGGACCGGGGAAATACCACCGTCCCCCTGAAGGGATCGGTGGCCGAAAAGGTGATCACCACCAGCAAACCGCTGCTGGTGGAGCACATGGACCGGGAGTCGGATCTCAACCGGGCCAACGATCCCACCACCTACACATCGCCATCCTTCCTGATCGTGCCGCTGAAAACCAACAGCGCCACCGTGGGCGCGGTCTGCCTCTCCGAAAAGTGGGGCGACGTTCCCTTCACCGCCCAGGACCAGCAATTCCTCACCGTCCTGTTGGGCCAGGTGGGCTTCGCCGTGGAGAATGCCCGGTTGCTCAAGCAGGCCCGCGAAGCGGCCTACAATCTCAGCCAGACCGTGCAGGAGCAGGAACTGGAGATCGAGGAAGCGCACCACCAGATTCTGCAGTCGCAGAAGCTCTCCGCACTGGGCCATCTGGCCGGCGGCGTGGCCCACGATTTCAACAACATGCTGCAAGCCATCCTCGGGCACACCGCCATCGCCCAGCGGGGCCTGGAGCAGGACCCGCGGCGATACGCCGCCCTGGAGCACGTACTCCAGGCCGCCGAGCGGGCCGGTGCGCTGATCAGCCAGCTGCTCGCCTTTGGCCGGCGGCAAACCCTCAAGACCCAGGTGCTGGGATTGAACAGCATCGTGGAAGACCTGGTGAAGATGATGGAGCAGCTCATCGGGTCCACCGTGGGGATAGAGCTGACCCTGGATCTGGACGATGATTCGGGCAGGGTCAAAGCCGATCCGCGCCAGGTGGAACAGGTGCTGATGAACCTCTGCCTCAATGCCCGCGATGCCATGCCCAACGGCGGGCGGCTGGACGTCCGCACCGGGACCGCGGACCTCGACCAGGGTTTCTGCGAGCGCCACCCCTGGGCCCACACCGGAACGTTCTCCTTCTTCTCGGTCAGTGACACCGGTTGCGGTATGGACGACGACACGCGCCACCAGATATTCGAGCCGTTCTACACCACCAAGGAACCCGGACGGGGTACCGGCCTTGGTCTCTCCACGGCCTACGGTATCGTCAAACAGCACGGCGGGATGATCGATGTGGAAAGCGCCCCCGGGCAGGGGACGACCTTCACCGTCTACCTGCCGCTGACCGACCAGCCGGTGGACCAGCGGGAGAAACCGGTGGAGCAGGCACTGGCGGTGGGCGGCCGGGAAACCATCCTGCTGGCCGAGGACGAAGATGCGGTTCGCGAATGGGTAACCGAAGTTCTCGAGGAAGCGGGGTACGCTGTGCTTCAGGCTGAAAACGGCCAGGCGGCACTGCAGCTCTTCGAGGAACACGCCGACTCGGTGGACCTGGCACTGATCGACGCGGTGATGCCCGAGCTCAGTGGCTTCGACCTCTGCCAGCACATTCTCGGCCGGCGACCCGACGTGAAAATCCTCTTCTGCAGCGGCTACAGCGTGAACACCATTCCCGGAGACTTCCTCGAGGAGAACAACCTTCAACTGCTGCAAAAGCCATTTATCTCCGAGACCCTCCTGCGGTGTGTCCGGGAGACCCTCGACGGCCAGCCCGCGCTGGCGGCCCACTGACATCGCCCCCTCTCCAGGACGACCTGATCCTGTTGTAAACTCTAACCGTGAGTCCAACGGACCGGCCGGCCGCGTCCGCCACGTCCCCATGTATGGAGGGAAACCCGATGAACCGGAATCCACAAGGCACGGCATGGCTGGCAGCGGCCCTGCTCTCCATGCTCCTGCTGACCGCGCCCGCTGCCGGTGACGAACCGCTGCCGCTGATCATCGACACCGACATGGGCCTGGACGACATGCGGGCCATCGCCCTGATTCTGGATGCCGACCATCTGAAGGTCCACGCCGTGAGCACGGTCTTCGGCTCCCAGGAACCGCGGCCCGGCGGACGGGCGATGATCCGGCTGCTGGGCGGAGTGGGCCACCGGCGGATCCCGGTCTCCCCCGGCGCCAAGGAACCCCTGGAAGGCAAGTTCGAACCGCCGGCCTGGCGCCCGGTCTGTGAGTCGGCCACCGACAACCTGTTTGGCCACAAGGGTCATATCCTGCTTCACGAACCGGCACACGAGATGCTCTCGCGGCTGGCCCGCCGGGAAGGTGACCAGGTCCGGCTGGTCTGCCTCGGCCCGCTGACCAACCTGGCCCTGGCCCTGGAAGCCGATCCCGGGCTGCCGGGAATCGTGCACACGCTGATCATCGCCTGCGCCGACACGAAGAAACCGCATTTCAACATCACCGCCGACCCCGAAGCGGCCCTGCGGGTGCTCGAAGCAGACTGGAAGCGGGTGGTGCTGGTGAGCGGTTGCACTGAAATTTCCGACGCCGACTTTGCCGACGTCCTGCAGGGAATCGAGAAGGAGCGGATCGGGGGAGAAACGGCAAGGGCCCTCGGCTATCTCTGTGGTTCCGCCGAGCACCTCCAGTTGGGTGACGAGCTGGCATCCCTCTACCTCATCCGGCCCTCGCTGTTCACCCTCTCCGATCCATTCTGCGCCACCGTGAACCTGGAGGACACCGGCCGGGGCCTGATCGTTTCGAGGCCGGAAGACCCGGGCCCCTGCCGGGTGGAAGCCGCCGTTCCCGCCGTGCCGGGGCCGGACCTGGTACGGACGATGCTGGACAGTATCGGCGACCTGCTGGTCCGGGAGCCCCTGCCCGCAGTGGTCTCCTCCGGGCACCAGGCCCACGAGGGGGCCGGAACCCTGCTCAGCCAGTTCCCGCCGCTGGACAAAAGCGGGTACCGGAAGGATGTGGCGATGATGGTGGAGCAGATCGTCGAGGCCCACGGCACCGAGGAGTGGCGCTGGTCGGTGCTCACCGGCGAGATCCACGGCCACCTGGGCATCTACTCCGTGGTGGGTGTGAAGATGGGCATCCGGGCACTGGAGATTCTCGGAGCGCCCCGGGAGTCGGTGGAGTTGTCACCGCACTGCGGGTCGCAACCGCCGCTGAGCTGTCTTCAGGACGGCCTGATGGTGAGCACCGGGGCCACCCCGGGCAGGGGCCTGCTGCTTTCCTCCACCGGCGCCCTGCTCCTGCCGCCGCTCTATGTGGACGAGGAAGAGGATGACTTCGCCGCCCGGGGGCCCGCCGCCGCCGCCTCCTTCTACCTCGGTGAACGGATGATCACCATCCGCCTGCTCCCCGAGGTGCAGCAGTTGATCGGCGAGCGGATCGGGGCGCTGGCCCGAAAATATGGCGGGACCAGCGGTGACGACTACTTCACCGCGCTGCGCTCCGAGGCCCTCCAGCTCCAGCTGGAACTGGACCGCCACGAGATTTTTGAAGTCTTCGAGTAGTTACCGGTAAAGGTCTTTCCCTCTCTTTCCGATAAGAAATACATCATACCGGAAGGGATGGGACCATGATCGGACCGCTCAAACTCATCGCCAGCTGTGTCGCGCTGATCCTGGTGTCCGTCCTGCTGGTCACCCTTTCCAGCAGCCCGGCCAAAGCCGGCCCGGGCGATACCCTGACCAGCGAGAATGGCACGGGATACATGCCGGCACCCCACGAATGGGTGATGGTGCTGATGCTCTTCGCCCTGGTGATCGCCTTCCACCACTACCGCGCGTCACACCGCCAGAACGTCTGACCCTCTGCTCATTGCCTGTGCGTGACCCATCTTCTATAATTCCGCCTGACGTCCGCCGAACCCATGTTCTCAAAACCAGATAGAGGCTCGATCCGTGGAAAACCGTGCCCCGACAACGCCGGAACAGCCCGAGGTCGCCATCCACCGGGTGGGTCCGTCGGTCCAGGACGCGGTGCGCGAACTGCTGGAAGCGGTGGACTGGACGTCGCACATCCCCGAAGGGGCCGACGTGGCCCTCAAGGTCAACCTGACCCACGACATGCTGATGCCCGGCTCCAACACCTCCCCCTGGGTGGTGGAAGGGGTGGCCCGGACCATCCGGGAACGGGCGGGCACCATCTACCTGGTGGACGCGGACCAGGTGCTGATCAAGGTGGCCACCGCCTTTCGCCGTTCGGGCCTGGGGCCGGTCTGCGAGAAATACGGGCTGAAATTCCACAACCTCTCCAGCGGCCGCTACGAGATCGTTGAACGGGAACTGAACGGCCAGACGTTCCGCTTCAAGTACCCGGAGTTCCTGCGCTCGGTGACCACCATCACCCTGCCGGTGCTCAAGACCCACTTTCGCTGCATGCTCACCGGGGCGCTGAAGAATCAGTACGGCTGCCTGGAGGACGCCCGGCACAATTTCCATGACCAGCTCTCGGAGTACATCTGTCTGATCAACGCCGAGGTGCAGCCGGCCCTCTCCCTGATGGACGGCACGGTGGGGATGGAGGGGGACGGTCCCAAGTCGGGCATCCCCCGGGTCTGCGACCTGCTGCTGGCGTCGGCCGACCCGGTGGCCCTGGACAGTGCCGCGGCGCAAGTGATGGGTTTCGACCCGCAGCAGATCGAGCACATCGTCCTCTGCCACCAGGAGGGCCTGGGGCAAATGGACCAGATCAGCTATCCCGGCCTCGACCCGGCGGAAATCACCCTGGACTTCCAGCCGCCACACGAAAATTTTGTTGCGAAGATAGAAAGTCGCCTGCGTCACGCGCCCGGCGCGGGCAAGATCTTCAGCGGCGGGCTGCTGACTTTCTTTTCCATGGGGGCCAAGCTGTGGTACCGCATCTGGTACTACCTGCTGGCCGGGCGCCGCCGCCGCAACAAGATCCTGAAAACACGCTACGGACCGCAGTTCAAACAATGATCGATGCCAGCCAGCAAACGGAGAAGGGACGGTGGAGGCGGCGCCTGGCGGTGCTGTTGATCATCCTCGCCCTCGGCTTCGGCCTGCGCGCCGTTTCCCTGGTCCGCCACCACCTGCCCGCCGCCGACGGCGCGGCCACCACCCTGGAGGTGGCCACCCACCTCAACCAGGGGCAGGGCTACACCACCAACCGCATGTGGCTCTTCTTCGATGAACGGCAGGAATTTCCCCTGCCCGAGGGAAACCGGCAGCCGCTGCTGCCGCTGCTGGTGGCGCTGCTCTTTCTGGCCACCGGGCCGAGCCACACCGCCGCCCAGTGGCTGGTGCTGGGTGCCGGGCTGCTGTTGATCCCCATGGTCTACGCCCTCGGCCGCCGGCTCTACGGAGCACGCACCGGATTGCTGGCCGCGCTGTTCACCGCCCTCTCCCCGGCGCAGATCTGGTTCGGTTCCATGGTGGAGGACCAGGTCTTCTTCCAGCTGGGCTTCATCCTGCTGCTGCTGCTCTGGTATGGCTGGTGGCCCACCGGTGAATCGGTGGCCGGGAAAGAAAAGAGCCGCGCCCTGCCCTTCCTGCTGATGGGGGCCACGGCCGGCCTGGCCTGGCTGGCCCGTCCCAACGGCCTGCTGCTCACCGCGGCCCTGGCCCTGAGCATCCCGCTGGTCATCGGCAGCGTGCCGCGGTGGAGGGGCCGGCCATACAAGGTGGCCGCCGGCCTGGCCTGCCTGGCCCTGGTGGGTTTTCTCGCCGTGGGCACCTCGTGGATGGTGCGCAACGCCCTGGTTTTCGGCAGCCCGTTCCACACCCACAATTCGTATCTGATGGCCGTGGACGTGCCGGATGAAGTGGCGTCCCTGCGTGACGACGCGCCCTCCATGGGCACCTGGCTGACCAGCAATGGTGTGGGCCGTGCCGTGGCGCGCTGGTCCCGGGGGGCTTTCCGCAGCCTCGACGCCTTTGTCAGCGGCAACCTTTTCCGCGAGGAAGCGGCACGCCAGGGGGGGATGGCTGTCTTCCTTCTGCTGGCCCTGGTGGCCTGGCGCTGGGGAGTGCCCCGACCGGCCCCCTGGTGGCGCTTCCACGCCCTGCCCCTGGCCGCCTTCGGCCTGCACTTCCTCACTATCTCCTGGTATGTGCGGGGCGAGCTGCGCTACTTCCTCCCCTTCTACCTCCTGCTCTACCTGGCCGCCGCCCGGGGTGTCCTGGTGCTGGCCGGGCTGGAGGACACCGAAAAGCCCGCGGACCAGGACACCCCGGCCCGGCCGCCGCGGCTCCGTGCCGGACGGTCGCCGATTCTGCTGGCCCTTCTGCTGCTGCTCCTGCTGGCCACCTTTGTCCGGCCCCTGGGCCTGACCCTGGCCTTTGACGACCGGGAGGAGTTCGAGCGGGTCAGCTCAGCCGCGGAATGGATCGCCGAAAACACCCGGCCCGGCACCGTGATCATGGACCTGCCCACGGTGAGCAACCTGATCCACGTCTATGACCGGCCCACGGTGGTCATCCCCTACGGACCACTGGCCGACACCTTTGCCACGGCCCTGCGCTTCAACGTAGAATACCTGGTGGTTTCGGCCCGGAGCGTCAGCTGGCGCCCCGGGCTGAAACAGTTCTGGGAAACGGACGGCGAGCGGGTCCGGCTGAAGGATCCGGCGCCGGACTGGCTCGAACCGGTCTGGGCCGACGACGAGGGCAGGATCGCCATTGCGCGGTTCTCGCCGGAGCGGTACCACATCACAAGACTTCACGAGTAGCATGTCCACAGCCAGAAACGTCAAGATCGGGCTGCAGATGGTCCGGGCCGCCCTGGGGGCCAACCTCTTCGGCCGGCGGGTGCCGGTGAACGTGATGTTCGGGGTGACCAACCGCTGTCCCTCCCGCTGCACCTACTGCCAGATCCCCGAGCGGCCCCAGGCCGACCTCACCACCGAACAGATCTTCGACCTCTTTCGCCAGATGAAGAAGGCGGGAACGAAGCGCCTGGGCATGTGGGGTGGCGAGCCGCTGATGCGCAAAGACATCGGCCAGCTGGTGGACTTCGCCAAGGAATGCGGGTTCTACGTCTCGCTGGACAGCAACGGCTACCTGCTGCCGAAAAAGATCGACGAGATCATCAACCTCGACCACCTGGTGGTCTCGCTGGACGGGCGCCGGGAAAACCACGACGCCAACCGGCAGCCGGGCAGCTTCGACAAGGCACTGGCCGGGATCAAGGCCGTGGCCGGCCGGGTGCCGCTCTGGACCATCACCGTACTCACCCGGCACAACCTCGGTGACATCGACTACATCGTGGGCCTGGCCCGGGAGCACGGCTTCCTCGCCTCGTTCCAGCTGCTGCACCACAGCGACCTGATGGGCCGCAACCGGGAGAAGCTGCTGCCCGAGAACCACGAATACGAGGCGGCCATCGAGACGCTGATCGAACTGAAGAAGGCCGGGGCGCCCATCGTCTCCACCATGCCCTACCTCGAGCACGTGCGGGGCTGGGAAGATTACGGAACACCGCAGTCCACCGAGGCGGCGGGCCGGCTGAAGTGCCGGGCCGGCGAGCTCTTCTGCAACGTGGATGTGGACGGGCGGATCTTCCCCTGTTCACTGCTCATCGACGGGGTGAAGGCGGAGAACTTCCTCGACGTGGGCTTCGAGCAGGCCTTCCGCAACCTGCCCGTGCCCGACTGCAAATCCTGCAACGCCTCCTGCTACACCGAGTACAACCTGCTCTATGCCCTGCGGCCCCGTTCCATGGTCCAGTGGGGGATGAGCGTGCTGCGGGCCTGGCGGCTGCGCGGGGACGGGAAGGGACAGCCATGACCCGGCTCCGGACATCCCTGGTGATCCTCACCCTGGCCCTGCTGGCGTCCGCGGCCGGCTGTGGCGACACACCCCGGGGCAAGGTCATCGTCCTCGGTCTCGACGCCGCCACCTGGAAACAGATGGACCCGCTGATCGATGCCGGCCAGCTGCCCAACGTCGCCACTCTGGCCCGAACCGGCTGCCGGGGTGACCTGGAGACCCTCTACCCCACCATCAGCCCGCTGATCTGGACCTCAATGGTCACCGGCGTACCGGCGGAGATGCACGGCCGGGACTTCACCATCACCCGCATCCCGGGCAGCTACCGTTTCTCCCAGGAGACCGGACGGCTGCTGGCCTACCCGGCGCTGTGGCAGGTGGCCGACCACTACGGCCTCCGCTCGGTGACGGTGAACTGGTATTCGGCCGAGTCGCCCTGGCAACCGCTGCGCTCCCGGGTGCTGGCCGACCGCATCGAGGAGAACCGCCCGGTGCCGGTGCGCTTCCCCGACTTTCAGCTGGAGGGCTTCGAGTTCGAGGTGCCCGGCGACGAGGAGCTGTTCAAGCTGCTCGGTCTGGAGCACCAGGGCCCGGTGGGCAACCTCCGGCCCTGGCTGCGGCACGAGCTGGACGTGCTGCGCTGGCGCTATGCCGAGGATGACTACTTCAACCGCACCGCCCAGCACCTGCTCTTTGACGGAGAGGAGGGGCAGCCCGACCTGTCCCTGGTCTTCCTCAAGGGGCTGGACGGTGTGCAGCACAAGTTCTGGCAGTTCATGGACGCCAGGAACTTCCCCGACGTCGACCCCGGCGAGAGGCGTCTCTTCGGCGGGGTGATCGACGCCTACTACCGCTACTACGACCGGGTGGTGGGCCAGTACATGGCCCGGGCCGAGCCGGGCACCACCTTCATCCTCGTCTCCGATCACGGCATGGAACCGATCCATGCCCAGGGCGGCCGTTCGCTCCCCGAGGACCAGACCATCTATCACAACATGTCGCTCTTCCGTCCGGTGGGCATTCTCCAGTTGCTGGAGCAACTGGGCCTGGTGGTGCGGCGGTCGGACGACAGCATCGACTGGGCGAGGACCACGGCCTTCCCCAACGGCGACAAGGCCCTGACCTGGGAGGTTGGGTTCTGCCTCAACGTGGAGGGGCGTGAACCACAGGGATCGGTGAAGACCGACGATTACGACCGGGTGCTGGCCGAGACGGCGGCACTGCTCAAAAACGTCCGCTCGGATGCGGACGGGGCGCCGCTCTTCATCGAGGTACACTCGCGGCCGCACAACAGTGCCGCCGAGATCATGGCCCAGGTCAATCCCGGCCTGGACCCGGCCACCGCGTTCACCATCCATGGCCGGACCTTTACCCTGGGATCGCTGCTGGAGAATTACGACATGTCCGGGGCACACCTCTTCGCTCCGGACGGCATTCTGCTGGTTTCCGGCCCGGCCGTCAGCCCGCAGAGTGACGTGGGCCGGACCAACATCTACGACGTGGCCCCCACCATCTGCCAGTTGCTGGGCCTGCCGCTGCCCGCTGACTTCACCGGCGAGACCCTCGATATCTGGGATGGGAAGACCGGTCTCCCGGTGATGGAGTCCATACCGAGTTACCGCGGTGTGGTCCCCGGTTTTGACGCTGAAGGCCTGCGAGCCGGGGGGCACGACCTGGAGCCGTTGTCGGCCGCCGCCGAAGAGCGGCTGAAGAGCCTGGGGTATATCCAGTGAATGAACCGGCCGAAGCTCGGCGATACATCCCCTGGCTCAAAGGGGTGGTATTGCCGCTGATCCTGCTGGCCGCCTTTCTCTTGAGCGGCCCGGTGCAGGTGCCCACCGCCGACCTGGATCACAACCCGGTGGTGCGGATCTGGAAACTCCGCGTCCTCGTCCTCGTCTCCCCGGCCCTGCTGCTGGCCGCCTGGTCCTGGGGTGGCTTTCTTCGCCGAAAACAGCTATTTCCCGGGCTATTCGATCGAACGTTCGAACGAAAATGGCTCCTGGTGGCCGCCCTGACCGGGCTGGTGCTCTTCGCCACCTTCTCCACGGTTCTCTTCCAGCGGATCCCCCGGGTTTGGGACACCGCCGGCTACCTCTTCCAGGCCCAGGTGCTGGCCTCGGGCCGCATGGCCGCCCCGGCGCCCCCCTCGCCGGAACACTTCTGGCTCTACCCGCTGGTGGTCTGGCAGGGCAAGTGGTTCGCCATCTACCCCCTGGGCCACTCCGCGCTGCTGGCCCTGGGCGTGCTGGCCGGTGTCCCCTGGCTGGTCTGCCCGCTGATCGGGGCACTGGCCCTGCTGCTCACCGGGCTCTTTGCCGGCGAGGCACTGGGCAGGAAAGCCGCACCCCTGGCCGGACTGCTCTTTCTCCTCTCCCCCTTTGTGATCTTCATGTCCTCCTCGTTCCAGGGTCACAACAGCAACCTGCTGGGCACGGCCATCTTCCTCTACTTCTACGCCCGGGCGCACAACCGGAACAGTACGCTGGACCCGGTGCTGGCCGGGCTGGGCCTGGGATTCTCGTTTTTCGTCCGCACTCTTTCCGCCGCGGCCCTGGCGCTGCCCTTCGTCATTTTCGAGTTGTGGCGGCTGGCCCGGGACCGGGGCGAGGCACGCAAGCAGGTCATCATGCGCGGGGTACTGATCTACATCGGCTTCGTGCCCTTCATCGCCGCCACCCTGCTGCAGAACGGGGCCCACACCGGCTCGCCCTGGCTCATGGCCTACCGCATCAAGTTTCCCACCCAGACGGTGGGGCTTAACGCCGACGGCATGGTGGAGCCGGGACAGCACGGCGAGGACTTCAGCCACACACCGCAGAACGCCCTGCGCAACCTCCGTTCCCGGGGCCTGCTGCTTGCCAGCGACCTCTTCGGTTGGCCCTACCTCAGCCTGCTGCCGGCCCTGGCCGCCCTGGCCCTGCGCCGCCGCCGGCTGCTGCGCCCGGGAGAGAAGAAGCCAACCGAGCCGCGAAAACCGCCGTGGCTGGTTCTTTCTGCCGGGGTCTGCCTGGCCTACCTCGGGGCCTATTCGCTGTTCTGGAACCCGGGCTACGGTTTCGGCGCCCGCTACTACTACGGCATGGTGCCGGCACTGATACTGCTCACCACCGCCGGGTTCCGCTCCCTGGCCGGCAGCGAACGGGACGACGGCGGTCGCTTCAACCGTACGGTGCTTGGTGTGGCGGCCCTGCTGCTGATCAACCTGGCGCTCTACCTGCCCATGCGCTACCGCCAGTTCGATCACCAGCAGCAATACAACACGGTGGACACCAGCCTGGCCCGGATGGTGAAGGAGGCGGGGGTCGAGGAAGGACTGGTCTTTGTGGAGTCGTGGTTCCTCGGCTACTACAACTACAGCTCGGCCCTGCCGCTGAACCACCCCGACCTCTCGGGAAACGTCTTTGCCCGGGAGCTGGACGAAGAAGCGAACGCCGCTCTCACAACAGCGATGGCGGGCAAGAAGACCTACCGCTTCCGCTTTGACGAGGCTAGCGGCAACCTGCTGCTCACCGACCGCCTCACCGGCGAACTGCTGCTCTCCCAGCCCGCCGCCCCCGGACAGACCCGCTACCCCTCGGGCGCCAACCCCGAAGCCCAGGAAGACTACTGGAAGCGCCGCCGCACCACCCTGGGCACCTGGGGGTTATGAAATGGGGACAGTTACCTGTTTCATTCAATACCGCCCAAGCCTCTTCAACACAGTCGCTTAAGACTGCACTGATGAAACAGGTAACTGTCCCCATCTTATGGCTGCTTGATCTTGTATGTCTTGAGCTTCGCGTCAACGGTGGGGCGGGAGATGCCGAGGATGCGGGCGGCTTTGGACTTGTTCCACTGCACCTGGTTGAGCACCAGTTCGAGGTGACGCTTCTCCAGCTCGGCCATGCTCAGCGGTTCACCACCCTCTCCCGTCTCTTCGGCCGGGGCGGCCGCGGTGTCGGAGGGCCGGGCCACACGCACCGAGCGGGGCAGGGCCTCGAGTTCCACTGTCTCGCCTTCGGCGAGGATGATGGCGCTCTTCACCGCATTGCGCAGTTCGCGAACGTTGCCCGGCCAGGCACAGTCGGCCAGGGCGTCCAGTGCCTCCGGTGACCAGCGCAGCGACTCCATGTCGAACTGGCGGGTAAAGACGGCGAGGAAGTGGATGGCCAGGGCTCGAACGTCCTCCCTGCGCTCACGGAGCGGCGGCAGGTGTATCTGGAATTCGTTGAGGCGGTAGTAAAGGTCCTCGCGGAAGTTCCCTTCCCGGGCGTCGGCCTCCAGGTCGCGGTTGGTGGCCGCCAGCACCCGCAGGTCGACGGTGACCGCCTTTTCCGCACCCACCGGCACGAAGCTGCGCTCCTCCAGGGCTCGCAGCAGTTTCGACTGGGCCTCGGCGCTCATGTCACCGATCTCGTCGAGGAACAGTGTGCCGCCGTCGGCCAGTTCGAACTTGCCCCTGCGGTTGGCCACCGCACCGGTGAAGGCGCCCTTGACGTGGCCGAAGAGCTCAGACTCCAGCAGGGTGTCGGGGATGGCGGTGCAGTTGACATCCACGAAGGGGCCGTCGGACCGGGCACCGCTGTTGTGGATCGCCCGGGCAAACAGTTCCTTGCCGGTGCCGCTCTCGCCCGTGATCAGCACCGACACGTCAAAGGGAGCCACCCTCTTTACCAGACCCAGCGCCTTCTGGATGGCCGGATGCTCGCCCACCACCTCCCGTTCAATGCCGATCTCCCGCTTCAACTGGCGGTTTTCCCGGTCCAGTTCGGTGTAGGTGGTGGCATTTCGAATGGCAATGGCCACCTGGGTGGCCAACGCTTCGAGGAACTCCTGGTCCATCTTCTCGTAGCTCGGCTTGGACCGCGGGTTGAGCACCTCCAGGGTGCCGATCACCTGCCCCTGGTTGGCGATGGGCACCGCCAGGATCGAGCGTGCAGCCATCCCCACGTCCTTACCCACCTCGGCATGGTGCCGTGAATCGCTGGCCGCGTCGCCCACCAGCAGGGACTCTCCCCGGCTGGCCACCCAGCCGGCGATGCCCTCGCCCATGGGCAGCTCGATCTTGCGGGCCTCTTCGGCTTTGGCGCCGGTGGCGGCCGCCACTCGGAGCAACTTGCCCCCCTCCTCCACCAGCAGGATCGAGGCCCCTTCGGAATCCATGGCCTCGGTCACCGCGTCAAGGATGGCGGCCAGTGTGGGCTCCAGTTCCAGGGAGGAGTTGATGGTGGACCCGACGCTGACCAGCGTGCGAAAGCGGTCGGCCCAGTCGGCGACATTGCTTTTCCCGTTCATCTGTTCACCAAATATTCAGCAGGCGGACCGGCTGTTTTCACAACCCGAGTGATTGTCGCGACTCTAACGGAATCGCACTGTTGAGTCAACGCGCCCGGCCGGTGTATGGGGCAGGGGAAATGCTCCAACGGTTGATTTTATAGTGTCCCCCTGCAAGAATAGTCGGGATAGATTCACAACCACATTTTTCCCCGGCAGTATCACTGATGAGCAAGGCAAAGCGTAAAGGGAAACGCACCGCCGTGCCGCAGGGCACGGATGCGGAGAAAGACGTCAGCGCTGCCGTTCCGTCGACGGCGCCAGAGACCCCTCCTGCCCTCCGGCTGCCGTCTCTCTCACTGCTGCTGGTGCTGCTGGCGGCCCTGCTGCCCTATCTCAACAGCCTGGGCAACGGCTACGTTCCCGAGTTCCACCAGGACATCGCCACCCGCCATGTCCAGGGGCCCTCTGCCCCGGGGTATTTCTTCACCGCCGATTTCTGGGAGGAACACAACCAGGGGCGGAGCAACCGCTACCAGCCGCTGGTGCCGTTCTCCTATGCCGTCAACCACTGGTTGGGCACCCTCACCCCCTTCGGCTGCCACCTGACCAGCCTGGTACTGCACGTGCTGGTCTGCCTGCTGCTGCTCATGGTGCTGCGGCTGATCCTGCCCCACCGGATGCTCGCCCTGCCCGCAACCCTGCTTTTCGCTGTCTTCCCGCTGCACACCGAAGCGGTGTCCTCGATGGACGGCCGGGCCCAGCTGCTCTCCGCACTCTTTTTCCTCGCCGCCTGGCTGGTCCACCTGTACACGTGGCCGCCCGCAGGCCCGCTGAAGTGGGACTGGCGCCGCCAGGCCGGAATGACCCTGGCTGCCATGGCCCTGTTCATGCTCGCTCTCTGTTCCGCCGGAAGCGCGGTGGCCCTGGTGCCGGTAGTGCTGCTGGGGGACCTGCTGCGCTTCAGGCCGGCTCCCCGGAAAATGGTCAGGAAAAGTGAAGATGAGTTCTTCACACCGGACCGTCCATCGGCACAAAAGGTCTACTCGTTTGTGATCAGGCGGTTTTCCCCGCTCCCCGGTGCGGCTTACGCCGGCCTGCTGGCCGTCCTGGCCTGCTACCTGGCCCTGCGCCACCAGGTGCTGGGTTCACTTACCGGCGAAGCGGCCGTCCCCTTCCTCAACAACCCGCTGGCCGCCGAGGCCACAGCGGTGCGGATAATGACCACTGTGAAGGTAGTTGGAATATACATCTGGCTCCAGCTCTGGCCGGTGCTGCTCTCGGCCGACTACTCCTTCAACCAGGTGAAGCTGGCCGTCTCACCGGTCGATCCCGGTTTTCTCGCCGCCCTGACCTGCTGCCTCGCCCTGCTGGTGGGTGCAATCCAGCTCTGGCGAACCGGGAAACGCCGTGTCCCGGCAGTGGGCATCCTCTTCTTCTTCAGCACCATCATCCCGGTCTCCAGCATCTTCTTCACCCAGGACACCATCATGGCCGAACGGCTGCTCTACCTCCCCTCCCTCGGCTTCTGCATAATTCTCGCCTGGCTGCTCGACCAGATAATCCACGAGTTCGGCGGAATAGTGCCGGGCGGTGACAAGGGCACCCCCCATCCCCTGTGGCAACGCCGGTTGGTGCTGGGACTGACGGTACTGCTGGTCCTCGGTTACACCGCCCGAACGGTAGTCCGCAACCGGGACTGGCGCGACCAGCAGACCCTGCTGCTCAGCGCCGCCGCGGTGAGCCCGGACAGCGCCAGGGTGCACGGTGAACTGGGTGTGGGGTATTTCAACCTGGGCGAGTATACCCTGGCGGCCGGTTCCCTGGAACGGGCCCTGGATATTCTGCCCGACTATCCCATTGCGCTCTACATGCTGGGGCGCAGCCGGATCGAACGGGGAGAGCTGGAGGGCGCCCGGAAGGCCCTGGTGCAGGCGACGGAACTCCGGCCGGACCACCCCGAAATCCTGCTCGCCCTGGGGGCGGTGGACTTTCGCCTGGGACACCTGGACGAGGCAACAGACTTCTTCAGGCAGACCCTGGAGCTGGCCCCCGGGAACCGCTGGGCCCAGGAGAGCCTGGGGATAACCCTCAGCCAGCGCGGCCTGTACGAGGAGGCCATCGGGGTATTCCGTTCGAGCCTGGAACAGTATCCCGGATCGGTCACCGTCAGCTACCACCTCGCCTCCGCCCTGGGATCGGCCGAACGGCTGGAAGAGGCCGAGGCCGTCTACCGGGCGGTCCTGGAGCTGGACCCCGAGCACCAGGGCAGCCTGCTGGGGCTGGCCGACATCTGCCACCGGACAGACCGGGAGGAGGAAGCCGATGCCCTGCGGGCTCAGGCCCGGAGTGACACCCCCTGACCTCTCATTGAACTTTCCTGCCCAGTCCGTTATATTGCCTAGCTTCAAAACGTTAACCGGGTGGGGAGGCTGCACGATGGTGTTGTTAATCGAAGAAAGATACGATCCGCTGGCATTCGAGTCGAAGTGGCGCGAAAAATGGCTGGAGACCGGCCTGTACAACGCTTCCAGCGATGATGATCGGCCCAAGTACTACTGCCTCGACTTCTTCCCCTACCCTTCCGGCGCCGGGCTGAGCGTGGGCCACTGCCGCAACTACGTGCCCACCGACGTGATCTGCCGCTACCAGCGGATGAACGGCCGCAACGTGCTGCACCCCATGGGCTGGGACGCCTTTGGCCTGCCGGCGGAGAACGAGGCGATCCGCCGGGGACGCCACCCCTCGGAGACCACCCGGGAGTATGCCGCCAACTACCGCCGCCAGATGGAGCTGATCGGCGTGGGCTACGACTGGAGCCGCGAGATCAACTCCAGCGACCCCGACTACTACCGCTGGACCCAGTGGTTCTTCCTGCTGCTGCACCGCCGGGGCCTGGCCTACCGCGCTTCGGGCTACCAGTGGTGGTGCCCCGACTGCAAGACCATCCTGGCCAACGAGCAGGTGGAATCGGGCAAGTGCTGGCGCTGCAGCGAGACGGTGACCAAGAAGGAACTGGACCAGTGGTATTTCAAGATCACCGACTATGCCGACCGTCTGCTGGAGGGCCTGGAGCGCATCGACTGGCCCGAGCGGATCAAGATGATGCAGCGCAACTGGATCGGCCGCAGCGAAGGCGCCACCATCCTCTTCCCGCTGGAGGGGCATGAACCGCTGGAGGTCTTCACCACCCGGCCCGACACCCTGTTCGGCGTGAGTTTCATGGTGCTGGCCCCGGAGCACCCGCTGCTGGGCGCCCTGACCACCGATGCCCAAAAGACCGAAGTTGAAGCCTACACGGCCGATGCGCTGAAGCAGCAGGAGATCGACCGTCTCTCCACCGAGCGGGAGAAGACCGGTGTGTTCACCGGCAGCCATGCCACCCACCCGCTCACCGGGGAAAAGGTGCCGATCTGGGTCGCCGACTACGTGATCATGACCTACGGCTCGGGCGCGGTGATGGCCGTGCCGGCCCACGACCAGCGGGACTTCGAGTTCGCCACCAGGTTCGACCTGCCGATCAAGCCGGTGATCAAGCCGCTGGAAGGCGAGCTGGCCGATCCGCTCACCGAGGCCTCCCAGGAAGCGGGGGTGATGTTCAACTCCGGCGAGTTCGACGGGCAACCCTCGGTTGAAGGCGGCCAGGCAGTTACCGCGAAACTGGCGGAACAGAAACGTGGCGAAGCGGCCATCACCTACCGCATGCGTGACTGGCTGATCAGCCGCCAGCGCTTCTGGGGCGCGCCGATTCCCATGATCCACTGCGACGCCTGCGGCACGGTGCCGGTGCCCGAGGACCAGCTGCCGGTGGAGCTGCCCGAGATCGCCGAGATCAAACCAAGCGGCACCGGTCGCTCACCGCTGGCCACTGTGGCGGAGTTCGTCGAAACCACCTGCCCGAAGTGCGGCGGTCCCGGCCGGCGGGAGACCGATACCATGGACGGCTTTGCCTGCAGCTCGTGGTATTTCCTCCGCTTCACCTCGCCCCACACCAAGGACCGTCCTTTTGACGAGAAGGAGATGGCCTACTGGTCCCCCACCGACCTCTACGTGGGCGGCGCCGAGCACGCGGTGATGCACCTGCTCTACGCCAGGTTCTGGACCAAGGTGATGTTCGACGAGGGGCTGGTGCCCTTTGACGAGCCCTTCCCCCGGCTGCTCAACCAGGGGATGGTCCATGCCGAGGACGGCTCGAAGATGTCCAAATCCAAGGGCAACGTGATCACCCCCGACTCGGTGGTGGACCGCTTCGGCGCCGACACCCTGCGGACCTACGAGCTGTTCATGGCGCCCTTTGACCAGCCGGTGACCTGGAGCGACCAGGACATCAAGGGCGTCCACCGATTCCTCTCCCGCATCTGGCGCCTGGCCCTGGAGGCCGGCGACCTGGCCGCCCTGGACGACGCCGAGATCGATCCCTTGTCCCTGGAGCCGACCCCCCTGGCCCTGTTCAAGGAGATCCACCGCACCGCGGCCCGGGTCACCGCCGACATGGATCGCCTGGCGTTCAATACCGGCATCGCGGCGATGATGGAACTGCTGAACAAGATGTATCTGCACCACGACGCCTGCGGCATGGACCGCGTGCTGCGCCAGGCGGTAAAAATGCTGGTGCTGCTCACCGCGCCCATGGCTCCGCACATGACCGAGGAGATCTGGGAACGGGCCGGCGGTGACTACAGCATCCACCAGCAGCCCTGGCCGGCCTTCCGCGAGGAGATGCTGCAGCGGGAGACCTTCCAGCTGGTGGTGCAGGTCAACGGCAAGAAGCGGGAAGCCCTCGACGTTCCGGTGGACATCGAGGCCGACCAGGCCAAAGAACTGGCGCTCTCCAGCGACAAGGTCAAGCCGCACCTGGAAGGCAAGCAGGTGCTCAAGGCGATCTACGTCCCCGGCCGGCTGGTCAACGTGGTGGTGAAGTAGGGATCGTCCTCAGACCAGACCCAGAATCCTCAGACGCAGGTCGTTAATCGAGTCGCGGTGGGCGCTCTTCTCCAGGGAGGCCCGGACCCAGCGGCGCAGGGCCCGCTTGCGCAGGAAGTGGATCCGCAGGTGACGGGTCACCGGCGCGTCGATGCCGAAGTCGATGGAGTCGAAACCCAGCTCGGTGAAGCGCTCGATGAAGAGGTCCACCTCCTCCAGGTTCTGCCGCACGATGGTCATGTGGCCCCAGATTTTCAGTTCACTGCCCAGCCGCTCCCGGGCTTCCCGCACCCGGCGGATACACTCCAGCACCCGCTCCCACCTCTAGCCGGCATTGACCAGTTCGTGGGTCTCCTTTGTCGCGGCATTGAGTGAGAAGTAGACGAAGTCAGAGTGGCGGGAAATTTTCTCCGCCCACTCGTCGGTGACCATCATGCCGTTGGTCAGGAAAGAGATCTTCTTGCCCTGGGCCGACGCGTGGTCGAAGAACTCTTTGGCCGAGGGGATGAAGAGCGGCTCGCCCCCCTGGAGCTCGATGCTGCTGAAGGGTTCGAGGTCGAGGTTTTCCTTCAGCTTCCGGAAATCGAGGGACCGCGTGTTCCTGCTGTCCTGCCAGCACATGATGCACTCGATGTTGCAGGCCTCGCCGAACATCAGCTTCAGCCGCTTCAACTCGGCGTAGTCGATCTCCAGGTGATCCTTCCGCTCTACGGATGCGCTCTTGTCCAGCAGGGTGCAGTTGCGGTAGCAGGCCAGCCGGCCGTCGAGCGAATCCCGGCGCAACCGTTGAATGGTCTCGTTGTTGCTGATCTCACGGAGGGTTTGATCGTAGATGCTGCCCAGCACTTCGGGCAGGCAGTGACAGCAGGTGTAGACCCGGCCCTGTTCGTCGATGAAGGCTTCGTCCCAGAGACGGGGGCAGTAGGTTCCGTTGTTTCCGGTGGCGCTCATGACGACTCTCCCTCACCGGGACAGGGCGCAAACGCAACCCATGGTGGTGAGGGAACATTATAACACCGCCTGCCGGGAGACAGGCGGTGAGCCACTAGTTGCGGCGGCGACGGCGGCTGGAGGCGCGGCCCTGGGCGTATCCACCCGGCCCACCACCCGGGCGCCTGCCGGGTCGATTGCTCGACCCACCGCCGGGCCTTCCGCTTGGTCGATCACTGGTCCGTCCGCCCGGCCGACCACCTGACGGCCCACTCTGCCGAACGCGGTTGCTGAAACCATTCTGAGCCGGCTGGACGGACCGGAAGGCCTCGTCACTGTGCCAGGTGTGCTCCATCTCGGCCGGCACCGGTTTGCCCAGCAGGCGTTCGATGTCCCGCAGGTTGGCGCGATCCTCGGCGCAGCAGAACGAGATGGCGTCGCCGCCGGCTCCGGCCCGGGCGGTGCGCCCGATGCGGTGCACATAGGTCTCGGCTTCCAGGGGCAGGTCGTAGTTGATCACGTGGGTGATGTCGTCCACATCCAGGCCCCGGGCCGCCACATCGGTGGCCACCAGCACCCGGAACTCGCCCTGCTTGAACCCGTCCAGCGCCCTGGTGCGTGCCGCCTGGCTCTTGTTGCCGTGGATCGCGGCACCATCGATACCGGCGGTGGACAGCTTCTTCACCACCCGGTTGGCGGCGTACTTCATCTGGGTAAAGATCAGGACCTTGTTGACCTTGGTGTCGTCCAGCAGGGAAACCAGCAGAGCGTCCTTGTCGCCCTTGCCCACGAAGAGCACTTTCTGGGCGATACGCTCCACCGCCGGCTTGTCCGGGGTGATGCTTACCCGCACCGGCTTGTGAACGATGGTGTTGGCCAGTGCCTCCATCTTCGGGGCCAGGGTGGCCGAGAAGAAGAGGGTCTGCCGCCGGTCCGGAACGTGGGCCAGCACCCGCTTGATGTCGGGCAGGAAACCCATGTCGAGCATGCGGTCCACTTCGTCGAGGATGAAGACCTCCACCTCCTCCAGGTGGATATATCCCTGCTGCATCAGGTCCAGCAGCCGGCCTGGTGTGGCCACGAGAATTTCCACCCCCCGGTTCAGGGCCTTGACCTGATGAAACTGGCTCACCCCGCCAAAGATCACGGTGTGGTCCAGTTGCAGAAAGCGTCCGTAGGTCTGGATACTGGCTCCGATCTGTGCCGCCAGTTCGCGGGTGGGAGCGAGAATCAGGGCCCGGGGAGTTCCCTTCCTGAGCGTCCTGGGGTTTCCCGCCAGCCGCTGAAGGAGCGGCAGAGCAAAGGCCGCGGTCTTGCCGGTTCCGGTCTGGGCGGTGCCCAGAATGTCCCGCCCGTCGAGCAGGTGCGGAATGCACTTCTGCTGGATCGGCGTGGGCTTAACGTATCCCTCGGCGGCCACGGCACGCTGAAGCTCCGGGATCAGGGTGCCAAAAGCAGTGTGCTGAAAGGGGGACTGTGGTTGAGGGACGGGATGACTGACGCGGGTGTGCCGCGCGTGTGCGTGTTCTTTCATGTTCTTCCTGGTCCGGCGTTTTAACTAATCTCTACCCGCCGGACGCGTGGAAAAGAAAGGACCGCAGCTATCGCGGCATTTGATTGGCCATCGCCCCGGTGGGCGATGACGACACATGCTCTGCGAACTGTTCGCGAACATGCGTGGAAGCGGGATCATACAGGAACGGGGCCGGGGGTGCAAGTGAAAATATTGATCGCACGAGAGATACCGGTTCGTCAGTGGTTGTGGTCAGCGGAATCCACATACCTTTTAGCGGTCCGCCGGTCCACACCCAGGCGGCGGGCCACGGCCTCGTAACTCCCCAGACGCTGGTGGAGCAGCGCCGCATAGCCACCCATCAGGCGGCGGGCGTCCAGCGTCCCGCTCTCCACCCCGCTCACCAGCTCGGCCTGGCGGTCGGCAGCCGGTGCAGGCTCTCCGCCATAGGCACCGGTGAGCAGCACCCGCCGGATGGCCTGCTCCAGCTCGCGCACGTTGCCCGGCCAGGGATAGTCCGGGGAAAGGCTGGCCGCCAGCGCCTTCCGGACCCGGGTCACCACCTCGGGGTTGGCCGCACCGGTGATCCGGGTCACCAGCAGGCTGGTGAGCGCCTCCAGCTCGGCCGCGGATTCCGCGATCCGCTGCCGCAAGGGCGGCACGGTGATCACATCCGAACTGAGGCGGTAGAAGAAGTCGTCGCGGAAACGGCCCGACCCCCTCAGCTGTGCCAGCTTCGTGTTGGTGGCGGCGATGACCCGGCCGCTGAAACGCTGGCGCTGGTGGCTGCCCACCGGTGAAAAGGTCCTCTCCTGCAGGACCTGGAGCAGCTTGATCTGCACCGGTGTGGGCACCTCGCCGATCTCGTCGAGAAAGAGGGCTCCGTGGGGGCTGACCCGGGCGAAGATCCCCTCGTGGTGATCCACGGCACCGGTGAAGGCACCCTTGCGGTGCCCGAAGAGTTCCGACTCGATGAGGTTCTCCTGGTATTGCGAAAGGTTGATGGAGAGGAAGGTGCTGGTGAAGCTCTCGGTGAACCGCCCGCGCCGGGAATCGAAGGGGATGCAGCCCGAGCGACCCACCGCCGCGGCCGCCGCTCCCTTACCCGATCCGGTCTCGCCCAGAATCAGGGTGGAGAAGTCCTCCATCCGGTCCCAGAGGAAACGGTCATAGAGCGCCACATCGTGGGTGAAGACACTGTTCCAGAGCGAGCGGCGCAGCCGGCGCATGCAGTCGCTGGGGCCCACCAGCCCGTGGGCGATGAAATAGTAGGCCCGGCGGATCTGGTAAAAGAGCGAGAAGAAACGCAGGGCTTCGCTGCGGGTGAAACTGCGGTCGGCCAGTTCGCCCAGAAGATCGCCGGCAAAGGGCACCGGGGCCGGTTCGTCACCCAGCTGGAGCTGGATGGTGATCAGGCCGTCGATCCGATCCACATAGCGGTGAAAGATGTGGAAGAGCCAGGCATACTCCACCAGGCGCCGGTCCTCACCGCTGAAACTGGTGATCCGGCCCTGCCCTTTCCGCTCCAGGGCGGTCAGCCGCTGCTCCAGGGCCGGGGAGAAGAGCCGGATCCTCTCCAGCTCGGACAACTCCTTGCCTACCTTCTCTCCGGCGATGAGGCTGTCCAATTCCCGGCGTTCGGGCGAGAAGGGATTGGTCACCACCGCCCGAGCCACCAGCGCAAGAAACTCCCGGTCGGCGGCTAGTAGTGATTTTGTTCCTGACATACATTAAATGTATATCAATCATACATAATTTGCAAGATCATCAAACTCCGTGTCGGCCGGAAAATAAACGTAAACGATTGTTAAATATGCAGATGCACCACTCGTCGCCCGATTGGCACGGATCCCGCTATGTATTGACCATGAATGCGAATTCATAACAACCGAAACGGAGGTGCATCATGAGCGGCAGAGAAAAAAAGAGCCGAAGAAGCTGGCAGTGGATGGCGGCCTTCCTTCTGATTACCATGGCCGTCCTGGCCTGGCCCACAGTTGAAGCCCGAGCCGCCGGCACGCTCACCCCCAAGAACTCGGAATACCCAGCGGTGCAGATCAAGGACCACCAGGTCAACATCACCATTAACAACGGCTTTGCCATGACCGAGGTGGTGCAGACCTTTTTCAACCCCAACGCCA
>CBESOE010000013.1:0-60580 GCA_965531145.1 uncultured bacterium | reverse complement strand
GTGTAGCCGGCATACGCCTGGAAGGTGCCGTCACCGTTGCCCAGCAATACCGCGAGATAGCCGCTTTCATACGAACCGGTGGCCACGGCCAGATCCGCGTCGCCGTCATTGTCCAGATCCTCGATGACGACCTTCTTCCCGCCACCATAACCGTTGTCGCCGGTCTCGTAGTCAACCGCCTCCTGGAAGGTGCCGTCACCGTTGCCCAGCAATACCGCGAGATAGCCGCCTGCTGAATACGTGCCGGCGGCCACGGCCAGATCCACACTGCCGTCACCGTCCAGGTCGCCGATGGCCAGTGAGGACGCACCCTCACCGACAGCTACATTCGCCATCGGCCGAAAGGTGCTGTCTCCGTTGCCCAGCAGAATCGAGACATTCTGGCCCTTGGAATTCGCCGAGGCCAGGTCGAGGTTGCCATCACCATCCAGGTCACCGATGGCAAGATCGACAGGCCTCGAGTCAGTCAGGTAGTCGGTTCTCGTGTCGAAGAGTTGGGCTCCCGCTGTCTCTGGAGCTGCAAGGCAAACACACAATAGTGCGATGAAGACAGGCCAGTACCTTCGCGGATTCACGATCGCCCCCTGTTCGATACCCATGGTTTATTCATGAAGCCCAGGATAGTCGGAAACAGATGTTCTGCGCAGTTGAATTGTGAATGCCGAAGGATGAGAGCAACCATGAATCCCTCATAAAGTCCTTCATTTAGTTAAATATAAGTCGCGGCGGACGGAAACGCAAGCAGGACCGTCTGAGGGAGATTGCGGAGCAGAGTTGGCAATGACAGGATTCACGTCATGCGGTCGGGAACGGCTTCAGCCTTTCGGCCCTCTAAGGCGAGGACCAGGACCGAAAGGCAAATCAGCAGGTAGCCGGCGGCACCGGGGCCGGTGATCCCCTCACCCCAGGCAAAGTAGGCCACCAGCCCGGCCAGCAGCGGCTCCACCAGGGTGGCGGCGGCGATGCGCGAGGCGTCGAAGTGCTTGAGCGCATTGTTGAACGAGGTGTGGCCGATCAGGGTGGGCACCAGGGCCATCAGCAGGAAGCAGAGCCAGGTGATGGCGTTGTAGCGAATCAGCGGCAGGTCGAAGAAGGGGAAGCAGGCGAAGGAAAAGATGGCCGCCGTCCCGTAGACCACGGTGACGTAAACCCGGTTGTCCAGCCTGGGCCGCAGGCGTTTGCCGGCGAGGAAGTAGACGGTGAATAGCACCGAGCAGAGCACGGCCATGGCATTGCCGGCCATGGACCCGCCGCCGAGGGTGAAGTCGCCGATGCCGATCACCGCCACCCCGGCCAGGCCGAGGCCGATGGAAAGAAAGAGCGTCCAGCCCAGGCGCTCGCCAAAGATGAAGTGGGCCGCGAGAGCGGTGAACACCGGGTTGATGGAGAAGAAGATGGCGGCGTTGGCCACCGTGGTCAGCTGCACCGCGGCGATCCAGGTGAGGAAGTGGGCGGAGAGCGCGGCTCCGGTGAAGACCAGCAGGGCCCACTCGGTTCGAGTCAGTCGTGCCAGCTGGGTCAGCCTGCGACCGGCCAGAGGGGCCAGTACAACCACGGCCAGCAGCAAGCGCCAGGCGGCAATGGCCGCCGGGTGGGCCTCGCCCAGACGGATGATATTCCCAGACTGGCTGGCGGCCAGCAGCCCCAGGACGAGGAAAAAGAAAGCCTGTCGAGCGGAGCGGTTCAAAGGTTACCTTTTGTCGGTGGTCGGCGGAACCAACTCGTCGGCCAGGGGGCCGGCATCGTATAGCTTTCGCAGGGCCTCGAGAACGACGGCCGAGTGGACGGCCACGCAGCGGTTGTGCACCGGGTCGTTGAGAAAGGCGTTGGAGAGCCCCTCGATGTTGCGGTCGAAGTTGATCCCCACCTGTTCCAGTTTGCTGTTGATCACCGGCGAGCCGGAGTTGCCGCCGATGGTGTCGAGGCTGGAAACGAAGTTCACCGGGGTGGTGAGATCGAGATTTTTCTCGCGGTCCCAGAACCGTTGGGGCAGTTTAAAATCCCCGGTGTCGCCAAAGGCGAGGGCCCGGTTGAACATGCCGTAGAGGGTGGTCTTGAACGGGGCCAGGGTGCCGTTCATCGGGTAGCCCTTGGCCTGCCCGTAGCTGAGCCTGAGGGTAAAGGTGGCGTCGGGGTATGCCTTCTTGCCCAACACGGCGAACCGTGCCCGGGCGATCTGCTCACCGGCCGGGGTGAGCACACTCTCCACCTCGCTGCGCTGCCACTCCACGTCCTCGCGCAGCAGGGGCGCGGCCTGGCGGGCGAAAACGATCATCGGGTCCGGGGAGGCGGTCACCGCAGCGGCGCCTCCCTCGATCAAGGTGCGCCGCAGGTTCACATCGGCCAGACCGGTTTTGGTGACCAGGCCTTTGGCCGCTTCGTCCAGATCACCCAGTCCGGCAATTATTTTGGACACGGGATCGTCCGGGTCCAGTTCCTCCAGGATGAGTTTCAGCGTGTTGGCCAGCAGCAGCGACTCCAGGTCCTGGTAGATCGGGGCCGGCGAGTAGAGGTAGAAGAGCTTCTCCTCCAATTCGGTCTCATGGTAACCGTCCAACCGGTCGGCGTCGGGAAGCTGAATCTCGTGGACATACCTGGTGATGTCCAGGGCCGCGCGTATCAGTCGGCCAGCCCCGCGGCCGTTCACCAGCCCACGCACCGCGATGGTGCGCAGCCGGTCGCCGTGGTCGTCATAGATGCCGGCCACCCGGCCCCAGGCCCCGCCGTAGGCCTTCTGCATCTCCGGATCATCCATCACCGCCCGGCGCAGGTTCCACTCCGCCTCGCCCTTCCAGGCCATCAGTTTCTCGTTCTCCAGGGCCTTGAGCATGCCGCCGTACGCCTTGCGGGCATTGGAGTAGCTGAAGTAGAGCACGCCACCCCGCCGGGCCTCCTCGTCCCCTTGTGCCCGATACTCTGACAATAGTTGAAGGGTGCGATCGATCTGGCGCAGCCGCCGCGGGTAGCTGTTGTCCCGGAAAAATTCCAGGGCGCGCATGGTGCGCAGCCGGCTGGTACGGCCGGGGTTGCCGGAGATGAAGACCAGCTCGTTCTCCGCCGGGCCATCGGTGCTCCAGCCGAACCAGTGGGACGGCTGCAGCGGCTTGCCGTCCTGGTAGACCCGGAAGAAGGCGAAGTCGAGGTTGTAGCGGGGAAAGGTGAAGTTGTCCCAGTCGCCACCGAAAAAGGCCGCCTGTTTCTCCGGGGCCATCACCAGCCGCACATCGGTGTACTTGCGGTAGCGGTAGAGCCAGTATTCGCCCCCCTGGTAGAGGGTGACCACGTCGGAACGCAGCCCGGTCTGCTCCAGGCTCTCACTGCGGATCAGGGCCATCTCCGCCTTGCGGGCCCGCAGCGCTTCCTGGCTGCTCATCCCGTCCTGCACCGCGCCGAGAACCCGGGCGGTGACGTTCTCCATCGATTCCGTCACGTTCAGTTCCAGGTCGGCGCAGGCGATCTCCTCGGCGGCGTTCTTCGCGTAAAACCCGTCAGCCACGTAATCCTTGGCCTCGGTGGACATTTTCTGCAACTGGCCCACCGCCACGTGGTGGTTGGTGACCACCAGGCCCCGGGGGCTGACAAAGGACCCCGAACCGCCGTCATTGAACCGCACCGAGGCCAGACGCACGTGGTCCAGCCACTCGGGGGTGATCTCGAACCCGTAGGTGTCGCGGATCGCATCCACCGGCGGGTTGTCAAAGGTCCACATCCCCTCGTCCGCACAGGCGGGCAGGGTACAGAACAGGGCGGCCAGGACCAGGCCGGTGGTGCAGCTCAAACGGCGGAAAATGCTCATCGATGCTCTCCTCGGTTCTCGGGTATGAAAAATGATGGCCGGCCACATTGTACAGCCTCTCCGGCAACCGGCAAAAGGCCAGGCCCGGGCGGAGATCTGCTTTGGCATCGGCCCGGGACGTGGCATAATCAGTGGTGAACCGTTCCACGACAGATGCACATTGTTCGGGCTCCCGCCCCCGGGTCCGCCGCAGCCACCGGCGCCTGACGGCGAGAGCCCGCAAACCAGGGAGCCGCACATGAACGACCGCCTTCGCCTGACGTCCCTTGTCCTGGCCTTTGTCGCCCTTGCCGTCATGGCCCTGCCGAGCCTGGCCGCCCTGCCTCCCCAGGAAACCGAAAAACTCGAGGAGGAGGAGCTGCTCACGGTAGACGAGATACTCCAGGAGACAGAAGCCCTCGAAGAGACGGAAACCCTTGAGGAGGCGGAAGCGCTTGAGGAGGCAGAGATACCCCAGACCACCGAAGCGGTACCAATCATCGTCGGCCCTCCGGAAAGCGTCGCCGAGGCCAAGTTGCAGATGGCCGTCCGCCTGGCCCTGCTGGAACACCTGAAGGACGATGCCTTTCCGATCAAGATCACCGTGGACGTCGACAGCGTAATCCTCACCGGGGCCGTGCTCTACCGCTCGACCCAGGAACTGGCCACCGAGGTGGTCAAGTCGGTGGACGGGGTTCGCCGGGTACGCAACATGATCAGGATCTCCCCCGATGCCCCGGGCGAGGATGATAACCTCGCAAAAAAAGCAGGAGCCAACACCGGTAATGAGGTAAGCGATGCCGGAATGGAAACCTGGGTCAAGACCCGGCTCTTCGATTCCATCGGCCGCCAGGCCTTCAGGGTCGAGGTGGAGGTCACCGAGGGTGTGGTGAGCCTGCGCGGCTCCGTGAAGAGCTCCAGCTACAAGCTCATCGCGGTGGAGACCGCGGAAAAAGTGAAAGGCATCTGGAAGGTCATCGACCTGATCACTGTGGAAGAGGAAGAGTAGGACCGGCGGTTTCCCCACAGGCCAGCAACTGATGAACAGCGCTACCCCCATAATCCGCCTCCGCCAGGTGGTCAAGACCTTCGGCGATGGCCCCACGGTTCTGGGGGGCATCGACCTCGATGTGACCGCCGGCGAGTTCGTCTCTTTCATTGGCCCCAGCGGTTGCGGCAAATCCACCCTGCTCCGTCTGGCTGCCGGCCTGCGGCCCCTCACGTCAGGGGAGGTCTCGGTGGATGGCCGGCCGCCGGAGACGGTGCGCCGGGAAATGGCGTTCATCTTCCAGGAGCCGGCGTTACTGCCCTGGCGCACGGTGCTGGGCAACATCGAAATCCCGCTGCAACTCCAGGGCGTCCCGCGGGCCGAACGCCGCCAGGTGGCCGGGCAGATGATCGAACTAGTGGGTCTGGGTGATGTCCGCCGCTACTACCCGCGCCAGCTCTCCGGGGGGATGAAGATGCGGGTCTCCCTGGCCCGTGGTCTGACCAAGTCCCCGAAAATCATCATCCTCGACGAGCCCTTCGGCGCCCTCGACGCCATCACCCGGGACCGGCTCAACGAAGACCTGCTGGCCATCCGCAAGGAAAAGGAGTGGACGGCGCTCTACGTCACCCACTCGGTGGCTGAAGCGGTCTACCTCTCCTCGAGGGTGGTGGTGCTCTGCGGCTGCCCGGGTCACATCCACCTGGAAATCCCGGTGCCCTTCCCCTACCCTCGGCCGGCTGGCCTGCGCGAGTCCCCCGAGTTCCGCGGCGTGGTGGGCACCGTGGCTGATGCCCTGCACGAGGCGACGAGGAACACGGCCAGGGGCCATGGGTCACCCAGCTGCCGGGAGGTAACCCATGGGTAATTGGCGGCACTGGGTTCTGCCCCTGTTCATCGGCGTGGTCCTGCTGGCCTGCTGGGTGGGTATCAAGGCCTTCTGGGACCTGCCGGCCTACATCCTCCCCGGCCCGGACGAAGTTTTGAACGCGGCCGCGGCGGAACGGGAGATACTGTTTGCCGCGGCGAAGGACACCTTTGCCGGGGCGTTGATCGGCTTCCTCGCCGCCGGCAGCGTCGGTTTCCTGATGGCACTGGTGCTGGCCTCTTCCAACTGGCTGCGCACCGCGCTGCACCCCTGGATCGTCTTTCTGCAGATGATCCCGGTGATCATCCTGGTTCCGATCTTCGTCCTCTGGTTCGGTCCGGGCCTGGTCAGCGTGATCCTGATCACCTTCATGATCAGTTTCTTCCCCGTGGTGGCCAACACCACCCAGGGGCTGATCTCCGTCCGTGAGAACCACCTCGACCTCTTTCGCATGGGCGGAGCCGGCCCGCTGCAGGAGATGTTCCTGTTGCGGGTGCCCGCTTCCCTGCCCTACTTCTTCACCGGGTTGAAGATCGCCGCCACCCTGGCGGTGATCGGCGCGCTCACCGGCGAACTGTTCGCCGGCAGCGCCACCGGGTCCGGCGGGCTGGGGTTCCTGGTGATCATCTACAAGGCACAGCTGAAGATTCCCGAACTGTTCGCCACTGCGGCCACCGCCTGCGGTCTGGGATTCCTCTTCGTCGGCGCGGTGTCGCGGCTGAAATGGCTCTTTCTCCACAAGTGGCACGAGTCGATGGAGCACCACGAGTGACCACGGGAGGGTACGAACGATGACCAGCACCTCGAGAACCTGGCCGGCCCTGTTGCTGGCGGTGGCCCTGGCCGCCGGATGCGGCGGGACGGAGAACCTGGACGCCCCGGGCGTGGACGGCAGTACCCTCTTCCCCATCGTGGTTCAGCTGGACTGGGTGGCCGAGCCGGAACACGGCGCCTTCTACACCGCCGAGGCCCTGGGCTATTTCACTGCTGAAGGCCTCGACGTGGAACTGCTCCAGGGAGGGGCCAACGCCAATGTGCTGGAGAAGGTGGCCACCAACCGGGCGAACTTCGGCCAGTGGGACAGTACCAACTCGATGATCGCCATCCAGGAGGGGCTGCCGATCATCAACGTGGCCGTGGTATTCCAGCACGATCCGTCGGTGCTGATGCTCCACGAATCGAACCCGGTGGATGGTTTCGCCGACCTGGACGGCAAGCTGATCAAGGCCCGGCCGGAGTGGGCCTTCCTCCCCTACCTCAAACGGACCTTCGGCATCGATTTCCGCATCGTGCCCCAGGACTTCGGCCTGGAACTGCTGGTAGCCGATACGACCTTGATCCAGCAGGGCTATTTCATTGCCGAACCCTACCACGCTTCCCGGCAGGGGGCACGGCTGAAGTGGCTCCACGTCTGGGACGCCGGCTACGACAACTGCAACACGCTGATCGCCAACCGGACCTTCATCGCCGAACACCCGGAAGAAACCCGGGCTCTCCTCCGCGCCTACTACCGGGGCTACAAGAAATACCTGGAGGACGACCCGCAGCCGGCCCACCGGTTGATGATGGAGGTCAACAACCATGTCACTCCGGCCTTCCTCTCCTGGTCGCGGCTGATGATCCGCGAGCAGAAACTGGGCCGGGGGGATCCGCAGCGGGGCGGCCCCGGCGACTACCTGGTCCTCTCCCGCCAGCGGATGGCGGACCAGATCGAGATGCTGGAACAGCTGGAGATCCTCGAGCCGGGGAAACTCACGGTGGACGACGTGATGACCGACGAATTCCTGCCATGGCGGTTGATGGATTCCAGCACTCCCCCGGAAACTGCCGTGATTGAGGAATGAACCTGACCAGGGAGTTTCGATGGTCGGTATACGAATGTGGTCTTGACGGAGCTGAAAGATGAGCAATCAATCCCTGAAATCGAATGGCGTTCCCGGTGCCTTCCAACGGTTCGTCCACTCGGAAGTGACCGGCAGCGTTCTCCTGCTGGTCTGCACCATCGGCGCCCTGGCCTGGGCCAATTCACCCTGGGCCGAAGCCTACTTCGACCTGGCGCACACCAAAATCAGCATTTCCTGGGGCGGATCGGCCCTGGCCCTTTCACTGCAGCACTGGATCAACGACGGCCTGATGGCCCTCTTCTTCTTCGTGGTGGGGCTGGAGATCAAGCGGGAAGTCGTGGTGGGTCAGCTCTCGTCCCTGCGCCGCGCCATCCTCCCGGTGACCGCCGCCCTGGGTGGCATGATCATCCCCGCCCTCTTTTACGTCGTGCTCAACAACGGCGGTCCGGGCGCCCGGGGATGGGGCATTCCCATGGCCACCGACATCGCCTTCGCCCTGGGAGTGCTGGCCGTCTTCGGCACCCGCGCCCCGGTGGGGCTGAAGGTCTTTCTCACCGCCCTGGCCATCGCCGACGACCTGGGGGCGGTGATGGTGATCGCCCTCTTCTACACCGAAAAGATCCGCTGGGGTGCACTGCTGGTGGCCGGAATTTGCCTCGTGCTGCTCTTCGCCGCCAATCGGCTGCGTATCCGCCGCACCGGGTGCTACATCATCCTCGGCCTCGGAGTCTGGGGGGCGGTGCTGGCATCCGGCGTCCATGCCACCGTGGCCGGGATCCTGGTGGCCATGCTGGTCCCCATGCGGGCCTCCATCGAGCCCGGCCGCTTCCTCGCCACCGCCGGCGAGCGGCTGAAGACCCTGGCCGGCATGTCACTCTCCCGGGAGAGCATGGTCACCGACAAGGAGCAACTGGAGCAGATCAGCGAGATCCACCTGGCCGCCGGTGACATGCGGCCCCCGGGGCTGACGCTGGAACACCACCTGCACCCGGTGATGGTCTTCGTGATCCTGCCGTTGTTCGCCCTGTTCAACGCCGGCATCGCTTTCGACGGCGGAGCACTGGGGACACTGGCCCGGCCGGTAAGCCTGGGGATCATTCTCGGGCTGGTCCTGGGCAAACCGCTGGGGATCGTCCTCTTCTCCTGGCTCGCCGTGCTCAGCGGCCGGGCCGGGCTGCCGGAGGGCGTGACCTGGGGCCAGATCGTCGGCGCCGGCCTCCTGGCCGGTATCGGCTTCACCATGTCGCTCTTTATCAGCGACCTCGCCTTCCCCGGCGATCGGCTGGTGGATGAGGCCAAGATGGGGATTCTGGCGGCCTCCCTTGTGGCCGGTGCGGCAGGATACATTGTCCTGCGGTTCTCCCTCCGCCGCCGCTGATCATTCCCGGGGATGACGTCACCGCGCCTCGGGATGCCCCGCATTGTTATCTCTAGCTAACTATTGTAGCAACAGTCAATAAACTGATCCCCATCTCCAATAAATAATTGCCGAAACACTTAGCCTTTGCTAACTAGCATAAATTCACACAATCATCGACAGGTATATTACTGAATTAATTATCGTTACATGAACAGATCACCCCTGGTCCGGCCCTGGTAATACCCCGTTCCCGCTCTCACCGGCACAAACTTCGCCAGATGGATGCTTGACCGCACCGGATAATGACCCTACACTTTTAATTTCAAGGGCATTCTGCACACATTCAGGCACCGGCGGCCATACGGATCACTGCTGGAGGGGATGGATCATGCACATCATCACGGGGCTGCTGCTGGCCGCCATCGCCGGCCGGAAAAAGAAGTCCGGGTCCGGCGGGGCTTCCCTGCTGAGGAGCGGACCGGTGCGCACCGAGCATTCGCTCCCGGGGCGTCTCCGCCTCCGAGTGCCATCCCTGGCCGGTGACCGGAAAACATGCGACGACCTGGCCACGAGGTTCTCGAAGCTCCAGGGCATCAGGTCGGCCGCAGCCAACCCGGTGACCGGCTCGTTGCTCATCCGCTACGACGGTGACATGGTGCGGCCGGAAGTGCTCTTCGGCGCCGTGGTCAAACTGCTGGGGCTGGAGGAGGAACTGGAACGGGTGCCCACACCGGTGCTCACCAGGGAGCTGGGCCTGCTGGGACAGAGCCTGGACCGTGCGGTCTACGAGAAAACGGGCGGGCTGGTCAACGGCTGGAGCCTGCTGATGCTGGTCATTGCCGCCCTGGGTGTCCGGCAGGTGATCAACAACGGGGCCCGGGCCTGGCCCGCCGGCATCACCATGGTCTGGTGGGCGGTGAACGGCCTGAGGCGTTAACCATGGACTGGGCAAGGGTGTGCGTGACGGTGGCCAGCCGACCGCGGGTGGTGCACCGGCTGCCGGGGAGGTTGAGGATCCGCATCCCGCTCCTCCGGCGTCTGCAGAGGGAACACCAGGGCCTGGCCGATGCGGTGGGGACATTGCTCACCGCCCCGGATGGCATCGAGCAGGTCACGGTGAGCCTTGACTCGGGAAATGCGCTGCTCCTCTTCGACCAGCAGCAGCTGACCGAAGGTGAAGTTCTCGACTACCTCCGGGGGGTGCTGGAGATCTTCCTCCGGCACCGGGAACGATTCGCCCAGGTGCCCACGGAGCGGCTGCCCGCCGTGGTCAGCCGCCTGGAGCCGGTTTTGCGGGATGCGGTGCGACGGAAACTGAGCCTGCGCACCGATATCGAGATAGGTGACGATGTTCTGGCGTAAACACACACCGCTGATGCACTGCGAGGTCCTGCACAGCCTCCCGGGACGGGTGCGTATCGGCTGCCGGGCGCTGGTTTACCTGGAGGAGGATGCCGGTGATGTCCTGCAGCGGTTGCAGGAGATGGCCCCGGTGACCTCGGCCCGGGTGAGTACCATCACTGCCAATATTCTGGTGACCTACGAACACGGGGTTTACAGCGAGACGGAAATCCTCGAACTGGTGGAATCGGCCGTGGGGGCTTTCGCCCTCACCGCGTACAAGGCCGAACGGGCGGAGAAGAGCCGGCTGACGGTGAACGAACGGCGGCTGCAGGAGGAACCGATCTCCGAGATGGTCACCCGGGTGGCGGTGACCTCGGTGTCGCTGCTCTTTGCCTGGCTGCGCCCCGGCGCGGCGGCGCCCGCCACGGGGCTGCTCCGCCGGTTCCTGACCATGCCGGCCATGACCAGCATGTCGCTCTCCGCGCCGATCTTCCGCAGCGGCTGGGACTCCATGCGCACGCGGATGCGCCCCAACGCCGACACCCTCAGCGCCACCGCCATCCTGGCCAGCATCATCTCCGGCCGAGACACCGCGGCGCTGACCATCATCTGGCTGGCCGACATCGCCGAGCTGCTCACGGCCTACACCATGGAGCGCACCCGCAAGGCGATCCGCGAGATGCTGGCCGTGGGTGAGGAAGTGGTCTGGCGTCTGCGGGAGGACGGCAGTGAGGAACGGGTCCCCCTGGAGGACCTGCGGGCCGGCGACCGGATCATGGTCCCCACCGGGGAGAAGATCAGCGTCGACGGCGTGGTGGAATCGGGGGAAGCGGCGGTGGACCAGGCCTCGATCACCGGCGAGTTCATGCCGCTGAGCAAGGGCGAGAGTGACCAGGTCTTTGCCGGCACGGTGGTGAAGAGCGGACGGCTGGTGATCCGGGCGGAAAAGGTGGGCGACGAGACCGCCGTGGCCCGCATCGTCCACCTGGTGGAGGAAGCGTCGCACCGCAAGGCGTCGATCCAGTCCATGGCCGACCGGGTGTCGGCCCAGTTCATCCCAATAAACTTCCTGCTGGCCCTGGTGGTCTTCGGCATTACCCGCAGCACCAGCCGGGCACTGAACATGCTGATCATCGACTACTCCTGCGGCGTACGGCTTTCCACGGCCACCGCCCTGTCGGCGGCCATCTGCAGCGCCGCCCGCAACGGCATCCTGATCAAGGGCGGCAACTACCTCGAGATGCTCTCCGACGCCGACACCCTGATCCTGGACAAGACCGGGACCATGACCGAGGGCCGGCCCCACGTGACCAGCATCATTCCCCAGGAAGACCGTGCTACGGCACGGGAGGTCATCCGGCTGGCCGCCGCGGCCGAGGAGGCCAGCACCCACCCGCTGGCGGTGGCCGTGGTGGGCTACGCCCGCCGCAAAGGCTGGGCCATCCCCTCGCACAGCGGCAGCGAGATCCACGCCGCCCTGGGGGTCCAGACCACGGTGGGCCGCTCGGTGATCCGGGTGGGCCGCAGGCGCTTTCTGGAGGAGAACGGCATCGACACCGGGCCGGCGGTGGAGAACGCCCGCCGGCTGGCGTCCAACGGCGAAAGCATCGTCTACGTGGCCCGGGGGAAAAAACTGATCGGACTGCTGGGCATCCAGGACGCCCTGCGGGAAAACATGAAGAAGTCGCTCAACCGGCTGCGGCAGAGCGGCTTCGATGACATCATCCTGCTCACCGGGGACGTGGAACAGCACGCGGAGATCGTGGCCACCCGGATGGCCATGGACAGCTACCACGCCGAGGTGATGCCCGACGACAAGGCCGAGACCGTGCTCAAGCTGCAGTCCAAAGGAGCCCGGGTGGTGATGGTGGGAGACGGCGTCAACGACGCGCCGGCCCTGGCCTACGCCGATGTGGGGATCGCCATGGGCGGCACCCGCACCGACATCGCCATGGAGGCGGCCGACGTGACCATCGCCGGGGACGACCCGCTGATGATACCGGCGGTGATCCGCATGGCGCAGAAGACCATGAACATCGTGCGCCAGAACTTCGCCACCGCCATCTCGGTCAACTCGCTGGGTATCGTCATGTCGGCGGTGGGCGTGCTGCCGGTGTTCTGGGGGGCGGTGCTGCACAACGCCACCACGGTGGCGGTGGTGCTCAACTCGTCCCGGCTGCTGTTCCACGAAGTGGAGAGAGAACGATGAGCAACCCGGAGCGACCGGTGGTCACCATGGTACACGCCATCCCGGGCCGGGTGCGGGTGCGCCTGTCCGGCCACCCCGGGGAGCCGGACCGGCTGGTTACCGCCGTGCGCGAACACGAGGGGATGCTCTCCATCGAGTACACCCCGGCCACCCGTTCGGTGCTGGTGCGGCACGATCCACGGGAGATCGTCCGCGAAGAGGTGGTGCTGCGCATCGCCACCGCCTGGGCCATCGACATGGGGGGGCTGCCGGTGCGGGTGCTGGCCCAGCCGGAGCGCGGGGACTTCTCCAACCTCGCGGTACTCTCCGCGGCACTGATGGTATCTTCGCTGTTGTTCCGCCTGGGCCGCAAGGCCGGCGCCGCCCCGCTGCTGGAGCGCGCCGCCGGGATATCCACCGCCGCGGCGGTGGCCGAGCACGCTTGGCGGGACGTTCGTGAAGAAGGCCACATCCACCCCGAGGTGCTCTCCCTCGGCTACCTGGTCAGCGCATTCTTCCGGGGCAACTTTTTCAAGGCCTCGGTGATCACCTGGTTCACCACTTTTGGCCGCCACCTGCTGGACGCGCCGCGTCGGGGAGTGATCGTCACGCCGGTACCGGTCAAGGACGACGACAGTGGAGAGCCTCGATACGAGATTCGGGTGAGCCCCGATCTCGACCTGCCGGAACGGGAGCGGATCGTCGGTTCGGTCCAGGCCCTGCTCAAGTTCGCCATCACCGGTGGAGCGGCCCACGGCGAACGAAATCTGGTGGACGAACTGCGGGACGTGTCCCGCATCCATGGTGAAGTGGTTGAAGGTCTCGGGCACGGCCGGCACGGCATGCCCATCAAGTTTCAATAGCCCGGGCGCGGCCGCCCGGACGAGGAGGATCAAAGATGGCAATCAATTCCAATCACATGACCGGCTTTGTCGTGGGCATCGGCATCGCCGCCGTCGGGTTTTACGCCTACAAGAAGAACCAGGCGGAGGTGGACGACTGGCTCCGCCGCCAGGGGGTCCAGGTCCCGGCCGCCGGTGTCAAGGACATCACCGCCATGTCGCTGGAGGAGCTGGTGACCGAGAAGGAACGGCTGGAGGACGTCATCGCCGAACGGGAGATGGCCACCGGCGGCGAAGAGACGGCAGTCAAGGAAGAGAAGGGCGGGAAGTAATCGAACCACCGCCCCCACCGCACCCGGAGCGTTCTGCCCCGGGTTGAGCGACTGTCTTTCTACGCCCTCACCTTGAAGAAAATCGCATAGAGCACCGGCACCACGATCAGGGTCAGCACCGTGGCGAAGCCCAGGCCGAACATGATGGTCACCGCCATGGCGATGAAGAAGGCATCGGTGAGCAGCGGTACCATGCCCCGCTATTCTCACACCACACCGGATACCGGCTGCGGCTTCACGGTGTTGGCACTGCTGGCTCTCTCAGCGGGATGGCCAACGCTTCGAGCCGTTCGGCAACGTCCTCTCCTGCCGATTCCGAGTCCACCTTGCGGTCGATGAAGAGGATCTTTCCGTCGGCACCGATGTAGATGGTCTGCCGGGCGGCATAGAGCCCCAACCCCCTGAGCACGCCATAGGACCGGGCCACTTCCTTGCCCGGATCGCTGAGGATCGGGTAGTCGAGATCGAGGGATTCTGCGAACTTCCGCATGGGCCTGCCGCTGTATATCCGCACTATTCCGCGACATCGAAAAGCTGCACGCTGAACATGGAGCGATCGTCGGTCCAGATTTCCGCCAGTTCAAAACCAGCGCGGCCGGCCAGGCTGGCGAACTCCCCAGGAGTGTATTTGTGGGAGTTCTCGGTGTGGACAGTCTCCCCCTCGGCAAAGCGAATCTCGACGCCACCGAGGGTAAAGGAGAGGTCACGGGTGCAGCGCAGGTGCATCTCGATCCGCCCCTCGCTCTCGTTGTAGAAGGCGTGGTGCTCAAAAGCCCCCACGTCCAGGTCGGCGCCCAGTTCGTGTTTCATCCGCTGCAGCAGGTTGAGGTTGAACTCGGCGGTGACCCCGGCGCTGTCATTGTAGGCCGCCTCCAGAACCGCCTTGTCCTTTTTCAAGTCAACACCGATGAGCAGCCCGCCGCCGGCACCACCGATGGCGGCGATACGGTGCAACAGATCAACGCTCTCCTGGTGAGTGAAATTGCCGATGGTGGACCCGGGAAAGTAGACCAGTTGCCGTCGGGCCGGCCGCGGCGGGTCCGGCAGAATGAAGTCGCCAAAAAAATCGGCGTGGACCGGCTGCACCGGTATCTGCGGATAGAGCCGGTCGAGCTCGGCTGCCGTCTGCTGCAGCATCTCACCCGAGATGTCCACCGGCACATAGGATACGGGGAGGTCCAGATACTTGAGCAGCATCCTGGTCTTCAAACCGCTGCCGCTGCCAAACTCGATGACCCGGACGTTGGGCCCGATCAGCCCAGCCATCTCCAGGCAGCGCCGCTGCATGATGGTCAGTTCGGTCCTGGTGGGGTAATACTCCGGCAGCGAGCAGATCTCCTCGAAGAGTTCCGCGCCGCGCTGGTCATAGAAATATTTTGGTGATATTCGCTTCGGTTTGGAGCGGAGCCCCGCGATGGCGTCTTCGAGAAATGTGGCCGGTTTCTGATTCATCCTTCATCCCTGGCCAGGCGGATCCCGGTGAACTGCCAGCGGGCATCCGGGTGAAAGAAATTGCGGTAGGTGGGCCGGATGTGGTTTTGCGGGGTGGCGCAGGAACCGCCCCGGAGCACGAACTGGCTGCACATGAATTTGCCGTTGTATTCCCCCACCGCCCCCTCGGCGGGCCGGAACCCGGGATAGGGTCGGTACGGGCTCTGGGTCCACTCCCAGAGATCGCCATAGGCCTGGCGGATCGGTGATTCATCCTCCGGCGCACAAGCCGCGGGGTGCAGGCGGCCGCTCTCGACAAAGTTCCCCTCACGTGGGAGCGGCCCACAGGCCGTCTCCCACTCGGCCTCGCCGGGGAGCCGCGCACCGGCCCAGCGGGCATAGGCTTCGGCTTCGTAGAAGCTGACGTGGCACACCGGTTCCTCCCCGGCAACCGGCCGCATCCCCCGGAGGGTGAACTGCTGCCAGCCGGCTCCGTCAGCGGCCCAGTAGAGCGGTGCCTGCCAGCCGCGGGCCCGGACCGTGGCCCAGCCTTCATCGAGCCAGAGTTCCGATCGCTGGTAGCCGCCATCGGCCATAAATTCCAGGTATTCAGCGCAGGTCACCAGCCGGTGGGCCATGGCAAAGGCTCCGATAAACCGCTTGTGCCGCGGCGACTCGTTGTCAAAGGCGAAGCCGTCGCCGGCAAAGCCGATCTCGCGCACCCCTTCGTCGAACGGCTGCCACCCGGACGGCCCGGGCATGGAGGCGGGTGAATTCTCCTCCACCGCCGAATAGTATGACGGCTTCAGCGGATTCAGCGACAGCAGGTGCTTGATGTCGGTGAGGATCAGTTCCTGGTGCTGCTGCTCGTGGTTCAGCCCGAGGGTGAAGAGAAAGCTCAACCGCTGGTCCGCATCCACGGCCGGCCCGGAGAGCAGGTCCAGCATCCACCGGTCCACGTGCTCACGGTAGCGGTGCACCTCATCCAGGGTGGGCCGGCTCATCAGGCCGCGCGTGGGCCGGGCCACCCGCTCGCCCACCGCGTTGTAGTAGGAGTTGAACAGATAGGAGTACAGGGGATGAAAATGGCCGTATCCCGGCAGGTGGTGCTGGAGGATGAACTCCTCGAAAAACCAGCTGGTGTGGGCCAGGTGCCACTTGGCCGGGCTGGCCGTGGTCATGGACTGGGGTACGTGGTCCTCGGCGGCCAGGGGTTCGCAGAGCCCCGTGGTGGCCTGCCGCACCGACCGGTATCGGGCCGCATGGCTGATCATCGTCCCTTCCTTCCCGTTCACTTCAATTGTCCATGATCCGAAGTTCTTCTTGGAAGAAAGGGTATCAGATACCACGGAAATTCAAAAATCTGCTCGTTCTTCTTTGAGCGCCAAATCCACGGCGGCCTGTGCGTGGAGGAGGGTGGTGTCAAAAAGGGGTATCTCGACCTCGTCCTGTTTTACCAGCAGGGGGATCTCCGTGCACCCCAGAATGATTCCTTCTGCCCCGTTGTCTTGCAGGTTGCTGATGATATCCCAATATCCCTTTCTGGATTCAGGGCTGATCACCCCGATGGTCAACTCCTCCATGATCACACGGTGGATCAAGGCCACTTCTTCATCCGACGGAATGAGGGTTTTGATTCCGTGGTTTTCCAGCAGACGCTTCTTGTAAAAATCCTGGGTCATGGTGAACCGGGTGCCCAACAGGCCGATGGTTCTGCATCCCCCGGCTTTGATCGCTTCCGCGGTTACATCGATGATGTTCAGGATGGGGATATCAATTTTTGCAGCGATCTGATCCGCCATTTTGTGCATGGTGTTGGTACAGATCACCAGAAAATCAGCACCTCCCCGCTGCAGATTCAGCGACCCCTCGATCAGCCGGGCCTGCACCAGATCCCAGCGTTCGATCTCCATCTCGGGTTGTATCTCACCGAAATCAACGGAGTACATCAGCGACTGTGCGGAATGGATACCGCCCAGTCTGCTCCGGACGCCCTCGTTGACCAGCCGGTAATATTCAACGGAAGATTCGCATGTCATGCCACCCAGCAAACCGATGGTCTTCAACCTGCACCTCCAACAGCAGCGGCGTTTCGCCTGTTCCACACTCACGAGTGAGAACAGGATAGGGAGAAGTCGCTGCTCCGTCAAACTGCCGACCGGCTACTCTTCTCCAGCCCCGCAATCGGCGATTTCACGTATTTTGTCCATCACTTCACCCCCCCGGGAACCTCTCTTTCCGCATTGATGTCCGCATCCGCGGTCTCGCCCCAGTGAACGAGGAAGAACTTCTTCTCCGAACTGAGGAAGTAGGGCGAACTGCCGACGATGGGCCGCAGGGTGGTGCTCATCTGTACCATGGTGAGCAGGAGGATGAAGCACCAGACCACGATCAGGTTCGGCTTGCGGGAGGCCAGCGCCCTCAGCCCCTGCACCAGGTAGCGGGTGCCGATGGAAAAACTGACCAGCCAGATCATCAGGTGGATGAAGCCCATGAAGGAGACTGAGTTGGTGGAGCAGGTGAAGATGAAAGCCACCGGCACAAAACCGAGGAGCAGCACTGCCACCAGGGCCATGGCCCCCACCAGCAGCGAGCCGGCCTGCCCCGGCCGGATGTCCGCGCCGCTGAGGCAGGAGAAGATGAAGAGGCTGGGGTAGCAGAGCAGGCCGGCCAGCAGCATCCCTACCGCCACCTTCGCCGCCGCCGCCAGCCACTGGGGATGGCCGGAAAAACCACCCATGATCGCGCCATAGGCCAGGTAGCAGGCCAGGGCCAGCCAGAAGAGCAGCATGGTGGTGTGGCGATACCGACCGTCACGCACCAGGTTCACCAACTCCCCCGGTTTTTTCAGCAGCGCTTCCACCACCGGCATCAATCCCAGGGATTCCTGCAGCACCTGCTTCTCTTCCATCCCGTTCTGTTCGTCGCTCTTGTCCATGCTGAACCTCCAATCGGTTGGTGGGCAGTGCCGGTTCACAGGATCTGCCGCAAAAACACCGTGAAAAAGTTTTCGTAAAAAGTGCCATCAAAGGGGTGCTCCCGGAGGAAGCGCACCGGCAATCCGGGTGACCCCACAAAGGGCCGCATGTTCCATGAGATCTGGCAGCCGACGATCATGTTGAGCACGAGCCAGGCACCCAGCACCTGGATCGCCTTCAGCCCGCCGCCGCAGACCTGCCGGAGCAGAGAGAAAAATCGGACCGTGGCCCCCACCCCGGCCGCGGCGATCAAAGCCACGTGAAAAAGGAGCAGCGTGTTGTGGGCCAGCTGCGTATCCTCCGAACCCATGGGCGGCAGGTTGAACCAGAGGAACAGCGACAGGGGGGACAGCGAACCGAGGATCACCGCCAACAGGGCAAAGCTGATCATCACTGCGGTGAAGCTCTGGCGAAAGGTGAGCCCGGCGCCGAGGAGCTGGGCCAGCATGCCGTTGATCGCGGCATTGCACAGCGCCGTGATCAGGACGATCAGCGGAAACTTCAGCCCCACGTACAGTCCCATCAGCGGGTCCCGCCAGAGCCCCACCGAGAAGCCATAGATGCCACTGCCCAGAACCAGCAGCAGAAAGCAGAGGGCCAGGCTGCCTTTGCCCGGCTCCAGCCATCCCGCCAGCTCATCCGGTTCGGCCCGGCAGAGCCGAATCATGCCGTTCCAGGATCTCTTGAGAATTTCATTCATCGCGTTTCGCTCCTCTCTCCTGCTGTTCTTGAAATATACGGGGCCGATGTGCAGATTTCGTGCAGGCGGAGAGGCGATTTCATGGAAACGGATTCGAGGTGTGGCCCGGACCGGCGGCATGGGATATATTGAGGGCATGCCGAACCCGCAAACCATCCTGATCGTGGACGACGAACCGCACATCAGGGAGGTTGTGGTCTTTGCTCTGGAAAAGGCCGGGTACACCACTGTCGAAGCAGCCGATGGCGAACAGGCCCTGGACCTGGCTGAGAAGCACGCCCCCGACCTGGTGGTCCTCGACATCATGCTCCCCGACATCGAGGGAACCGAAATCTGCCGCCGGATCCGCACCACGTCACAGGTCCCGATCCTCTTCCTCTCCTCGAAGAACGATGAGATCGACCGCGTGCTGGGGCTGGAGCTGGGCGGCGACGACTACGTGACCAAGCCGTTCAGCCCCCGGGAGCTGGTGGCCCGGGTCAAGGCCATTCTCCGCCGGGCGGAACCGCCGGCGGCCGGGACAGATGACGAACCCCTGCGGCACAATCTGCTGCAGCTGGACCTGGAACGCTGCCAGGCGGTCTGGGACGGCCGGACCGTGACCCTCACCGCCACCGAGTTCGGCATCCTGCGGGCCCTGCTGGGCCGGCCGGGCAAGGTCTACAGCCGTAGTGAGCTGATGGAACGGGCCTACGAGGGCGCCGCCGTGGTCAGCGAACGGACCCTGGACAGCCACGTGCGCCGGGTGCGGGAGAAGTTCCGCGAGGTGGGCGGCGACCCCATCGAGACGGTGCACGGGTTCGGCTACAAACTCGGTCCCTGTGAATGACCAGAAGCTACCAGCCCAGCCTGCGTACACTCTTCCTGGTGGTGAGCCTGATCGTGCTCCTCCTGCCCCTGGGCGGCATCGCCGTTCTCCGGCTCTACGAAACCGCCCTGGTGCGGCGGACCGAGTCGGCGCTGATCGGCCAGGGGGCACTGGTGGCTGCCTATTACCGGGAAGAACTGTCACGGCAACTGGCCACGATGCACGATGGGGTGGTGAACGATCCCGCGCTCTACGGCAACCCGCTGAAGCCTGAATGGAAGGCAGACCCCAGCCAGCCCTTCACCCCGATCCACCCCAGCCTGGACATGGCCTCATCCTCAATCAGGGGGCCGGCGGAAGAGGCCACCATTCCTGCCAGGCCGGCGGACCGTTTTGCTGAAGCCGCCGGCCAGGTGCTGACCCCGGTGATCAGCCAGGCCAAGCTGGTCTCCCTTTCCGGCATCCGCATCGTCGACCACCGGGGCACGGTGGTGGCCAGCAGCGGCAGCGAGCTGGGTCTGTCGCTCACGGCGCGGGAGGAAGTGCCGCGGGCGCTGGCCGGCGAACCGGTGAGCCTGCTGCGCCAGCGCATCTCCGACGAGCCACCGCCGGCCGTCGATTCGCTGAGCCGCCGGACCCGTGTCCGGGCCTACGTGGCCCTGCCGGTTGTCTCCGGGGATCGGGTCTGGGGTGCGGTGGTCCTCTCCCGCACACCGCTGGACGTGCAAAAGGCACTCTACAACCGCCGTCACACCCTGCTGCTGGGGGGCGTGGTCCTGCTGGCTGCCGTGCTGCTGATCACCCTGCTGACAACATTTGCCGTTACCCGGCCGATGAAGCAGCTGGTACGCCAGGCCGAAGCGGTGACCCGCGGCCGGCGGGACGCGGCCCGGCCGCTCACATCACCGGGCACCCGCGAGGTGGCCCGGCTCTCCGAAGCGATCTCGCGCATGGCTGAAACGCTCAACGAGCGCGCGGACTACATCCGTACCTTTGCCGGGAATGTTTCCCACGAGTTCAAGGCGCCGCTGACCTCGCTCAAGGGCGCGGGTGAGCTGTTTCGTGACCACCTGGAGGAGATGAGCCGGGAGGAGCTGGAACGATTCCTGCGGATCATGGAAGCGGACGTGGAGCGGCTGGACCGGCTGGTCAACCGGCTGCTGGAACTGGCCCGGGCTGACATGGCCGCACCAGGGAACGAGTTCTGCGACCCACTGCCACTGCTGGAAAAGCTGGCCGACCGCTACCGAGATGCCGGTCTGACGGTGGAAGTAAACCCGGCGGGAGGCCGATTCACTGTCCCAATGTCAGCCGCGGCATTCGAATCGATCTTCTCCATACTTCTGGACAACACCCTGCAGCATGCCGGGGCCGGCCGTTCGGTGTCCATCACCCTCTCCTCCACCGCCAGAGATGATGGTGAATGGACGGAGATCGGCTATGCCGATGACGGGCCTGGAATCTCCGCGAAGGCGGAGGGAAAGATCTTCAATCCCTTCTTCACCACCGCCCGCGAACAGGGCGGCAGCGGCCTGGGCCTGGCCATCGTCAGGTCCCTGCTGGAAGCCCATGGTGGCGGGATCGAACTCCGGCCCGCGGACAGGGGCGTCAGGCTGGTCCTTCGCATTCCCGCTGCCGCGGGACGGGTGCACCGCGGCGAACATTGAACGCGACTACCGCATGCACTATCATTCCTAAATGGTAAGCGGCAATTCGAATCGCACACCGGCCCGGCATCCCGCGAAGCCTGCCCCGCGATCCTGAATTGATCCGCCGCCCGTCTTGACGGCGGCATGCAGCGATGGAGTTGGCAATGGATACGGCTCTGACCATCAGCGGCGCCGAAAAGGCCTTCGGGGAGACCCGGGCCCTGGACGGCGCCGGTTTCGAGCTGCGGCACGGCGAGTGCCTGGCGCTGCTCGGCCCCAACGGTGCGGGCAAGACCACCCTGGCCCGGGCCATCACCGGGCGGGTGTGCCTCGACGCCGGCGAGCTGGCCCTGCTGGGCGTTCCGCTGGACGGATCGCCGGGGGCCGCCGAGGCCCGGCAGCGACTGGGTGTGGTGCCCCAGGAGATCGCCCTCTACCCGGTGCTCACCGCCGAAGAGAACCTCCGCGCCTGGGGCGTGTTCCACGGTGTGGCTGCCGCCGATCTCGGCGAGCGGGTGCGTTGGGCCCTGGACTGGACCGGCCTGGCCGGCCGCTCGCGCGAGCCGGTGAAGGGGTTCTCCGGCGGCATGAAGCGGCGACTGAACATCGCCTGCGGCGTCCTGCACCGGCCCGAGGTGGTGGTACTGGACGAGCCGACGGTGGGTGTCGACCCGCAAAGCCGGGCCCGCATCTGGGAGATGCTGGGCGAACTGGTGGGCGGCGGGGCGTCACTGCTGCTGACCACCCACCAGCTGGACGAAGCGCAACAGGTCTGCGACCGCATCGTTATCATCGACAACGGCCGGGTCATCGCCGACGGTACCTTCGACGACCTGGTGCACCGGACCATCGGTCCGGGCCGCCGGGTGTCGCTCGATATCGATGGCGACGTGCCCGAAGCGCTCCGCGGCGGGCGGTTCGAGCCGGCCGACGGGGGCGGGATCAGCTGCCGGGTGGAAGACGTGGCCGGCGAACTGGCCGGCGTCCTCGCCGAGGTGGCGGCGGCCGGGGCCCGGGTGGCCGACGTGCGGATCGAGGCGCCGTCACTGCAGGCCGTGTTCATCCACCTCACCGGACGGGAGCTCAGGGAATGACCGGCACACTGCTCCGCATCAACTGGCTCAACCTCAAGCGCGACAGGGTGGCGCTGGGCCTGACCTTTATCCTGCCGCTGGTCTTCTTCTCCATCTTCGCCTTCATCTTCGGCGGTGGCGGCGGTGGCGGCGGGTTGGGTACGATGAAACTGGTGGTGGTCGACCTCGACGGCTCCGAGATCAGCCGCAAGCTGGCCGCCGCCCTCGAAGACCAGGGTGCGCTGACGGTGGAGACCGCGCCGCCGGCCACCGAGGAGGAGCCCGACCCGGCGCCCTATGACCGCGAAACCGGCCGCCTGGCCGTGCGCACCGGCAAGCGTTCCGCCGCGGTGGTCATTCCCCCCGGATTCGGCGAAGCCTTCGGAAAATTCGGCACGGACCAGGCGCCGGTGGAGCTGATCCACGACCCCTCCAACCCCTTTGCCAGGCACATCGTCACCGGGCTGCTGCAGGCCTGCGCGATGACCGCGGCACCGGACGCGCTGCTGCAGGGCGGTATCGACCAGCTGGAGACCTTCGGCGGGGAGCTGACTCCACGGCAGAAGGCCAGCGTGGAAATGATCAAGGGCTTCCTCGCCCGCCCCGAACCGGTGGAAACCGGCGAGACCGGTGACGACGGGCAGGCAGCCGCCGGGGCCGGGGATGCGTTTGGCGGGCTGATCAACGTGGAAGCGGTGAGCGCCATGGAGGGCGAAGGGGAAGAGGAGGAGGACGGCCCTTCGATCATCTCCTACTACGCGGCAGGCATCGGCGTGATGTTCCTGCTCTTTTCCATGGCCGGCGCCGGCGGCTCGCTGCTCGAGAACCAGGAGCAGGGAACGCTGGAACGGCTGCTCTCCTCCAACGTGGGAATGGGACGGCTGCTGACCTGCAACTGGTTCTTCTTCGCCGTGGTGGGCTTTCTCCAGCTGCTGGTGATGTTCGTCTTCGCCGCCCTCGTCTTCGGGCTCGACCTCTTCACGCCCCGTCATCTCACCGGCTTCGTGCTGATGACGGCGGTGACGGCCGCCGCGGCGGCGGCCTTCGGCATCGCCCTGGCCACCGTCTGCCGCAGCCGGGCGCAGCTCGGCGCGCTCTCCACCATCCTGATCCTCGTCATGTCGGCCCTGGGCGGGAGCATGGTGCCGCGGTTCATCATGCCCGACTTCATGGAGACCACGTCTCTCTTCACCTTCAACGGCTGGGCGCTGGACGGTTACCTCAAAGTCTTCTGGTACGACGACCCCCAGGCGACCTTCGGCGGCTTCCTCGTCTCGCTGCTTCCGCAGCTGGCCGTGCTGGCCGCCATGGCCGTGGTGCTCTTCCTCGTGGCCCGGACGCTGGCCCGGCGCTGGGAATCGGCCTGAGCCCGATTCAGTGGGTGGCACTGGTCGAGGAACCGCTTATCGTAGGTGTCGAGGAACAGGTCCAGGTTCTCGCGTATCGCGAGGTGGAGGTCGGTCCGCTCCGGCCGTCGAGGCCGGTGCATGCCGGTGATCCGCGCTTATTTTGTTCCCGCACATGCCCGGCAGGTCATTTGGGGGATTGATCATTCCCCGATGACCTTCACCAGCACGCGCTTGCGCCGCCAGCCGTCGAACTCTCCGTAAAAGATCCGTTCCCAGATGCCGAAGTCGAATTGCCCGTCGGTGATTGCCACCACCACCTCGCGGCCCATGATCTGGTGCTTCATGCGCGCGTCGGCGTTGTCCTCGCCCGGCGGCCCCATGAGGTGCATGCGAGTCGGGAACCCGGGAAGATCTCTTCAGGGAAATTGTTGCACCAGCAGGCGATGAATCATATAGTCAGCGGCAGTGCCAAAGAGAAAGGAAACGGGCCCGCGGGGGCGAAGTCGCCGAAGAACAAGGAAAGGAAAATACGATGAAAGCCAAATGTATCTTCACGATCGCTGTCCTGGTGACCGTCGCCTTGACGTTCAACATCGCTCAGGCCGGTGAGCATCCGGAAGGTCCCGGTGACCTTGTCGCCGTTGCGTCCGGCGCCGGCGACTTCAATACGCTGGTGAGTGCCATCGAGGCGGCGGGCCTGGTGGAAGCGCTGCAGGGCGAAGGACCGTTCACGGTTTTTGCCCCCACCGATGCCGCTTTCAAGAAGCTGCCTCCCGGCACCCTCGAGGATCTGCTCAAGCCGGAAAACAAGAAGAACCTCGTGTCGATTCTGACCTTCCACGTCGTGCCGGGGAAAGTCATGGCCGCGGATGTGAAGACCATGGAAGTCGAAACGCTGAACGGGCAGAAGCTCAGCATCAAGGTTGAAGACGGAAACGTGACGGTGAACGGCGCCAAGGTCATCGCGACCGACGTTGCCGCTGCCAACGGCGTGATACACGTCATCGACGCGGTGCTGCGCCCGCCTGCTGGGGCGGTGGATCCCGCCGCAGCCAAGCCCAAGGACCACCCGGCGCACTGAGGCGACCGGACGGCCCGTTTCCGGGCGGGAACAGCAGACTGAGGGAGCGGCAGCCCTGACGGTTGCCGCACCCATTCCCGTTCAGCAGGGCTTCATTTCAGAGAAGAGGAGGAGGCATGTCACGTACTCGCCTTCAGTTCACTTCCCTGCCGGCGTCCTTGCTCCTGGCCGGGATTCTGCTGAGCGCCGTATATGGCCAGGACGAAGCAACCGGTCCTGATCCGGCCGGCGCCGCGTATGTACCGACCATCGTCACTGGCGACATCCAGGCAGGTATCGAAAAGCACATTGCTGAGCAGGTGAAAAGCGGCGGCGGCTACTTCACGGTTCCTTTCGAAGGCAGGGAACTCAAGCTCAAGCTGGTCCGCGTGCACGTCGAGTATCTCGCCTCGCTGGCGCCGCAAAGCCACTTCGCCTGCGTGGATATGGCAAGTTCCGACGGACAGTTCTACGACATCGATTTCTTCCTGAAGGGTGATCCGGGCGCAATGACCGTCACCGAAACCACGATCCACAAGCTCAATGGCGTCCCCTACTACGTATGGAAGCAGAACGAGGACAAACACTGGGTTCGCGCACCGGTCGATGACGCGTCAAAAGAACTGCTCGGCGTGCTGACCGGGCTGGACGCCTTCGAGTTTCGCTACCAGGCCACGCTGCCTGAGATCAAAGGCACGGCGCGCTGCTGGCTGCCGCTTGCCGGTTCCGACGACTATCAGAAGGTCACAGTGAAATCCGTCGCCGTGCCCGGCACACAGAAGACGCTTACCGACAGCGCCCACGGCAACCGCGTACTGTTTCTGGAACTTGGGCCGGAAGACAGCGGCAAGCCGCTGGAAATCGTTTACGAAGTCGAGCGCTTGGAAAAGGGCGCCTACCCCGGCGACCCCGACGAGGCGGTGAAGTACCTGCGGCCCGAGCGTATGGTTCCGGCGGACGAGAGGATCAAGGGTGTCGCCGAGAAAGCGGTGAAAGGAAAGAAGGGTGACCTTGTGCGCGCTCGGGCCCTGTACGACCATGTCATGGAAGAGATGAATTACATGAAGTTCGGCGAAGGCTGGGGTCAGGGCAACGCCGTTTACGCCTGCGATGCCCTCTACGGCAACTGCACCGACTACCACGCCTATTTCATCGCCCTGGCGCGTTCAATCGGAATCCCAGCACGCTTCGCGATCGGTGCCGCGATCCCTTCCGAGCGCGATGACGGCGGGACGGATGGCTATCACTGTTGGGCGGAGTTTTACGCCGACGGCAAGTGGTGGCCGGTGGACATCAGCGAGGCCGACAAGTTCAGTGCGCTGAGCATGTACTTCTTCGGACACCATCCGGCCAACCGGTTCGAGTTCACACGCGGACGAGATCTGGTGCTGGACCCGGGCCCGGCCTCCGGCCCCATCAACTTCCTGGCCTACCCGTTCCTGGAAGTGGACGGAAAGCCGCAGAAGGTCAAGACGCTGTTCCTGTTCCGGCGCACAAGCTGCGACGCGAATGGCCGGGCGCATTCGCGTGGCGGACACGGTGAGCCCTAGGCAGACGTGCCAACGGCCGGAGGCCCGTTTGGCCGTTTTGGACGACGGTATCCAACACGGATGCCGGTGAGCAGCTTGCGGTCATGGTAGAGCGGGCGGCGCCGGTGTCTGGGCAGGACGAAGCGGCACAGGATCTCGGCTCGCTTCTGCTGGCAGGAGGGGCAGACACCGCGGAGCTGGCAGCGCATGGAGCGAGCGCTTCGGTCATATATACAGTGCAGCCCACTCGCCGTTCAAACGAACCAGCTTCAGCAGGAGTGGTGTGACGGTGAGATCGTCCGAGCGGTCATCGGCGCTGACGCATCTTCGCGGCAACAAAGGTGACGTCGTCGTCGATCTTCGTCATATCATGATCTTCGGCGATACGGCGAAACAGCTTGTCGGTCAGGTCCCGCGGTCCCTCATTCGGCAGGCTCAGAAAGTCACGCAAGCGATCAAGGCCGAACTGCTCACCGGAGCGGGTGGTCAGCTCGACCAACCCGTCGGTGTAGAGAAAGAGCGTCTCACCAGGTGCGACCCGGGTCTGCTCAACCTCGAAGCGCTCACCCGGGAACAGGCCGATGGGACGCGAGTTGGAACCCAGTTCGCGCAGATCACCCGCCGCTCCGCGGATCAGTGCCGGCAGGTGGCCCGCCGAGCAGTAGCTCGCCGTTCCATCAGCCCCCAGAGTGATGAAGAAACCCGTGGCGTACATGGTTCTGCCGCAGGGCTGCACCAGGTGGTGCAGCGCCTCGTTCAACTCGCCCACCAACTGGTCCAGGCTGCCCGGGCTGTGAAGGGCGTCGATGACAAGTTTCAACAATACCGAGGCAAGCCCCGTTTCCAGACCATGCCCGGACATATCCACTATCCAGATCAGGAACTCACCATCGGCCGTCACATCCCAGCCGAAGAGGTCGCCGCTGAGATGGCAGTAGGACTCAAGCACGGCGGAAATCCGAACAGGGCTGTCAGGGGGAAGCTCCTTGGGCAGCAGATGGTACTGGAGATGATGTGCCAGCCGCAGCTTGGGGTCCATGCCGGGGAAGAGGTGGGGTACGTAGTGCAGATCCACCGCCCCCTGGCTCGCGTGCGCCGTTTTGTCCGCCGGTCCGGGGGTGCCCCAATCATCCAGCGAACTGTTGTCCAAGTCGATGTCGAGGCGTTCCACCAGCTCCGCGATCCGGACGCCGCGCACCCGGCACTCAAGATCGAAGCGAGCGGCAATATCGTCGAGCAATCTCTTCATCTCAACCAGACCATCATCCCCTCAGGTGCAGGAAACCATCCCTTGCAACGGTTCGATCCGACCAACGGCAAGCAATCAGGCAGTATCAAGACCCAAGCGGATAGTAGTGGTTTCCCCGGTGATGGTCAATCTCTCCCAGATCACGTCACGTCGGCGCGGAAAGGGGCAGGGAATCAATACCTGACGGCCGCAGACACCACGGCATGATTGGGCCCGGCGCCGGGAATGGGCCTGAGCCCGGTTCAGCGGGCGGCGCGCAGCGCGCAGCGTCGTTCGGCGTAGGCGGCGTCCTCGACCCACAGCCGGTGTGCGCGCCAGCACATCAGGGGACGCAACAGGGATCCGAAGAGCCGGACCACGGTACGGAACTGCGGGCGCTCCGAGGTGGCGAGGGTCGCCTCGCAGACCAGGGTGCGGCCGGGGTCCAGCGGCGTGGCGTGGGTCTCCACCACCGACCCCACCCCTTCCCCGCCGACGATGGTCATCACGATGGTCCGCGGTTCGGGGCAGTGGAAACGCGCGTCGACCTCCATGCCGATCCGCCGGAAGATGCGGAAGACCACCCGCACGGTGATCGCGTCGTCCTCCTGCCCGATGACCTTGAGCCGGGCGAAGGAGTGCGGGTGGAAGTGGGCGCCGTGCCACGGGTCGAGGCGGTTGGCGATCACGTCCCGGGGGTCGCAGAGCACTTCCTGCTGCAGTACCGCGTCGATACAGTTCTCCGGCCGCGGCGGGAGCACCGGCGCGTCGAACCCCGGTTGCGCCTCCCCCGGCCGGATCCAGAGCAGCACGCCGTCATCGTGCACCGCCACCGGCTGCCACTGTCCGTGCTTATCCCGGCCCAGGGCCAGCCCATGCCAGGGGCAGACCACCTTCCCGTCGCGCACCGACCCGTCGGACAGCGAACCGCCCATGTGCGGGCAGGAATCCGGCGCCACCGTAATCGTCCCGCCGCTGCGCCAGCCGACGTAGTCCCGGCCGTCCACCCGGTAGCGCCGCGGTTGCGACCCGAGCTCGCCGGAGGTCCCAAGGACGTACCACCCTCCCGAGGGGAGGGCCAGCGCCCGCTCCAGCCCCTGCTCGATCCAGGGCACGCGGGCCTGCATCCAGTCGGGGTCCGCGGAAACGGGCTCGGCCGGGCCGAGCTCGCGGCCGAACAGCTTCAATCCATCCGAGTCCCTGAACATCACTCTTTCACACCTCCGTCACACCGGCAGCCAGGAGAGCATGCCCCGGGGCGGGGTCGACCGGATCGGCTCGGGGGCCACGCCACGGTCGGCCAGATAATGGTTTGCCGCCAGGAAGCCCGAGGCGGCGGCCCGCTCCATCAGCGCACTGGGGATGGGCAGCTTGACGAAATCGCCGGCGATGGTCAGCCCGGGGAACGGCGTGGCCACGCCGGGCCGCGCCGCATACGCCCCGGGAGCGAAGGCCGGGCAGTCCTGCCTGACCAGCCAGCGCTCTTCCAGGATGCGGGCGTCCCTGGTTTCGGGGTAGAGCTCGTGCAGTGCACCGAGCAGGTCCCGCTTGAGGTCCTCCTCCTGTGCGTCTTCGTCCACGGCGTAGGCGTGGAGCTCCACCACCGAGCCCCCGTTGGCCTCGGCCCAGCTCCGGCTCTCGTCCTCGAACAGTTCGTAGAGCGAGATGTTGTCGATGGCGCCCAGGCCGGTGGTGCCGGCAAAAGGGGCGCGCCCCTCGGCAGCCGGCCGGTCGAGCCAGAGGCGCCAGACGGCGAAGGGGTTGGTCAGCGACGTTTTCTCGATCGACGCCCGCCACTCCGGGTCGTCGAGATCGGGCGAGGCGGCGACGATCTCGCGAATCGCCGGGACGGTCACCGCCAGCACCACGCCGTCGGCGTCCACCGCGGTTGTGCCGGCGGAGACCTGCCAGCCGCCGCCGGCGCGGCGGTGCACGGCCTCCACCGCCTGACCAGTGTGTATGCTGACCCCCAGCGATTCGAGGTAGCGGCCGAACGGTTCCCAGATCGACCTGGAGAAGGGGGCGTCGGCAACGTCGAAGATCAGCCCCTCGGGGTTGCCGGTGAAGTAGAAGTGGAACATCATCAGCAGCTCGCCGGCCGACATCTCCCGCTCGGGGTTGAAGAACGAGTGGGCGAAGACGTCGAAGAGCAGGCGCCGGGCATCGGGCGGGAAGCGCAGCGAATCGAGGTACTCGCCGGCGTTCATCCCGTCCCGGCGGCGGTAGGTCTTCTCCAGGTCGAAGGTGAGCATCTCCAGGGCCCGTCGTGCGTTGACCCCGGCCAGGTCGCGAAGGGTCAGCGCCCGTGTCCGGATGGTGAGGGTGGCGACGTTCCACGGGGTGCGGCGGGGGAGGTTGGCGAAGCTCTGCACCTGGCCCTCCGGGCCAAGGATCGGGTAGTCCTCCAGAGGCTGGAGGAAACTGAGCTGGGGGTCGATTCGCCGCAGCAGCGACTGCAGGTTGTAGTATTGCCGGAAGAACGCGTGGAACCCCCGCTCCATCTCGAAGGCCGTCCCGTCGGCCAGGCGGTCGGTCCAGGCACCGGCCCGGCCGCCGAGGTATGCCTCCCGCTCATACAGCGTGACCTCCACCCCCCGCTCAGCCAGCACCGCCGCGGCGGCGACCCCGGCGATCCCGCCGCCGGCGACCACGGCAGTCGTCTTCTCCCCGACACGCTCGCGCCCGCCCGCCGCGGGCAGCATCAGCACCCGTTCATGTCGCGTCATCTTCCTTCCTTTCCCGCGGGCGCCGGCCCCAGGGCCCGGCCGCCCGCATCACTCGGCGGCACCCACGAGGGTGATCTCGATCTCCCGGGGGCCGTCCGCCACGGTGAGCGCGGCCGCGGCAAACGTCGGCGGACCGAACAGGCCGCGGACATTGTTCGACGTGCCGTAGCGTTCAATGGGCCGGCCGAACAAGTCGGTTTCCATCCGGCCGTCACTGTCGCGGTCGTGGTAGACGCTGACCGCATACTGCCCCGGCGGCAGGCCGGTGAAGGTGACACTCACCGCTTCGCCGTCCGCCGGCACCTCGGCGTGGCGCAACTCGCTGCCGGCCTCGCCGGGAAACCCCTCTGCCGAGTCGAAGAGCGCCACGCGCACAACCCCCTCCGGAGGGCTGATGCCGTTGACGGCGATGAAGAGGGCCCCGCCCCCGCCCACTCCGGACACGGGCTTCTGCGCCCCCGTCGGCGACACGCAGCCCGCGGCGAACAGGACGGCGAGAGCGATGATCGTGCTGGCCAGTCGTTTCATCTGGATTCCACCGGCATGATGTCCCCGGGGAACGATACGCAACGCTCCGGCGCGGTCAGGGCCGCCGTCCCCTTGGCGGCCCGGCCGCCGGAAAGAGTTTGGCCCAGGGCCCCGGCGACGAGGACCAGCTTCTGCCCCAGGGGCACGAAGGCCCGCCCGGCCAGCGGGTCACACCCCGCACCGCGCACCCGCACGCCGATGGCCGAGTAAACCTTGCGGGCCGTCCTGATCGACAGCTCGCAGCGCCGGCTCAGCGCGTAGAGCCCGCGGTCGCCCGACGCATAGTAGCGATCGGCCTCGTCGAGCAGCGCCGCCGTGGCGCGGGCCACCGGTTCCCGCGCCTCTTCGGGGAAATCGCCGCCCAGCCGGTCGGCCAGCCGCGGGCAGCCCCGGGCGGCGAGGAGTTCCTCCGGAATGTAGAGCCGCTGACGCTGCCAGTCCTCCAGCACGTCGCGGCAGATGTTGGTCATCTGCATCGCCATCCCCAGGTGCGCGGCATAGCGGACCGCCCCTTCATCGCGCAGCCCCATTACGTGGCTCATCATCAGCCCCACGGTACCCGCCACGCGGAAACAGTACAGCAGAAAGGTGTCCATCGAGTCGTATCGCGTGCCGGCGACATCCATCGCCATGCCGTCGATCAGTTCGTCGGTGTAGGCGCGGTGGATGCCGCACTCGCGAACCACGCTCTGAAACGAGGAGAGCACCGGGTCGTCCAGTTGCCGGCCGCCGTACACCTCACCCAGCTCCCGCCGCAGCCGCTGGAGCGCTTCCAGTTGATATCCCGGCGGAGCGTGGTCCACCGCGTCGTCCGCGCGCCGGCACCAGGCGTAGACCACCACGGCCCGCCGGCGCACCGCGGCGGGCAGCAGCCGCGAAGCCAGCGAGAAACTCTTGGAATGGTAGCGGATGATCTCCGCGCAGTGTTCGATCGGGTCCTGTTTCATCCGAGAAAGTCCTCGGTCACCAGGCGCATGGTGGCCTTGGCCGAATTGATCACCCCGGGCACCCCGGCCCCGGGGTGGGTCCCCGCTCCCACCAGGTAGAGGCCGGGGATCCGGTCGTCACGGTTGTGCGGCCGGAACCAGGCGCTCTGGGTCAGCAGCGGGGCGCAGGAGAACGCCGAGCCCATGTAGGTGTTGTAGACGTCCTTGAAGTCCTGCGGCGTGAACCAGAACTTCGTCACCAGGTGCTCGCGCAGCCCCGGCAGGTGCGTCTCCAGCGCGGTGAGGATCCGGTCGGCGTACGCCTCGCCGGTAGTGCTCCAGTCGATGGGCGCGTTGCCCAGGTGCGGGACCGGCGAGAGCACGTAGAAGGTCTCGCACCCTTCGGGGGCCAGCGAGGGATCGGTCACCGTCGGCATGTGCAGGTAGAGGCTGAAATCCTCGGCCAGCTGCCGGCCGTGGAAAATGTCGTCGAGCAGCCCCTTGTAGCGCGGCCCGAAGATGATATTGTGGTGGGCTACCTGCTCGTTGTAACGACGGTCGGTACCGAAGTAGAGCACGAAGAGGGACATCGACCACTTCATCCGCTCCAGCCGTCTGCGCATCCGCGCGGCGTGCGGGACGCCGTCGAGCAGCGTGCCGTAGGTGTGGTGGATGTCGGCGTTGGAGACCACCAGGTCGAAGGGTTCCCGTTCGCCCGCCTCGCTGGTCACCAGGTGCTTCACCCGGCCGTTGCCCTGCTCCAGCTCCACCCGGCTCACCGGCGTGGAGAGGCGGACCTCCCCGCCCAGTTCCTCGAACCGCTTGACCAATGCCCGGACCAGGGCGCCGGTGCCCCCGCGGGGGAAGTAGACGCCCCACTCGCGCTCCAGATAGTGGATCAGGGTATAGATCGAACTGGTCTCGAAAGGATTGCCGCCCACCAGCAGCGAGTGGAAGCTCAGCGCCTGGCGCATGTGGTCGTTCTTGACGAAACGGCTCACCGTGCGGTAGACCGACCGATCGGCCCGGAGCCGGATCAGCGCCGGGGCCACCCGCACCATGTCGCTGAAATTGAGGAAGGGCGTGGCGGCCAGCTTGCTGTAGCCCGCCACGAACACCTTGCGGGCGTATTCGGTGAACTTGAGGTACCCCTCCACGTCCCCCGGGTCGCGCTCGCGGATCTGGGCCACCATCGATTCCGAATCACCGTCATAGTTGAAGATGTCCCCGTCGTCCCAGATCAGGCGGTAGAAGGGGTTGACCGGGATCAATTCCACGTAATCCTCGAGGCGGGCCCCGGTTTCGGCGAACAGCTCCTCGAAGATCAGCGGCGCGGTGATCACCGTCGGCCCGCCGTCGAAGACGAACCCCTGATCTTCATAGACATAGGCCCGGCCGCCCGGCTTGTCGCGTTTCTCGAACACGGTGGTACTGATACCCGCGTTCTGCATCATCACCGCGGCCGCCAGTCCGCCGAAGCCGCCACCCACCACCGCTGCCCGCGGCGTCCCTCCGCTGCTAGCCATATGCCCTCTCCAGTTTGAAGACGTCCTCGTCGAGCTGCTCCAGCTGCAGCGAGTCGCCGATGGTATGGCGCAGGTCCGCCAGTGTCCGCCGCAAGTGCTCGGAGATGCGGTTCCGTGCGGTGGGGATCAGGGCGTCGCGCATTTTCCCGATCACCTGCTCGGCATCCCAGTCGATGGAAGCCGCGCCGGCCTGCCGGGCCAGCCCGGCGTAGGTCACGTCGTCGCAGGTCTCGGCCAGCCAGACCCAGGGCCAAGTGGGCCGGCAGTGCCGGATGTCCTCGATGCCCTTGTCCAGCCGCTTGGGGTTGTAGAGACCGCTCCAGTCGTCGATCATCTGCAGGCCCAGCCCGTATCCGGCGCCGAACGAGGCCAGCGCCGCCACCACCGGCGGCGGCGCGCCGGCGCCATGGGCCCCGACCAGGGCAGCCATCTCCATCAGCGAGCCGGTCTTCAGCCGTGTCGACCGGGTGACCAGCGCCGGCACCTGTGGCCTGGGCACGCGGGTGATGTTCACCGTCAGGTCCAGCGCCTGGCCCTTGTGGCAGCGCAGCAGCCCGAGGCTGATGTCCTCGTAGAGCGTCAGCCGGGCGTCCGGGCCGAGCTCGACGCGGAAGAGCAGGGTCAGCGAGAGGAAGTAGAGCCAGTTGGCCATGTTGATCGCCACCGGAACGCCGTAGCGCCGGTGTATCGCGGGCGCGCCCCGGCGCATCGCCGAATCGTCCTCGATGTCGTCGATGATCAGCGACCCCACGTGCAACAGTTCAATGAGCACGGGGAGCATGTCCGGCGGCCCGGCGGGGTCGCCGCCGGCAAGGTGCCAGGCGTGTTCGAGCAGCTTCGCCCGCACGCCCTTGCCCGAGCGGCTGAGAATGTCCCGGGCCGGATCGATCAGCGCCTTGTCCCAGTAGCGGGGATCGATCTCCCCGTGATCGTCCCCTTCGGAAGGCAGGCGCTCGAAGAGGCCCCTCATCAGTTCGCCAAGGTCGGCGTCGGGGCCAAGCAGTTTTTCAGCGATGTTCATCTGTCTGTACTCTCGGTCAACCGGTAGCGGGGTGAGAACCCCCGGGGCGGGTTCCCCACCAGCAGCCGGAACCGGTCGGCCCAGGTCAGCCGCAGCGCATAGAAACGCTCGACGGTGGCCATGGGCAGCCGGTAGAAACGTTCAAAGATGTGCCTTCTCGACCGCGGGGCGTACCAGCGGAAGAGCAGGCGGTTGAGCAGGTGGCAGAACCGCGACTGCGATCGCTGCCGGGGCACCAGTTCGTCGAGCCCCTGACGTTCGATGGTCTCCAACGGTCGGTCCGCGATGTGGTCCGCCACGCGGGCGGCGATGGGCAGCGAGTAGCCGGTGGCCGGGTGGAACCAGCCGCCCTGGAACCCGGCGGCAATGGCGCCCACCGGCCGCCGCTCGGGCAGCGAACCGCTCCAGGTCATGGGCAGCACGCCCTTCTCGTCGCGGACCAGCGACGCGACTTTGTATCCTTTTCTTTCCGCGTAGGCCATGATCTCCGCCCGGATCCCCTCGGCGTCGAGGTCAGGCGACTGGTGGAAGTAGGTGTCCTCCAGCAGCAGCCGTTGGGCGGTGAGCGGCAACACGTACATGAACCGGAACCCGTGGGCCTGGTCCAGTTCGGCATCCATCAGGACGGGCCGGTCGAGGCCGTGCGGCTCGGCGAGGTCAACCTCGAGGCCGACAAACTTCTGGAAACCGGCGGTCCGCGGGCCGGCGTCGCTGCGCGAGGGCCCGCGGGCATCGATGACCACCTTTGCGGTCAGCGCCTGCCCGCCGGCGAGGTGCACCGCACCGCGCTCGACGCGCAGCGCCTCGGCGCCGAGAAAGAGCCGCGAACCCGGACGCCCTTCCATCGCCTCCCGGACAACCTGGTCCATCCTGTCGCTGGTGATCGCCGAGTACTCGACGTCAAGCCGCCGTTCAAAACCGGGGAACCGCACCACATAGCCCGGCCAGCGGTGGCAGATCAGGGGTGCGATCCATTCCGCAGCGCGAGGTGAAACGTCGCCGGCGTGAAAACACCAAGTGTGGTTGCCACCGATGGCGTCATCTCGTTCGACGATGGCGATGCGCGTTTCGGGGTGCCGGGCGCGAAGGGCGAGGGTGATCAGGCCGCTCTGCAGCCCGCCGCCCACCAGCAGATAGTCGTATTCCGTCTCAGCCATCAAACGACGCTTCGTCCGGGAAGCCATGTCCAGGTTGCATACCCCACCGGCCGCCTCCAGCAGAGACGACCACTCCCAGTGAGACAGGCATCCGACGCCGGGAAAGGCAAGAATGGCCCGGGAACCACGCTTCTCCTTTCCATCCTCCCGACAGCGTTCCGTTCCGTCGATCATGGAAAGCGCACTGCGGACCGCAGAGAATGGCCGGCTGGGCTTTCCATCGAAGAAACTGAATATCTGATTAGATCAGACTGTTAGTACAGGTGCAACTATTTCAAGATCAGCGTTTGATGACGGACCGGTCAAAAGCCGGTATCGGTGACGGTTCCCAGATCCGCGTCCAGACCCAGGCCAGCTGGCGGCGGTCAAAGCGGGTGTCCAGTTGCTCGGCCTTCATCGGCAGCACAACGGGTCCGTCCCGGCGCGCCACTGCAAAGCGAAAGACATAATACGGCTCCGAACCCATACGGAGGTCACTCACCACGATCTGCTCGCCTTCCTGCGCCAGGGAGTAGAACCCCCGGGTGAACCAGCGCAGCCTGGCCACCGGCCGGTGCTCTTCCAGGCCGCGAAGCAGATCCAGGCGCCTCGGGTAGTGGGTGACAAGGAGAGGCGCATTTCCGTCAAAGATCGAATAATAGGTCTCGAAATAGCTGTCCCCGTCGATCCCCACGTAGCGGTGGAGAAAGGTGGTGAAAGGCGCCGGGGTGGCGGTGAGGCTGGAAAAGGCGACGTTTTGCCGCTCCAGTTTCGACACAACCCGATGATCGACGTATTCCCTCACACCGGCGGCCCACAGCATGTAGACCAGGCACAGCAGCAGGCCGGCCATATTCAGGCGGTGCCCCAGACGCCTGTTCCCGGTCAGCAGCAATGCCGACAGGCAGCCCGCCATCAGCGGCAGGGTGAACAACGGATCGATGATGAAAAAGAGTGGCCAGGCTTGGGGCGTGGTGTCGAAGGGCCAGAAAATCTGTGTCCCGTAGACCGTCAGGTAATCGATGAACACGCTCGATTCCAGGACGAGAAACGCCAGCAGAATCCATCGTTTGAGATGGTTTCGCGTGGTGGGGTGGATCCGGCTGATCAACCAGCCCGCCACCGGCGCCAGCAGCGCCAGGAGAAAGAAAGAGTGGCTGAATGAACGGTGCGAGACGAACGCCTCCACCGGTCCGTCAGCCGGAAGAAAAACATCCAGATCGGGAAGCGTCGCCAGAATCGCACCCCAGAGCATGGCCCGGCGGCCCACCCGGGGACCGAGGACGGCCTCCCCCACGGCGGCGCCGGCAGTCAGCTGGGTCAGTGAATCCACTCTCCGCCCCCGTTCGGCATTCCCTTCTTAAGGTCAGCCGGTCTTAACGGCCGACCGCAGATCCGACGCGTCACCGAGAATGCCGCTGCGGAAGGCCTTGTGGCCGGGCACAGGCAGCGGCGGGAAGGTCTCGTTATCCGGGTTGAACCGCAACCGGTAGGAGAAGCCGAAATTCCCCTGGGACTCCATGGCCCGCCAGCCGCGCACGGAGTAGGGGCAGCAGCCGCTCCTCCTCGGTGGACCGTTTCCAGACCGCGGTGGCCTTCTCCGGGAAGTAGCGGTTGGAGAACACCACCAGCATCAGGCCCCCGGGTTTCAGCACCCTTCCCGCCTCCCGCAGTACCTCTTGCGGCCGGACGAGGTAGTCCACCGAGACCACGTTGAGCACGGCGTCGAAATACTCGTCTGCGAAAGGCAGCACCGGGTCCTGATTCAGGTCGTGGATCACCCGCCGGGTCAAGAGGCCGTTATCGGTCAGTTCGGTCTCGTTGAGTCCCAGGCCCACAACCTCGGCCGGCTCGAGCCCCTCTGGGAGGTGCGAATCGTGGCTGGCCATCAGGTCGAGGACCCGCGGGTTCTCCTCGACGAGCAGCGTGCCCACCAGTTGCTCCACCGTCTGCAGCGCCCGGCGGTCCAGATGGTCCACCAGGCGGGGGCGGCTGTAGAAGGTGGTGTCGGGACACTGGTTGTCCCGGGAGAAATCGTCACGGTCGGTGCCGGCAGCGGGCCGGCATGTCAACGGCTGGTCCATCTCGTAATGCTCCTTCAAACAGCTTCAGCCGGCCGGGGCCGGCTGCTTGTTAACCATCCGGATAATTATTATGCCACGGGAGAGCGAATCAGGACGGAAAACCCGATGGGGCAAGTACCCGCAGTAGAGCGGTTCCGTGATAGCGGCCCTGCTCGTGCTCTGCCGGCTCTTCTGGCTTCAGCCGATGCGGGATGCGGGCCCCTGCATGATGCCCACGGTGAGCCCCGGCGGCGAAACAGCCGGGGTGCGGAATGACCAGACGTGGTTCCATCGCCTCTGATGAGGTTATGAAACCACGTCTGACGGTTACCGCCGGTCTGCCGCTACCTTGACTCCGTGGGTCACCACGGCCTGGTCATAGGCGAGGAAATTGACGCCGCCCATAGCGGTGAGGGCCTGCCCGTCGTAATTGAACCCCCGAACCCGGGCCGGGTAGTCCGGCCCCGGCCCTGGCCCGGTGAGGATCTCGTCGATGCCGTCATCATCCAGATCGCCGCAGGAGACATTGGCCCCCCACTGAGTGTACTCGTAGGCAAAGAAACTCACCGCCGGTATGCTCTGGGCCGAACCCGTCCCGTCCCAGTTCCAGGCCCGCACGTGGGGGCCGAATACCGCACCAGGTCCGGCGCCGGTGACCATCTCGTCGATGCCGTCGCCGTCGATGTCGCCGCAGCAGACGTTGACCCCGAATTTGTTCGTGCCGTAAGCCAAAAAGGAGACCCCGGATATGGGTACTGCGCCCCCGCCGTCGCAGTTCCAGCCCCGGACGTGGGGACCATACACCGCGCCCGGCCCGGCGCCGGTAACGATCTCGTCGTAGCCATCACCGTCGATGTCGCCGCAGCTGACATTGACCCCCCATTTGGGGGTGCCGTAGGCGAAGTAGGAGATCCCCGGGATCGAGGTCGGTGTGCCCGTCCCGTCCCAGTTCCAGCCCCGGACGTGGGGGCCGAACACCGCCCCCGGCCCGGCGCCGGTGACGATCTCGTCGTAGCCGTCGTTGTCCAGGTCGCCGCAGGCCACATTGACCCCCCACTTGTTGGTGCCGTAAGCGAAGTATGAGACCCCGGGTATGGGTGTGCCACCGATGGTGAAGCCCCTTACATGGGGGCCGAAGATCGGTCCCGGCCCCGCGCCGGTGACCACTTCCGGCATGCCCGAACCATTCAGCTCACCCAGGGCCACGTTGACCCCCCAGCGGTCGGCACCATAGGCCGTCCACTCGGCAATGGGGTTGCCTGAACTCGCCGCCGGAAAGATCCGCACCAGCGAGGGGTTGGACTCCCGCGGGCCGGGCCCGGTGACCAGCAGGCCGGTTGCTGAGAGGGTGTTGAAGAGAATCGTCGTGTCCCACTCGCCGTTATTTCTGTAGGTCACCACGTCGAGTGACCCATTGCCGTCGAAATCGGCCAGATCGATGGGCTCGGGTGAAAAGCCCAGGGGATACGATTCCGCTGGTCCGAACGTGCCATCACCATTTCCACGCCGGATGTCCAGGTCACCCTGTGATCCTTCGTTGAAAACGACCAGATCGAGATGGCCGTCAAGGGTGAGGTCTGCAGCCGAAAGCTGGGAGATGTCGTAACTGCAGGGATACTCATGGGTAACCGTGCTGAAATTGCCATCCCCGTTGTTCAGATAGACCAGGATCGTTGGCCCAATTCTATCCCCGGTGGCCAGATCGAGATCGCCGTCGCCGTCCAGGTCGGCCAGGACAAGACCTGTTGCACTGGACCTGTACTTGCCAATCTGCTGCAGGTTGCCGAAGCTTCCGTCACCGTTGTTGAACAGCAACACGGTCAGGTCGTCGACGAAACTCATAAAGCCGTTCATCGCCGCGTCGAGATCGCCGTCACCGTCAACGTCCCCCAGGACCAGTTCCCTGGCGTGTCGGGCGGTCTCGTAGCTTTCGGCGACGCCGAAGATGCCATTGCCGGGGTTGATCAACACTTCGAAGTTTTCCGAGTGGCAGGCGGCCAGGTCGAGGTCGCCGTCGCCGTCCAGGTCGCCGACAGCCACATCGCTGGTGTCGTCTCCAATGGAATAGTCATGGCGGTCAAAAAAAGTGCCGTCTCCGGCATTGAACAACACCGAGACGTATTCCTCGTTGTTGTCATTCCTGTTGAGACTGATCAGCTCCGGGTGCAGGTCGCCGTCGAGGTCACCGAACGTCAGCTGATTGGGATCGCTCCCGGGATCGTAGCTCTCCGGCTCGGCAAAAGTTCCATCACCGTTGTTCCTCAGGATCAGGGCGGAGTCGTTCGGGGAGCCCAGGTCGGAAATCGCCAGGTCCTGGTCACCGTCCTGGTCCACATCGGCGTGAGCCACGCTTGTGGGACAATAACTGAAAAGGATGTCTGTCATGGAGACGAATGATCCGTCTCCGCGCCCGAGGAGGACACTGACGAAATCGGAGCTGGGTCCGGACATCACCGCATCCAGCGCGTCATCGTTGTCCATGTCGCAGAGGGTGATGTTGCCTGCCCCCTGGAAAGAGAACTCGGGATCGCCGAAGCTGCCGTCTCCGTTGTTCAGGAAGGTGACAACCCTCGATGAGTATGAATAGGGGTCGGGCAAGGTGCCGTTGACCACCAGGTCAAGATCGCCGTCGTGATCTAGGTCACCGAGGTCAAGACAGGAAGCGTAGTCACCGGCATCGTACTCGACATAGGGGTGGAGAATGCCGCTGGCACGGCCGAAATAGATCCAGACCGATCCGCCATAAGTAGATGATCCTGCAACCAGATCGTCAAAGCCGTCGTCGTTGAGGTCACCGGTGGCCAGCGTGTTGACATCGTTCGGGGAAAAGTACCACACGGTGACAAACGAGCCGGTTCCGTCATTACGCAACACGGTGACCAGGTCCTGGTCCCACCCTCCGCAAGCCATGTCAGCATCACCGTCCCCATCGAAATCGCCCACTGTCAACCGTGTCGGATTTGTTTCAACGATGAACGTGCCCCCGGCACTGAACGTCCCATCCCCGACTCCATGAAAGGTCGTCACGTTCCAGTCGGGGTAGGTGCCGCTCACCGCGACGTCGGTTATCCCGTCGCCGGTGAAATCGGCGGCGGCCACACCGGACGCTTCATCGGCAATGATCAGATTGTCACTGATGGTGAAACTGCCGTCACCAGTGCCGAGAAGCACCACCGCCCCGAAGACGTCATCCCCGATATCATCATAGGCCAGAACAAGGTCAAGATGAGGGTCGACGTTAAACAGACCCGTGGCCATGGCGGAGACGTCGCCCCGGGTCAGCGGGGAGTCGGAAAAGACCGGTTCACCAAAGGTACCGTCGCCCAGACCCGGCAGCATGGTCACGATGGGAGTCGACCCCTCGAAATAGGAGCTGACGACGAAGATGTCGGGGATGCCGTCACCAGTGGCGTCTTCCGTGGCAATGTCGTTCACGGCTGAAAAGTTGAAATGATTGAAATGCCTGGCTGACTGGAGGAGATAGTCGGCCCTGGCGGTGGTGGTCGTCAGCGGCAAAGTGAGGAAAAATACGACCAGCATGACGGGGAAATATGTGCCACATTTTTTGATCAACGGAAATAGAATATTGATCATCTTTTCACCCCTGGATAATAAGAAATCCGCGATTGGGTATGCCGGGGAGTGACCATGGGACAACGTGCTCCCCACCGGGTCCCCTGGCCGGCGTAAAAACCATATGGCTTACTATAAACTGAATTTCACTTACAGGCAAGTCCATGCATTTGGGGAGAATTGACTGGTCGGAGCCGGCGAGGGCGGACATCGTTCTCGTCGATGCCGGCAGACTGCCGCTGGACGAACAGCCTCGATAGCCGGCATTTCGGGGCGGCTCCCCGGACAGCGATCCTCGGCAGGGTCATCCACATCTTCAATTGACCTGGACCGGTGCTCAGTAACTCATCTTGTCCAGCGTCACCTTGCCGCGAAAGATCCAGTAGATGCTCACCGTGTAGGCCAGCACCACCGGCACGCCGATGGCGGCGATGATCAGCATGATCTTCAGCGTTTTCTGTGACGAGGCGGCATTGTAGATGTTCAGGCTGTTCGCCGCCTCGGGGTTGGAGAAGATCATGTCGGGATACATGCCGATGCCGAAGACGGCCAGCAGGGCCACCACCGCCGCGCAGGAGGAGAGGAACGCGCGGAACTCCCGCCGGTGGAAAATCTCCCGCGGGATGTTGGCCACGGCCAGCATACCGAGAAATGGCACCACGAAGAGCGCCGGGTTGGCCTTGATGTGCTCGGTCAGGTTCGGCACGTAGAGCAGGGTGGCCATGGTGGTGCTGAAGTAGCAGATGATGAAGAAGATCATCGAGCGCCGGGCCCAGAGCCGCAGCTTCTCCTGCAGCTCGCCCTCGGTCTTCAGGATGCCGTAGATCGCGCCGTGCATCATGAACAAGGCCACCGTGGTCACCCCCACCATCAGGGCGTAGGGGTGCAGCAGGCCGAGGAAGGAGCCGGCGAACTCGTGGTCCCCGTCCAGCGGCACGCCCCAGGCCACGTTGCCCAGGGCCACGCCCAGCAGCAGGCTGGAGAGGATCGAACTGACCGAGAAACTGATGTCCCACAGCTGGCGCCAGCGCGGGTTCTCCCGCTTGGAACGGAAGTCGATGGCCACCGCGCGAAAGATCAGGCCGCAAAGCAGCAGCATGAGCGCGATGTAGAAGCCGGAGAAGGCGGTGGCATACACCTCGGGGAAGGCGGCGAAGAGCGCCCCACCGCCGGTGACCAGCCAGACCTCGTTGCCGTCCCACACCGGGCCGATGGAGTTGATCATCAGCCGACGTTCGCGGTCGCTTTTGGTGAAGAGGTGCAGGGCGCCGATGCCGAGATCGAAACCGTCGAGCACCGCGTAGCCGGCGAGCAGGATGCCGACGAGAAGGAACCAGACCGTATTGAGATCGAATGCGATGTTCATGCCCGCCTCCCTTCGTGCTGGAGGTCCGCCTCGTCGGGACCGTGCTGGATCTTCTCATTGAGCAGGTAGACGAAGAGCACGAAGAGCAGCCCGTAGATCAGGCCGAACATCACGATGGAACCGAGCACCTGCCCGGCGGAGACAACCGGCGAGTTGGCGTCGGCGGTGCGCAGCAGGCCCTGGACGATCCAGGGCTGGCGCCCGATCTCGGCGGTCATCCAGCCCAGCTGGTTGGCCAACTGGGGCCCGAGCACCGAGAAGACCAGCACCCAGAGCAGCCAGCGCGCCTGGAAGAGCAACCCGCGCCACCAGAAGAGCAGGCCGAGCAGCGAGAGGCCGATGAGCCCCATGCCGATGGCCACCATCAGGTGGTAGGACTGGAAGACGATGTTCACCGGCGGCCGGTCCGATGGTGGCACCGCGCGCAGCCCGGGAACCGGGACCGAGCTGTCGCCGTGGATCATCCAGGAGAGCATCCCTGGCAGCTCGATGCCGAAGCGCAGCGTTTCGTTCTCTTCGTCAACCCAGCCAAAGAGGGCCAACGGGGCCGGTTCGTTCTCCTCCCAGACGGCCTCCATGGCGGCCAGCTTCACCGGCTGGTTGGCGGCAACGCCAATGGCGCTGGAGTGGCCGGTGACCAGCTGCAGGATGGCGGCCAGCGCAGCCACCGGCAGGGCGATCTTCATCGACAGCCGGGCGAAATCGGTGTGCCGGCCGCGCAGGAGATACCAGGCGCTGACGCTGACCGCGAAGAACGCCCCGGCCTGCCAGGCGCCGAGCACGGTGTGGGTCAGCCGGTCGACGGTGGAAGGGTTGAAGACCAGGGCCCAGAAATCAGTGATCTCGGCCCGGGCGCCGGTGGCCGTCTGCACCAGGTGGTGCCCCGCCGGGGTCTGTTGCCAGGAGTTGGCGACGATGATCCAGACCGCGCTGAAGTGCGCGCCCGCCGCCACCATCACCGTGGCGATGAAGTGCGTCCGCGGCTTCACCTTGTCCCAGCCGAAGAGCAGGATGGCCAGGAAGCCCGACTCGAGGAAGAAGGCGAAGATCCCCTCGGCGGCCAGCGCGCTGCCGAACACGTCACCGACGAACCGCGAGTAGCTCGACCAGTTGGTGCCGAACTGGAACTCCATCACGATGCCCGTGGCCACGCCGAGGGCGAAGATCAGGCCGAAGACCTTGACCCAGAAGCGGGTCATCTGGTGGAACAGCGGGTTCTTCGTTTTGAGATAGAGGCCCTCCATGATCACCAGCAACAGCCCCAGCCCGATACTCAGTGGCGGGAAGATGTAGTGAAAACCGATGGTCAGTGCGAATTGCAGGCGGGAGAGGAACAGTGCGTCCATGGGTGCCTCCCAGCAGGGTCAGCGATCTGGGTTTCCGGTATGTCCAGAACGCTACTCTACTCCTAAACCCTGCTCCTTGCAATCGGGACACGAGGAGCCCAAGATCCCATAAACCATATATGTTTTCTATGGTTTACGCTGGAACAATGTGCGTGGACAGAAGAAAGACGGGCCGGACGCATCCTGCCGTGGTAGGGTAATCTGTGCTGGAAAAACAGAAGAGGTGAGATCATGGAAAAAACCTGCAGCCTGACCCTGATCCTGCTGCTGATCACCCTGATCACGGCTGCCGGGTGTGACGAGATGCCGAAAATTCCGCTGAAGACGGTGGACAGCGTTGACCTTGAGCGGTTCATGGGGGACTGGTACGTAATCGCTTCGATTCCCACCTTGATTGAGAAGGGGGCGCACAACGCCGTCGAGTCTTACCGGCTCAACGGCGACCGCACGATACATACCACCTTCACCTTCCGCAAGGACGGGTTCGAAGGCCCGCAGAAGACCTACAACCCGAAAGGGTTCGTCCGCGACGACCCATCAAATGCCGTCTGGGGCATGCGGTTCATCTGGCCGATCAAGGCCGACTACCGCATCATCCATCTCGACGAGGACTACCGGGTGACGGTGATCGGCCGGCAGAAACGGGATTACGTCTGGATCATGGCCCGCACGCCACAGATCGACGATGCCGAGTACGAAACGCTGCTCGATTTTATCGAGGAACAAGGCTACGACCGCTCGCTTGTGGAGCGGGTGCCCCAGCGCTGGGAAAGGGACCTGCCTCCGGGCGGCGAAGCGCCGTAATGCGGTTCAACACGCTCGCCCGAGGGCTGGACGTTCCAACGGCGGTTCAGCGGCTCGGAAACCGGGCCGGGTTCCGAGTACGGCAACGCCCTGGCCCTGGACAACGGCCGGCTGCTGGTGGCGGCCCACCGCCAGAACGGGCTGAGGGGCGGCGCGTATCTCTACGAGCAGCGTGGATCGTTCTGGATCGAGACCGGCCCGGTGGCTCCGCTGGGCGTGGAGGCCGGCGAACAGGCCGGATGGTCAGTGGCTCTTGACGGCCGGGAGATGTTGCTGGGCTGCCCCTTCGACAATCCCCACGGTAGCGGTTCGGGCTCGGGGATCATGTTCGAGCAGGCGCTGCTGGCCAACTTCGGTCCGGCCGGCGGACGGTAACGCAGCTGTTGGAGCAGCAGTACATAAGGAAAGCCACCCCGCGGGGTGGCTTTCCCGTTTCAACCGTGATGCGATCAGCCGCCGATGGCCGCGCCGCCGCCGGTCTCGCTCTCGGAGACACATTTTTTCAGCTCTTCCTCGGTGGCCTCGGATTTCTTCTTCAGCGCGCTCTGGGGGCAGATGAACTCGTCGCCGTTGGCGTTCTTGACAATGATGAAGCTCTCTTTTCTGCCGGTGAAGGTTTCGACGTCTGACATTTTTCAATCTCCTTGTTGGGTGTTATAAGACCTTGATAGTGGAGCCTCGCTCCATTTGTGATCTCTCGTTCAGTATAATAGATAAGATAAGTAGGCGATAGGTTACAATCTAAAGGAATTATTTCCATGCCATTTACCACCGTCGAAGGCGAGGACCGCGGGGAGGTGCGGGTCTTCACCATGTCCACCTGCGCCTGGTGCGACAAGATGAAGGGGTTGCTGGACAACCACAAGGTCAAGTACCACTACGTGGACCTCGACCGTCTGGAGGAAGAGGAGCGGGACGACATCACGGGGTATCTCGATTCGATCTACGCCGACTGGGGGTTCCCCTGCCTGCTCTTCGACTCGCGGATCCTGATCGTCGGTTACCAGGAGAAGGAGATTCGCGAGGCCCTGGGCCTGCCGGAAACCGGGGGCGAGCCGGCGGAAACACCGGTGGAACCGGCCAGCGAGAAGGCGGTGATGATCATGGAGCGCCTCCAGCGCTTCGCCGAGAAAAAGGACGCCTCGCTCAACCCGGACCGCAGCGTGACGGTGAAGCTGGTCAACGGCCTGCTGGAGAACCAGGATCGCTACGGCTACTGGGCCTGCCCCTGCATGCTGGCCACCGGCAAGCGGGAGGATGACCGGGACATCATCTGCCCCTGCCACTACTGGGAGGCCGACGCGGCCGAGTTCGGCGCCTGCTTCTGCGGCCTCTTCGTCTCGCAGAAGGTCATCTCCGGCGAGATGACCATGCGGACGGTCCCCGAACGGCGCAAGAAGGAAAAGAAGTAGCCCGGGCCGCTACTCCTGGGGGTTTCACTGCTTCTTCGCCACCCCCAACTGCTCCAGGCGCGCGGCCAGGTCATCGCCGGCAGTTCCCGTATTCACCTTGGTGTCGATGAAGAGCACCTTGCCGTCAACGCCGATGTAGATGGTGTGCCGGGCGGCGTACAGCCCCATTCCCCGAAGCACGCCGTAAGCCCGGGCCACGTCCTTGCCCGGGTCGCTGAGGATCGGGTAATCGAGATCGAGGCTCTGGGCGAACTTGCTGTTTTTCTCAGCCTTGTCGATGCTGGCGGCAAAGTAGGCAACGTCGAACTTCCGAATCTGCTCGCCGCTCTCACGGAGCGACCGGCATTCGGAGGTTCAGCCGCCGGTGAAGGCCTTGGGGAACCAGGCGATGACCACCGCCTGCTTCCCGGCATAGTCCTCCAGGCTGTATGTCTTGCCGTCCGAACCGGGCAGGCTGAAGGGTGGTGCCACGGTACCGACTTCCAGGTTCTTGCTCATTTCGGTTTCATCCTCCGTGGAGAAGGTGCAGTTGGAGACGCCCAGCGCCGCCACCGCCACAATAATGATGGTCAACATTCCGTAGCGTTTCATCGTCCTGCCTCCTTTTCAGCAGCATAGCCGGCAATGTGGCCGACGTCGATGCGGAACGGTCCGGTCTGCTTGTCGGCGATCAGGAACCCCAGTTGGCGAATTTCGTCCGGGACCAGCGGCCCGGCGTTGCGGACCCTCCTCCCCCGCCAGGAGGGTTCGAACCCCGAGAAGGGCAGCCGGATGGTCATCCACTCTCCCGCGCGGGTATCGAAGTCGTATTTCCAGGCGACGCCGTCGAAGCGGTTGCTGGTGCGCAGACGGAAGCTGTAGCGCTTGCCGTCCCCGCGAACCTTGAGCTCCACCCCGTCGAACACCTCGAGCCCGTAGTCCCCCGGCACCGTTCGCACCGAAGCGAACCCGCCGTTGTTATCCAGCGAGACGGTGCCGCGGAAAACGCCCGCACCGGCCTCGTCGTCGAGGAACTCGCTTTGTGAAAGCCCGCCCATCACACCGTCGTTGACCACCTGCCACTGGCCCCGCTGGCCCCCGGCGCTGAAATCGATGACAACCCGTTCCCCCATCTCCATCCCGCCTTCCCCGGCCGCCTGCCCGGCCACCTGCCCGGCCACCACCAGCGAAAGCAGCATGAAGAGCACGCCCCGCTGGAAAACTTCGAACTGTGTGCTGTTAAATATCCGTTTCATGATCATGCTCCTTTTCCGCAGTCCGCCGCAAGCTCACCAGCCCATGGAGCCGGGCTGGCCCTTGAAGGGCCCGGTCACATGGCTGGTGATCCACCCGCCATAGAATCCGCCTGGCTGGGGCCGGGCCTGCTCCCCGTTGACCAGGCAGGCGCCCATCAGCTCGGCAAAGAAGGCTACGTGCTCGCTGATGGCACTGAACGCCTCGCTGGGCGAGCGGTAGCACCAGGCCGACCGGGGGGCGGTACTCCCGCCCGCGCAAACGTCAAAATAGTCGGCCGTCCCCTTCCACTCGCAGAACGAGGACCCGCGGGCCGCGCTGAGCAGTGACATGTGGATGTCGGCCGGCGGGATGTAGTAGACCGGCGGGTGGCTGGTCTCCAGCACCCGCATGGCCCGGCTGGTGTCGGCGATCACCTCGTTATTGAAGATGACCTGAATGTGCCCGCGGAACGGCTCGACCCGCGGTGGCCGGGGGTAGTCCCACACCGATTCGATGAGAGCAGCCCGCTGCCGTTTCGTTCTCTTTCTCTTCCCCGCTGCTAAGTTCATGGCGTCACCCTGTCCTGTCCGTCTGATTGTCATTTGAGCAACCGCCCTCTTTCTTATTGAGGACAAAATGATTGTATTATATTTGTCTATATTTTGTCAAGTTTAATTTATACATTATCGCAGGGTGGGGAAAACAAGGGGGATGGGAGGCAGGCCGCGGGATTCAGACCCGCAGCACTGTTTTCAGTTCCGCTTCACTCTTCATCGGGATCATCTTCCTGGAGACTCGGGGCGTGCCGCATCTGACTGTGGGGTCATCTCGAAATCATCGGGGTCGTATCCGTTGTCTTTTAGAATGGCGTGCACTTCAGCCCATTGGTCCGGGGTGAGTGCCTTCCTCCTCGCCAGGACCCAGCCGTAGCGGCGGTCGGGATGTCCCACGACAGCATATTGGTAGTCTTTCTCCAGGCCGATGATCCAGTAGTCGCCCCAAAAGAGCTGCAGCCCGAAGAACCGGACAAAGCTGACTTCCAACCTTGCCCTCGAGTCGGAATCCACAACCCGCGCAACCCCTTTTGCATCTATGGTTCCACCGTCCTCCACCGTGCAGCGGTTCACCACCTCGATCATCCCGTCGTCACGAAGGGCATAGGTGGCCGTGGTCCCCCGGCTGCATTTGCGTTGAAAACGGTTCGGTATTTTGGCGATTTCGTACCACAGGCCGGTGTAGCGCTCAAGATCCACCAGGGCCACCGGGACCGGCCGGCCCTCACCCGTTTCATGGCCGTCCGAACCGGCAGCACGGGAACTCGATGAAACAAGTCCGAGGCACAGGACAAAGATGATGATTGCTATTTTCGGTATCACTGTATTTCCTCCGGATTCAGCTTCAAGAAAATTAAACAAAAGCTTGACAAATATTATAGATTAATTATACGCTACAAACCGAAACGATGCAAGCGGCTTCTCGTCGAAATGGGGAACTGTAGATGGGCAACAGGGAAAACAGGATGGACAGGTCAATGAAACGACCAGTACTGGTCACCGGGGCCACCGGCTATATCGGCGGGAGGCTGGTGCCTCGCCTGCTCGACGCCGGGTACCCCGTCCGCTGCCTGGTGCGGGATCCGCGCAAACTGGCCCATCGCCCGTGGGCCGGTCGGCCGGAAGTGACGGTCCTGACCGGTGACGTCTCCGACGCGACGGCAGTGGGTACGGCGGCCGCCGGGTGCACCGCGGCCTACTACCTCGTCCACTCCATGGTGGCGGCGGGCGCCTCGTATGCCGAGACCGACCGGCGGCTGGCCCGGACCTTTGCCTCGTCCATGGCCGCCGCCGGTGTTCGCCGTATCGTCTATCTCGCCGGTCTCGGCGAGAGCGAGGGAGACCTGAGCGAACACCTTTCCTCGCGCCGCGAGGTTGAGTCAGCGCTGCGCGCCGGGGACGTGCCGGTGACAGTGCTGCGGGCGGCGATGATCATCGGCTCCGGATCGGCCTCCTTCGAGATCCTGCGCTACCTCGTGGAGCGACTGCCGGTGATGACCACGCCGCGGTGGGTCAGCACGCCAAGCCAGCCCGTCGCGGTTCGCAACGTGCTGCACTACCTTGTGGCTTGCCTGGAGGTGGATGAGACCGCCGGCGAGATCCTGGACATCGGCGGTCCCGATGTGCTCACCTACCGCGAATTGATGCAGGAAATGGCCAGTGTCCTGGGCTTGCCCCGGCGGCTGATCATCCCGGTCCCGGTGCTCACCCCGAAGCTCAGCGCGCTCTGGATCCACCTGATCACACCGGTGAGCGCCAGCCTGGCCCAGCCGCTGGCCGACGGGCTGCGCAACCCCCTCCTCTGCCGTGATGACCGGGCCCAGCGGTTGATGCCCCAGCACCTGCTTTCCGCACGGGAAGCCATGGAAGCAGCCATCGTCCGGGTAAACAGTCACGAGGTGGAGACCAGCTGGTCCGATGCCGGGGTGATGCCCGGTGACCCGGACTGGGCCGGGGGGACGGTGCTGGAAGACCGGAAGTCCATCGATGTGTCGGCGCCCCCGCAGGCCGTATTCCGTGAAGTAAGCAGGATCGGCGGGGACCACGGCTACCCGGCGGCCAATTTCCTCTGGAGACTGCGCGGCATCCTGGACCGGCTGGTGGGCGGTCCCGGATTGCGCCGCGGCCGCCGTCACCCCGACCAGCTGGCATACGGCGACGCGGTGGATTTCTGGCGGGTCACGGCCCTGGAAGCGGACCGACGGCTGGAACTGCGCGCCGAGATGCGGCTCCCCGGCGAGGCGACACTGACCTTCGAGGTTACGCCGGCGGACGGCGGGAAAGGCATGACCCGGCTGGAGCAGATCGCCCGGTTCAAGCCGCGGGGGCTGGCCGGCATCGCCTACTGGTACGCGGTGCAGCCGCTGCACGGGATCGTTTTTCGCCGGATGCTCCGCGGCCTGGCCCGGTCGGCCGAACGGCGGGCTGTCCGGGAGTCGGCTGACAATGGAGCGGAAGGTCCCGGAGCGGAGGACGGGCGATGATCCGCAGCGACGTCATCGTGGTGGGCGGTGGGATCGCCGGACTTTCGGCAGCCCGTAAGCTGCGAAGCGCCGGCCTTCACCCCGTGATACTGGACAAGGGCCGCGGCCCGGGGGGCCGCCTGGCCACCTTGCGGGTCGACACTCCTGCGGGGGAAGCCGTATTCGACTACGGCGCCCAGCAGATCTCCGCCCGGGGGTCCGCTTTCCAGCGGCAGATGGCCGACTGGGTAGATTCCGGTGTTGCGGCAGAGTGGTGCCACGGATTTCCGGCACCCGGTGAACTCGCTCCCAATGACGCTACACCCCGCTACCGCGGCACCGCCGGTATTCGCGGGCTTGCTGCCGACCTGGCCGCCAGCCTGGACCTTCATCTGCGGACCAGGGTGACTGCCCTGGTCCGCAGCGGCGACGGCTGGACGGTGGAAACCGACGATGGGCGCTGCTTCACCGGGACTGCGCTGCTGCTCACCACCCCGGTGCCCCAGGCGCTCGACCTGCTGAAGGTTTCGGGGATCGCGATATCCGCTTCGCACATCGAGACCCTCAAGCGCATTGTCTACGAACCGTGCATCGCGGTGCTGGCCCTGGCCGCTGAACAAAGTGCGATCCCCGACCCAGGAGCCATGCGGCTCTCCGGCGAACCGCTGATCTGGGTCGCCGACAATCTGATCAAGGGCATCTCACCTGAAGTACCCGCAGTGACCCTGCACGCCGGACCTCTCACCAGTGAGAGGCTGTGGTGCGAAAGCGACCAGGACGTGGCCCGGGAAATGCTGGCTGCTGCCAGGCCCTGGATCGGCAGCGTGCCGGAACTGGTGACTGTTCACCGCTGGCGCTACAGCCGGCCGGTCCACACACCAAAGATCCCCTTTGCCGTGCTGGGGACCGCCCCGCCGCTGGTCCTGGCCGGCGACGGGTTCAGCGGCTCCCGCGTTGAAGGCGCCTGGACATCCGGCCGCAAGGCCGGTGGTTGGATGAAGATGCAACTGGGCGGGCCGTCCCGCTCGATGACGATGCGGATCGGGAAGGCGATGACCGCCACCGGCCTGGAGAAAAACCGATGACTCCCCTGAACCTCGCACTTGCGGGCTGGGCCGGCATGGCCCTGGTGATGCTCGCCCTCTATCTTGTTTCTCGCCGCACCGGCAATGCCGGCATCGTTGACGTGGGCTGGGCCGCCGGTGTGGGCGTACTGGGCCTGCTCTATGCCGTTCTGGGCAGCGGCGACCCGGCCCGCCGGGCGCTGCTGGCCGTTCTGGCCGGCGGCTGGGGGCTGCGGCTGGCCTGGTACCTGCTGGTGGACCGCGTCATCGGCCGCCCGGAGGACGGGCGCTACTCGATGCTGCGCCGCCAGTGGGGTGACAATGCTGAACGGAACCTGGCGCTCTTCTTCCAGGTCCAGGCCTTCTGGGCGGTGCTCTTTTCCATCCCCTTTCTGCCGGTGGTCTTTTCGAAGGCCGATTTTAACTGGCTCGACATTGCCGGCGCCCTGGTCTGGGCAGTGGCGGTGGGCGGCGAGTGGACCGCCGACCGCCAGCTGGCCCGATTCAAGGAAAACCCGTCCAGCGCCGGCCGCACCTGCCGTGAGGGCCTCTGGCGATACAGCCGCCACCCGAACTACTTCTTCGAGTGGATTCACTGGTTCGCCTACCCGCTGCTGGCCTTCGGATCGCCCTGGTGGTGGGTCAGCCTGGCCGGGCCGGTGGTGATGCTGGTCTTCCTGCTGCGGATCACCGGCATCCCCTACACCGAGAAACGAGCGCTGGAATCCCGCGGTGACGACTACCGCGAGTACCAGCGCACCACCAGCGCCTTCATCCCCTGGTTCCCCAAGAAGGAGCAATCGTGAGCATCGCCATCGATTTAATGGAGCGCGGGCTGTTGCCGGACAGCCTGGTCCGCTTCGGCATCCGCCGGCTCTGCCGGCAGCGGCTGCGGGATGAAGAGCAGGGATCGCCCGAAGCGAACCGCGCGGCTCAGGAGGCCTTTGTGGAATCCCTGCGCCGCGAGCCGGTGGCCGTGCACACCGACGAGGCCAACGAGCAGCACTACGAGGTGCCGTCGGAATTCTTCCGGCTCTCCCTGGGGCCGCGGCTGAAGTACAGCTGCTGCTTCTGGCCCGAGGGCATTGACACGCTGGGTGCGGCCGAAGAGGCCTCTCTCGAGCAGGTCTGCCGCCGGGCCGAACTGGCCGACGGCATGGAAATCCTCGAGCTGGGCTGTGGCTGGGGGTCGCTCTCCCTCTGGATGGCCGAAAAATACCCGAAGAGCCGGATCCTCTCGGTCTCCAACTCCGCCACCCAGCGGGCGTTCATCGAGGCCCGCCGGGACGAGCGCGGGCTGACCAACCTCGAGGTGCTCACTGCCGACGTCACCGGCCTGGAGCTGGACCGGACCTTTGACCGGGCTGTCTCCATCGAAATGTTCGAGCACATGCGTAACTATCAGACGTTGATGGGCCGGGTCGCCTCCTGGTTGAATCCGGGCGGCAAGCTCTTCATCCACGTCTTCACCCACCGCGAGTTCGCCTACCGCTTCGAGACCGAAGGGGAGGACAACTGGATGGGGCGCTATTTCTTCACCGGCGGGCTTATGCCCTCGGATGACCTGCTCCTTCAGTTCCAGGACGACCTGGCCATCGAGCAGCAGTGGCGGCTCGGCGGTGTGCACTACCAGAAGACCGCCGAGGCCTGGCTCGAGGCCATGGACCGCAACAGGGAAGGCATCATGCCGGTGTTCGAAAAAACCTACGGGGTCGAGGCGAAACGCTGGTTCCAGCGCTGGCGGGTCTTCTACATGGCCTGCGCCGAACTGTGGGGTTTCCGCGGCGGGTCTGAGTGGGGCGTGTGCCACTATCGCTTCATCAAACGGTAGCGGCCTTCCGCAGGCGGGCCGCCAGGCTCACCGCCAGGGGCAGGACCACGGCCCAGGCAACACCGACCAGAACCAGTGAGAGCGTTCGCGGTTCGCCGAGGGTGGTCGCATCGAGAGCGGCCCCGGAGGCATAGGCCGACGGACCGCTCACCGCCCCGAGCAGGACCGACACCAGCGGCCGGCCTTCCAGCCAGCGCAGCGAGGTGCCCAGCGCGGTACCGAGGTTGACCCACAGCGCCACCATCCAGGGTGTGCTCCACGGTCCGGGGTAGAGCGTGCTCCGCACCGGTTCGATGGCACTGGCAACCGCCAGCAGCGTGTCCGCCGCGAACCCGGTGGCCAGCATGATGCCGGCTAGAATGATCTCGGGCCGTCGCGGCTTGACCAGCGCCAGGTGGATCAGGAAGAAGACCAGGATGGTGACCGGCCCGAGCCAGTAATACCCGGCAGCGGCTCCCATGACGCAGGCGAACCAGCCGGTGTTGACGGTGACCACATTGACCAGTGTCCGGATCATGATCCCTCCACCCCCGGCACCGTTTCGGGAAGCGGCGGCGCCACGGTGACCCGGCGAGAGAGCGGTTTGGCAAAGACCGCCTGCACGTTGCCGATGTAGCGCTCGGCAAAGGCGCCCTCGCAGTAGGCCAGGTAGAACTCCCACATCCGCATGAACCGCTCCGGATAGCCGAGCGCCCGCACCTTCTCGATATTGTCCAGGAACCTGAGCCGCCACTGCCGCAGTGTCTCGGCGTAGTGCGGGGTGATGTCCTCCAGGTGCACCAGCCCCAGGTCGGTGGTGCGGGTGGCGGCGGCGCACATCACCGTGGGCGACACCAGGCACGAGCCGGGGAAGATGTAGCGCTTGATGAAGTCGACGCTGCGGGTCTGGGCCTCGTAAAAGCGGTCGGCGATGGTGATCGCCTGCAGGGCCATCAGACCGTCCGGCTTGAGCAGCTCGCCACAGCGCTTGAAAAAGAGGTCCAGGTGGTCGTGGCCCACCGCCTCGATCATCTCGATGGAAACCAGCCGGTCGTATTGGCCGCTCAGGTCCCGGTAGTCCTCGGTCAACAGTTCCACCCGGTCCTCGAGACCGGCGGCGCGGATCCGTTCCCCGGCCAGCCGGTGCTGCTCGCGGGAGATGGTGGTGGTGGTGACCCGGCAGCCGTAGGTGCCGGCGGCGTGCAGCGCAAAGCCGCCCCAGCCGGTGCCGATCTCCAGCACGTGGTGCGAATCGTCGAGGCCCAGTTTGCGGCACAAGCGGTCGTACTTGGCCGTCGACGCCTCGGCCAGGGTCATCCCCGGCCGCTCGAACACCGCCGAGGAGTAGGTCATGGTTTCGTCGAGCCACAGGCTGTAGAAGTCGTTTCCCAGGTCGTAGTGCTCGGCGATGTTCTCCCGGCTGCCGCTCTTCGTGTTGCGGCGGCCGCGGTGGTAGAACTTGTCCACCAATCCCGTGATGCGGAACCAGCCACTGTCCAGGTCCTCCATCAGGCTGAGGTTGCGCACCAGTACCCGTATGACGCCGGGCAGGTCATCGGTATCCCAGTGGCCGTCCATGAACGACTCCGCCGCGCCAAGCGTTCCCCGCAACAGCAGGGCAGTGTAAAGCCGCGGGTCGTGCACGGTGACCGTGGGGTGCGGTTCAGCCGCCGCCGGTGTCCCCAGGACCCGGCGTCCCGCTGCATCCACAACGGTGAGCCCGCCCCAGGCCGCGTTCCCCAGGCGGTCCATCAGTTGTGTTCTGGCCCAGCGCTGGAAACGCGTGGCACTTCCCGTCCGGACGGCGGGTCCGGCCAGGGAGATCTCATTGCTGTTCATGATTCCTCCTTTGCCGCGGCCCGGCGTTTTGCCGGGTGGGTGTAAAAGGGCACGCGCCGCAGCCAGAGGCGTAGCGCCTGCCAGTAAATGGCCGCCACCACCTTCAGGGTCAGCAGCGGAAAGCGGATGATGACGCGGCCCATCTGTTGTCGGATCATTTCCCGACGTTCGAGGCCAAGGGTCACATCGAGCATCGCCCGGCCGGCCTCGGTGGAGTTCATGTGCACACCGAGCATCTCGCCGGGATGCTGGAAACGCCAGTCATACTGCTGGTCCATATCCATGAATGGCGAGACGTGGAACGACTTGTTGAACCGGTGGCGGGTCCAGCCGTCACCAATCCCGTTCGCCGGATCCGCCGCATCGAGCACGTAACAGTGCCGCTCACGCCAGGGTGTATTTTCGATTTCAGCCGCGATGGCGTCGAGACGGCCTCCCCGGTCAAAACAGTAGTAAAAGGTCACGGGGTTGAAACAGTGTCCGAATGTCCGGAGGTGGGTCAGCATCCGCACTGCCCCATCCGGGCGGCGGCCGAGCTGCCCGGACACGGCCTGCCGCACGGCCTCGTCCAGTGGCAGGGCCGGGTCGCCAAGATAATCGGTTCGGCGGAAGCTCACCACGTTTGCCTTTTCAGCCGACCAGAGCGGGTGTGTGCCGAACACGCTGCCGGTTTCGGTCAGGTCGAGGTAGACCATGAAAATCGGGTAGCGGAAGGTGCGATCCACCGGCCTGTGTCGGCGGTGCTGGATCCAGCCTTCGTAAATCGCGCTTTCCATGGTCAGAGCCTTTCGCCGAAGTGCCGGCAGACGTCCAGGGCGCTGTTCACCCCGTCCTCGTGAAAACCGAAACCCCAGTAGGCGCCGCAGTAGTGGATGCCGCCGGCGCCGCTGATCTCGTGGTGCCGGCGCTGGGCCGCCGAGCCGGCAGTGGTGAACACCGGGTGAGCGTAATTGAACCGCGCCAGCACCGTATCCGGGTCGATCTCGTCGTCCCGGTTGAGGGTCACACAGAATTCCACCGGTGCGTCGAGGCCCTGGAGCCGGTTCATTGAATAGGTGACGGATGCGTGCTTCCCCGGGGACGCCGGGAGGTGGTAGTTCCAGCTCGCCCGCACCTTGTGCCGGCGAGGCAGCAACCGCTGGTCGGTGTGCAGCACCACCGAGTTGTCCTGGAAGGGGATGGCGCCCAGCACCTCCCGCTCCGTGTCGGTGGGGGAATCGAGCAGGGCCAGGGCCTGGTCGCTGTGCACGGCCACCACGGCGTGATCAAAGGCCTCCAGAGCGCCGTCGGCTGTTCGTACCTCCACACCCTTAGCTGTTCGCCGCAATCCGTTCACCGGCGTGCTCAACCTGATCCGGCCGCGGAACCCGTGCCTGAACGCATCGACGTAACGGTTGGATCCTCCCCGGACCACCAGCCACTGTGGCTGGCCATGGACTCGGAGAAAACCGTGATTGCCGAGGAACAGGGCAAAGGTTCGCGCCGGAAATTCGTCGAATGACTTCGGGTCGGCCGACCAGAGGGCGGCATAGAGCGGGACCAGGAACTTTTCCCTGAAGTATTCGGAATACCGGTTGCGGTCAAGGAACTCCCCAAGGGTCAGGTCCGGCTCCATGTCAGGAAACCCCTCGGCCGCCCGCTGCAGCCGAAAGATATCGATGAGCATCCTCCAGAATCGCAGGCTGAACAGGTTGCCCCGCTGGGCGAAAAGCGACCCCGCTGTTGACGGCCGGTATTCGAGACCGCTGGCCGCGCACTGGACACTGAAGCTCATTTCGCTCTCCTGCCAGGGAACATCCAGGTCCTTCAGCAGTTTGACGAAATTGGGGTAGGTGGTCTCGTTGAAAACGATAAACCCAGTGTCCACCGACCACTTCCCACCGGCAACCTCCACGTCCACCGTGCTGGTATGGCCGCCCAACCGGTCATCGGCCTCGAACAGGGTGACCTCGTGCGACCGTTGCAGCAGCCAGGCCGTGGTGAGCCCCGATATTCCTGATCCGATGACGGCGATGCGCACGGCCCGTCCCTCCCCTCAAGCGCCCGGCCGGCGGGATGCGCCGTCCGAAACGAGGTTCGAGGTCAGGACGCGGGCGGGGACCCGCCGGAGGTCGCGAACGATGCCCAGCCGGGCCATCAGCCACAGACCGTAGTAGGTGAGGTCCACCTCCCACCAGAAGAAACCCTGCCTCGCCGAGGCGGCATAGTGGTGGTGGTTGTTGTGCCAGCCCTCGCCAAAAGTGAGCAGCGCCAGCAACAGGTTATTGCGGCTGTTGTCCGCCGTGGCGTAACGCCGCCGGCCCACCAGGTGGTCCAGCGAGTTGATAGTGCTGGTGGCATGGAACAGCACCACGGTGGAGATGAAGAACCCCCAGATCAGCAGCTGCGGTCCGCTGGTCCCGGCCGCGGGGACGAACCCCCGGAGCAGCTCGCCGGCGCCGAAGAGCGCCGCGGCCAACAGCACTGGCGCCAGCACGCTAAAACGGTTGAGGAAGCGCAGTTCAGGATAAGCGGCCAGGTCCTTGACCAGGGCGTGCCGGGTGCGGAATGCCGCCGGCGTGGTGAGCCAGGTCACGTGGCTCCAGAGAAATCCCTTTTCCAGGGGTGAGTGGACGTCGTCCTCCTTGTCCGCGCACTTGTGGTGGTGCCGGTGGTGCGCCGCCCACCAGAGCGGCCCGCGCTGGACCGCAGAGGTACCGAGCAGCGCGAAGAGAAACTGCCAGAAACGGGAAGTGCGGAACGTGCGGTGGGAGAAATATCGGTGATAGAAAGCGGTGATGGCGAACATCCTGACCACGTAGAGCGCGGCGGCCACGGCCACCGCGGTCCAGCTCCAGCCGACCCAGATCACTCCGAGGCAGGCCAGGTGCAGGACGAGGAACGGCAACACCCTGAACCAGTCGGGCCGATCGGTGGTCCGGGCGGTATAGCTCTCGTCCACCGCCTCGTCGTCCACCCAGCGCACCAGGGTCTGCACCAGCCGGTTTCGGCCGATTCGCCCCAGCCATGATCTGTCCGTATTCCTGCCCACGCTTCCCATCTCCAAGTCTGCCAGTGACAATGGTTGATATGTTTCGTCTACAAAGAGAAGTGTACTGCGGGAGGAAGACAAATGTCAAGACTTTGTCTATATATTTTTAAGTCCAGAATGGCCATACTTTGATCAATCCAATGAATTAATTAATTTTATGCAGTACAACCAATGCGATGCAAAATTGAAGCGCCGTCAATTTATTTTCAATTATTATATTGACAATTCTTAGTCATAAGTGTATATTCTTAGCATGAACAGAGAACCAACATATCCCATCAAGGTGGTCGCGCAACGCACCGGCCTAACGCTCCACGCCATCAGGGCCTGGGAAAAACGCTACGGCGCGGTGCGGCCGGCGAGAACCGAGACCAACCGCCGGAAATACTCCGAAGAGGACCTCGAACGGTTGCTGCTGCTGTCCCGGCTGAAAAAGGGCGGGTACAACATCGGTGCGGTGGCCGGCCTGAACACAGACGAGCTGGAGGCCCTGCTCACCGAGAGCAACGCCATCGGCCTTTCGTTTGATCACGGTGTGCACCCGGCCAATGCGGACCGCTCGCCCACCGGCACCCCCGGGCCCCATCTCGAGGCCTGCATCGAAGCCATGGAGCGGATGGACAGCGAGTCGCTCACCCTGGCCCTGGAGGGCGCGGCCATCGCCCTGACCCAGACGGTGCTGCTGCTCGACGTGATCCTGCCGCTGCTGCGCCACATCGGTGACAGCTGGCACCGTGGATCGCTCCGCCCGTCCCAGGAGCACCTGGCCACCGCCGCCATCCGCACATTTCTCAGCGGACTGATGCGTGCGGTGGCGGTCTCATCCCGGGCACCGAAGGTGGTGGTGACCACACCGGCCGGGCAGTGGCACGAGATCAGCGCCCAGGTGGCGGCCCTGCTGGCGCTGGCCGACGGCTGGCGGGTGGTCTTTCTCGGCGCCAACCTGCCGGCGGAAGAGATCGCCAACGCGGTCATTCAGAGCGAAGCCAGGGCTGTGGTTCTCAGCATCGTCTACCCCGCCGACGATGCGCGCCTGCCAAATCAGCTGGCGACCCTCGGACGGAACCTGCCCGAAGGCGTCAAGCTCTTTGTGGGCGGCGCCGCGGCCCAATCCTACGCCAGGGCCCTGGACAGCATCGGTGCAGTGCGTGTGGAGAACATGCTCGAGCTTCGCCGGGAGCTTGCCGAATTCCGCTCATCCTCACCTTCCGAATCTACATCTTCCTGATTTCACGAAGCCCGAACCTCTACCCGCTTCGGGCATCGCCGTGGGCAGGACCACGATCTCACATTCTCCCACTTCCGCAGTCCGTACACAGCAAACCCCCGCCCCCAGAACTTCATACTGCAGGGGGAGGGGGTTTGCGGGACACCGTTGCCGGCATCCACATCCCGTGTCTATATCGAACATCAGTACCCGGCGGGAGAACAGCCCGCCGGGTACTGTTTGAGGAGCGCTCCCGCTGGCTTTCACCCGGGATCGTTTCAGCTGCTCCTGATTCCTGCCCCGTTATCGGGACTCTATTCAGTTCTCACTCCGGTTCATTCGCGTCGTCCAATTCACCAATCAGTCGTCACTCGTTCATCCAATCGACAGCCTCAATCACTGTCGACAAAATAAATATAGCAAAGTCGATGTATGATGTCAAGCATTATTTAGATTATATATTGAATTTTTTTAGACATTCTTAATAAATCGATATTCCTCCCTGGTTTTTTGCCACGAATTCCATGAACCATCCTAAAATAGTTTCGGCAATATCCTTCCCGGCTCTCGTAAGATGTACTGCGTCACGTTCACTATTCCTCCGCGGCCCGTCCCGGAGCTGTTAACGAATCAAGAGGAGCATCGTTACAGTGGGTGAGAACCAAAACAACGGGAGGGAAGAGCGGATGCAGATGCAGGCACTCAAGGAAACACCCGACGCCGGCCTGCCGCTGGAGCTCGAGACCGTTTTCAACGAGCACCACCGGCTGGTTTTTCAGGCCGCGCACCGGATCACCGGCAATGCCGAGGACGCCGAAGACGTACTGCAGACCGTCTTCACCAGGCTGCTCCGCGGCGGGCCGTGGCCCGGTCTGGCCGAAAACCCCGGCGGGTATCTGCGCCGCTCGGCGGTGAACGCCGCCCTCGACGTGCTCCGCACGAGGAAGCGGGCCAGGGTCATCAGCCTGGACAGCGGGAAGGCCGAGCCGCAGGAACAGCGGCCGCACGATCCGCAGAAACAGCTGGAGGGGCAAGAACTGCGCCGCCGGCTGCGCCAGGCCGTGGCCGGCCTCAACCAGCGGGCCGCCGAGGTCTTCTCCCTGCGCTTCTTCGAAGGCTACAACAACCGGGAAATTGCTCAAATGCTGGATACCTCCAGCGGCACGGTGGCGGTGACGCTCAACCGGGCCCGGAAACAGCTGATGAGTGAACTGCGCGAATTTGCGGGAGGATATTTCTCATGAACAGCAAGGATGAAAAGAACCTTGATGGCCTGCTGGACCAGGCCGTGGAGCAGATCCGCGCAGACCAGGGCTCAGACGCCGCTGCGGACCGGGCCGGAGAGCGGGTCTGGAATCGCCTGACCGCCGAAGCAGGGACCCCGATCAGGGCCTGCAGCGACTTTCAGGAACTGATCCCCGACTTTGCCGGCGGCCGCCTCGACGAGGCCCGGCGCCTGCTGGTGGAAGACCACACCCGCGAGTGCGCCGCCTGCCGTCGTGAACTGATGGCTCACCGTGCCGGCAGCCTGGCAGGCAGCGCCGCCACGAAGAAGAAACAGAGCCGCGCCGGAATGGCCTGGACCCTGGCCGCGGCAGCGGTCTTCGTTGGCCTGGTCATCACCA
>CBESOE010000012.1:0-61032 GCA_965531145.1 uncultured bacterium | reverse complement strand
AAGCCTTTGACCGCAAGCGCTGGCGCGGGCTGTTCAAGAGCGAGGGGTCGGCGCCTCTGGTCAACAGTACGGTCCTGCAGTGGGTCGACGATGAACGGGATCCCCGGCGGCCTTTTTTCCTCTGGGTGCACTACACCGAGCCCCACGCCCCGTATCGCTTCCACGGCGGGTTTGCCACAGCGGCGGGCATCGAGGACGGCAGCCCGGCCGACGCCGTCCAGCGTTATGCCACCGAGGTGGCCTTTGTGGATGCCCAGCTGGCTGAACTGCTGGATGGCCTGGAGGAGCGGGGCCTGATCGAGGGCAACCTGCTGGTCCTGTTCTCCGACCACGGCGAGAGCCTGGGTGAACATTCCGTCTGGGGGCACGGCAAGGTCTGTTTCGAGGAAGGGCTGCGGGTCCCGTTGGGGATCGTTCGCCCGGGGGTCATTCCGGCCGGCCGGCGGGTGAAGTCCCAGGTCACCCTGCTGGATCTGGCGCCCACCGTTCTCGGTCTGCTGGGTGTGGGCGTGCCCTCCTCCATGGTGGGCCGGAACCTGGCGGATGTGTGTACCGGCGGCCGGGAGCTGGGTGAGGAACCGTGCTTTTTCCAGGCCCAGCGGGGAGCGGTGCTGCGGCGCCGCAACGTGGAGAAAGGCCGGGTCCGCGCACCGTTGGAGATCAGCCGGATTCACGGCAGCGAAAAGACCACCGTGCGCTACCACTCGGAAGGGGAACTGTTTCGTTACGACCTGAAAGCCGACCCCGGGGAATTGCGCAACCTCGCCCGGCACGGTGAAACCCTGCCCACGGAGGTAGTGGCCTGGGAGCAGGAAATCCTTGGCGCCCTGGCCGAACAGCAACGGGAAGAGCCGGTGCTGGCCGACGAGGACGTGGAAAAGCTGAAGGCTCTCGGCTACGTGGTGGACTGACCGGCGGTTGCATTGACCGGTCAGGCCTGATGCCATAGACTCCACTTCGTACCGATTCCGGGCCTGTTGACGGCGGGCGTACCCCGCCGTTCCCCTGTGACCTGGCGGAGAGACAACGTGCCGAAAGCTGGATCAGAACACCATTTCAACTGCGGGCGATTCACGTTTTTGCTGCTCATCGCGGCCATGCTGCTGGTGGCGCTCCCCGTGAAAGCCCAGCAACCTGCCGGCAACCTCAATCTGAGCATCGAAGGTGTCATCCACCAGGTTCCCGTCTATCTCTTCGATGAAACCGAATACCTCCACCTCGACGACCTGGCCAGCCGCTTTGGTGCCTCGCTGCTCTATGACGAAGCAGTGGTCAATGTGGTGATCGAGTTCCGCGGGACCAAGGCCATGCTCTCGATGAAGGAATCGCTGACCACGGTGGGCGACCGGGCCTTCCTCATCGAGCCGGCCCCCCGGCTGGCGGAGGGGCGAATCCTTGTCCCGCCGAGTTTTGTCAAGCGGGTGTTCGGGGCGCTCTATCCCGGCGGGGTCTCCTGGGATGCCGAGCGGCGGCTGCTGGAGTTCGGCAGCGGCGGGCCTCTGTCCGTGGAGCTGACGCTGGAACTGGAGCGGGAGGTCAGCACCCTTCGTTTCCGCTGGGGTGGCGATGCCCACTGCCGGGTGGACGTGGACGCCGTGGGCGCCTGGATCCACTTTCCCCTGGCCCGGGGGTTGAACACCGACTTTGAGGACACCCATGTGGGCAACGGTGTGATCGAAGACATCCGCTTCGGGCACACGGACGGGACGTACGGGTTCCTGGTCACCTTCGGGCCGCGGTTCCACCTCCACCGTGTCCGGGAGGCCGGTGATAGCGGTGAGCTGCTCATCGATCTGTTCGCCCGGACCAGATCTTCAAAACCGCCGGCCGCCCCCTTGGCCTCCCGGGACCGGTCTCCTGCCGATACCGGACCCCGTCTGCTGCGTTCGGTGGTGATCGACCCCGGCCACGGCGGAACCGAGACCGGGGCCATCGGTTCCACCGGCCTCCAGGAGAAGGACGTGGTGCTGGATGTTGCCTCCCGGCTGGCCCGGATGCTCCGGGATCAGGCCGGCCTCGACGTCTACCTGACCCGGGAGAGCGACCAACTGCTTCCCCTGGCCTCCCGAACAGCCCTGGCCAATCACCAGCGGGCCGACCTGTTCATCAGCCTGCACGCCAATGCCTCCACCAGCCGCGGCGCCCGGGGATCCGAGACCTATTTCCTCAGTGTGGATGCCACCGACGATGAAGCCCGCAACCTGGCCGCCCTGGAAAACCGGGTCTCGGCCGAAGCGGAACGCCAGGCGGTGGCCGATGCCGGCCTGGAGATGATCCTCTGGGACATGGCCCAGACCGAGTATCTGGTGGAGAGCAGCCGGCTGGCCGAACGGATCCAGGAGGAGTTGAACAACCTGCTCAACACGCCGAACCGGGGCATCAAGCAGGCTCCCTTCCGGGTGCTGGAGGGTGCCACCATGCCCGCGGTGCTGGTGGAAATGGCCTTTATCACCAACCCCGAGGAAGAACTGCTGCTGCTCACGGAATCGTTCCGGCAGCGGATCGCCACCGCACTCTACCGCAGCGTGCTCGCCTTCAAGCGGGATTACGAAACCATGTCCAGGGGCGCCGCCGAATCCGGCCGGCCCTGAAGCTCGGAGCTCCACCCGATGCCAGCCCGATACAGGTTGAGAAGAGGCGTTGCCGGCCGTTTCCTGCCGCTGGTGTTCTGCTCTTTGCTTTTCTGTGTCTGTGCCGGCTGGGGCTGCGGTGACGGACAGCCGGACGCCGCCGGTGACCCCGAGGCCACTTCGGCGGAGGATTCCGGTGCCGAGTGGCTGGCGGCCCTGGAAGAGGCTGGGGCCGGGGAGGGCAACCGGCTGAAAGTCTTCATCTTCTACCAGTCCTCCACCAGGAATCTCCTGCTGCCGGAGGAGAATGAGATCTTCCGCACCGAAAAGCTCACCGACCAGGCCAAACAGGTGATCGAACTGCTGGTCCGGGGGCCGGCCGGGAGGGGGGCCGTGTCGGCCCTGCCGCCGGGAACCCGGCTGCGCTCTCTTTTTCTCTTTGAGGACGGTCTGGCGGTGGCTGATTTCAGCGGTGAGATGAGCCGGGCCCACCCGGGTGGTGTCTGGGGCGAGAGGGCTTCGGTGTATGCGGTGGTCAACTCCCTGATTTTCAACTTTCCCTCCATCCGCCGGGTAAAGATCCTGGTGGACGGACGGGAGGCCGAAACCCTTGCCGGTCACGTCAGTCTGGCCCGGTCCTTTATCATGGATCTCTCCATGGTGGGGGCGCCACTGTCCGGCCCTGGTGGCGGGGAGGTGCCGGAGGAAAGACCCGTGCTCCAGCCGCCGCCGGTCACCGCTGACCCGGCGGCCGATTCCGGGACCGGGTGATCATGGACCCTCGACCCATCGGCATTTTCGACTCCGGCATCGGCGGGCTCACCGTGCTGCGGGAGATGGCCGCCGCACTTCCCGGCGAGCGGCTGGTCTACCTCGGTGACACGGCCCGCCTGCCCTATGGAACCAAATCGCCGGAAACCATCGTCCGCTACTCCCTGCAAAACGCCGGTTTTCTGCTGGGCCAGGGGATCAAACTGCTGGTGGTGGCCTGCAACAGTGCCTCCTCGGTGGCCATCCCCCGGCTGCAGGAGAAGATCCCTGTCCCGGTGATGGGTGTGATCCAGCCCGGCGCCGAGCGAGCAGCCGGGACCACCCGCAGCGGGGTGGTGGGCGTGATCGGCACCCGGGCCACCATCGCCAGCGGCGCTTACGAGCGGGCGATAACCGCCATTCGCCCCGGGGCACGCCTGATCTCCCGCGCCTGTCCGCTCTTTGTCCCCCTGGTGGAGGAGGGCTGGGTGGACAACGAAATCTGCCGCCTCACCGTGGATACCTACCTCGGCGATCTGAAGGGCGAGGAACTGGACACCCTGGTGCTCGGCTGCACCCACTACCCACTGCTCAAGCAGGCCATCGGCACGGCGCTGGGCCAGGGGGTTACCCTGATTGATTCGGCCGAGGCGGTGGCCGGGCAGGTGTCCGAACTGCTGCGCCGGGAAGGTCTGGAGTGCGGCGGGGCAGGGACTGCCGGGACACAGGAGCACTTTTTTGTCACCGACGCGTCGGAGTGTTTCCGCGAAGTGGGTGAGCGCTGCCTGGGGCGCACTATCCAGCGGCTGGAACTGGTGGATATCATGCCCGGGGTATGAGAATTGGGGACGGTAACCGTCCCCTTTATCTTTGAAAGTAGATTCATGAACAAACGAGCGGACGGCAGGACGGCCGACGAGATGCGGCCGGTGGAGATCAGGCCCGGTTTCATGCCGGCGGCGGAGGGCTCGGCGCTGATTTCAGTGGGGAACACCCGGGTCATCTGCACCGCCAGTGTGGAAGAGGGGGTTCCCGGGTGGCGCACCGGGTCGGGCAAGGGCTGGGTCACGGCGGAATATGCCATGTTGCCCCGGGCCACCGACACGCGCAACACGCGGGATTCCACCCGGGGCGGGCCCTCGGGCCGCTCCCAGGAGATCCAGCGGCTGATCGGCCGGTCGCTCCGGGCGGTGACCCGCCTGGAGTTGCTGGGTGAGCTGAGCATCTTCATCGACTGCGACGTGCTCCAGGCCGATGGCGGCACCCGCACCGCTTCCATTTCCGGCGGGTTTGTGGCCCTGGCCCTGGCCGTGGCCGACCTGCGGCGGGCGGGCCGGGTGCTGGAGAATCCCTTCACCGATTCGGTGGCCGCCATCAGCGCCGGGGTGATCGACGGGGAACCGCGGCTCGACCTCGACTACGGGGAGGACTCCCGGGCCGAAGTTGACCTGAACCTGGTGGCCACCGGCGATGGCCGCCTGGTGGAAGTACAGGGCACGGCCGAGGGCGACCCCTTCTCCCGGGAGAATCTCTCCCGCCTGGTGGATCTGGCCATGGCCGGCGCGGACCGCATCCGTGACCTGCAGCGCTCGATTCTGGGCGGGCTCGACGCCTGGCCTTTTGACGGGGGGCAACAATGAAACTGCTGCTGGCCACCCGCAACCAGGGCAAGGTACGGGAAGCCGCCCGGTTGCTGGCCCACCTGCCGCTGGAACTGGTCTCTCTCGACGATGCCGGAATCGCCGAAGAGGCGGAGGAGACCGGCGAAACCTTCGAGGAGAACGCGGCGCAGAAAAGCCTGTTTTACAGCAGCCGAACCGACCTTCTCACCGTGGCCGAGGATTCGGGTCTGGAGGTGGATGCCCTGGACGGCAGGCCCGGAGTCCGCTCCGCCCGCTACGGTGGGCCGGGCCTGGACGATGCCGGCCGGGTGGGGCGGGTGCTGGCGGAGATGGAGGGGGTGGAGCCCGCGCGCCGCGGGGCCCGTTTTGTCAGTTGCGCGGCTCTCTCCCGTCGGGGGCACCTGCTGCAGACCTTTCGCGGCAGGTGCGAAGGGGTGCTGCTCACCGAGACCAGGGGTGACGGGGGGTTCGGTTATGACCCGATTTTCTTCAGGCCTGACCTGGGAAAAACCACCGCCGAGATCTCCATGGCCGAGAAGAACCGGATCAGTCACCGTGGCCAGGCCTTCCGCCTGCTCGCCGCCGGTCTGCTAACCAGCTGTCCGGAACTCGCTTTGGGCCTTGATGAAGGGGCCGATAAATCTTGACAACGTTGAGGCCCTGTGCTAATTTCCGCACCTGTTTTCGGGGTGTAGCGCAGCCTGGTAGCGCACCTGCTTTGGGAGCAGGGGGTCGGAGGTTCAAATCCTCTCGCCCCGACCAGGCCGCAGCCCCTGGGAAGCCAGTTTTTACCGGGCTTTCCTGAGCAGCGGACTGGAAACAGGTTGACGTGGCCCGGTGGCTAGCAGCGTGCGCCTGTAGCTCAGCTGGATAGAGCAACGGACTTCTAATCCGTAGGTCAGGGGTTCGAATCCCTTCAGGCGTGCCAATTCCAGCGTGGACTGCGGGATGATGTACTCTGTAATGTACGCTGTGATGTAAACTGTGAGGTGAGTGTAGCTCAGTTGGTAGAGCACTGGATTGTGGTTCCAGTGGTCGAGGGTTCGATCCCCTTCACTCACCCCAATTTACGGTCGGTCGAATAACCGGGATACTCCGGATTGATTGTGTGCGCCCGTAGCTCAGCTGGATAGAGCGCTTGCCTCCGGAGCAAGAGGCCGCAGGTTCGAATCCTGCCGGGCGTACCACCTATAAAGCTTTCCCCGACAGGAGCGGGGGAAGGCGGCAACGAGTGGGCCGTTAGCTCAATTGGCAGAGCAACTGACTCTTAATCAGTAGGTTGAAGGTTCGATTCCTTCACGGCTCACCACTTCTCTTCCAGCTCTGATATCTTTCCAGGTGCCACGCCTCAACGAGCAGGGAGGCACTTCGTCACACTGTCCCGTTCCAGATTTCGTGATACCCGGCTGAGGCGGAGGGTTTGTCGTGCGAAAGTGGCGGAACTGGTAGACGCGCTGGATTTAGGATCCAGTGGGCAACCGTGGGGGTTCGAGTCCCCCCTTTCGCACCAACTCTGGTGAATACGGAGGGCGGCCCTCCGAGAGGAATATCGAAATCGGCTTGCCCCCGGAGGCCGGCGACCGGCGACCCGCAAAGGAAAGGGAAGGAACTCCTGAGATGAAAACCGAGTGGAAAGAGATCAGCCCGACCCGGAAGAGCCTCCGCGTGGAGATTCCGGCGGAAACCGTGGAAGCCAAGGTCAAGGACACCGTGCAGAAACTGTCCTCCACCGTGACCCTGCCGGGGTTCCGCCCGGGCAAGGCCCCGGTGAGCATGCTCAAGGCCCGGTTCAAGAAGGAGATCAAGGACGAGGTGCTGGGAGAACTGGCCCCCGACATCATCCGCAAGGCCCTGGAAGAGGAGAAACTCGACCCGGTGGACGACCCGAAGATGGAAGAGGTGGAGTTCAAGGACGGCGAGCCGTTGGTCTTCACCGCCTCCATCGAGGTGGTGCCCCCCTTCGACCTTCCGGAATACAAGGGGATGGAACTGACCCGGGAAAAGGTGGAGACCGACGAAGAGGAACTGGACACCATCCTGGAGAAAATGCGGGACGACGTGGCCCAGTGGGTGCCGTTGGAAGGCCGGGCCGCGGCCGAGAAGGACCTGATTCACCTCGACCTGGGAATCGCCTTCCAGGAAGGGGACCAGGAGCCGGTGCAGCACGACGATCTGCCCTTCGTGCTGGGAGACACCAACCTGCCCACCGAGGTGGTGGAGATGATCACCGGGATGAAGCCGGGTGAGACCGGGAGCACCAAGCCCTTCACCTACGCCGAGGACTGGTACGACGCCAAGCTGGCCGGGAAAAAAGTTGTGGCCACGGCGAAGGTGAAAGAGGTCAAGGCCAAGGAACTGCCCGACCTCGATGACGAGTTCGGCAAGATGCTGGCCGGAAAGTACGGTAAAAAGGATATTACCGACCTGGCCGGGTTCCGCGAGGCTCTCCGTGCCGACGTGCTCCAGGAGAAAGAAGTGCGCCTCGAGCGGGCCCTCAAGGAAAAGGCGCTGACCACGGCGGCGGAGAAAGTGGAAGTGGAGATTCCCCAGTCGTTGATCGAGCGCGAGCTGCAGGACCGCATGGAAGAGATCGCCATGGGGCTGAGCCAGCAGGGCATCGACATCCGCAGCGCCAAGCTGGACTGGAACAAAATGCGCGAGGAGCACCGTGACGGCGCGGTGGCCGCTGTCCGGCAGCAGCTGGTGGCCAATCGCATCGCCGCCGAGGAAAAGCTCACGGTGGATGAGAAGGAGATGGACAAGCGGCTGACCCAGATCGCCTTGCAGACCAGCGAGACGCTGGAGCAGATCAAGGAACGGCTGGCCGAGGACGGCCGGTTGGGCCGGCTTCGCGACCAGGCCCAGCGGGACGCGGTTGTTGACTTCATCATCGCCAATGCTAAAATTAAAGAGGAGGCCTGAGACGATGCAACTGGTTCCCATGGTGGTCGAGCAGACCAATCGGGGTGAGCGGGCCTACGACATCTTTTCCCGGCTCCTGAAAGACAACATCGTCTTTATCGGGACGCCGATCGACGATAGCCTGGCCAATCTCGTCATCGCCCAGCTGCTCTTCCTCGAAGCGGAAAATCCGGAAAAGGACATTTCGCTCTATATCAACAGCCCGGGCGGGTCCATTACCTCCGGGATGGCCATTTACGACACGATGCAGTTCATCCGCCCCGACGTTTCCACCATCTGCATCGGTCAGGCGGCGAGTATGGCGGCGGTGCTGCTGGCAGCCGGGGCCCATGACAAGCGGTTTACCCTGCCCAATTCGCGGGTGATCATCCACCAGCCCATGGGCGGGTTTTCGGGACAGGCGTCGGATATCGACATCCAGGCCCGCGAAATCCTGCGGATACGGACGCGGTTGAACGATATTTTGGTAAAGCATTCCGGCCAACCACTCGAAAAGATTGAAAAGGACACTGATCGTGATTCGATCATGACCGCCGAGGAGAGTCAGGCTTACGGTCTGGTGGATCACGTGATCGAGAGAAAGGAATCGGGCGAGAAATAACCGCCGGCATGGCGGTTGACGATGCCCGGGCATTGCCGAAGGAGTTGAACCGTGGAAAATGAAGGCGAAAACGAACTCCTCAGGTGTTCGTTCTGCAACAAGAGCCAGCGTGACGTGAAGAAGCTGATCGCCGGGCCCACGGTCTACATCTGCGACGAGTGTGTCGACATCTGTCTCGACATCATCGCCGAGGACAAGATCCTCGAGAGCAGCGAACTCCGGGTTCCGCTTCCCAAGCCCACCGAGATCAAGGGCTTTCTCGACGACTACGTTATCGCCCAGGAGGAAGCCAAGAAACGGCTCTCCGTGGCGGTCTACAACCACTACAAGCGGCTGAAGATCATCAGGCGCAAGAACGACGTGGAGCTGGCCAAGAGCAACATCATGCTCATCGGGGACACCGGCACCGGCAAGACCCTGCTGGCCCAGACCCTGGCCCGCTATCTCAGCGTTCCCTTCGCCCTGGTTGATGCCACCACGCTCACCGAGGCGGGGTATGTGGGCGAGGATGTGGAGAACATCATCCTCAAGCTGCTGCAGAATGCGGGCAACGACATCGAAAAAGCCCAGCGCGGCATCATCTACATCGACGAAGTGGACAAGATCAGCCGTAAGAGCGAGAACCCCTCCATCACCCGCGACGTCTCGGGGGAGGGGGTCCAGCAGGCCCTGCTCAAGATCCTCGAGGGGACGGTGGCCAACGTGCCGCCCCAGGGCGGGCGGAAGCACCCCCACCAGGAGTTCTTCCACGTGGACACCACCCACATCCTGTTCATCGTCGGCGGCGCGTTTGTCGGCCTGGACAAGATCATCGAGCAGCGGGTGGCCCAGAAATCCCTCGGTTTCACCGCTGACGTGGAAACCGGCAAGGACCGGGTGGACAACCTGATCAAGCAGGTGATGCCCGAAGACCTGATCAAGTTCGGTCTGATTCCCGAGTTTGTCGGGCGGCTGCCGGTGGTGGCCACCCTGCAGCACCTGGACGAACATGCCCTGCTGCGGATTCTCACCGAACCGAAGAACGCCCTGACCAAGCAGTTTGCCAAGATCTTCGAGTTCGACAATGTCACTCTCACCTTCACCCCCGAGGCCCTGGAAGCCATATCCGCGGAGGCGGCGCAGCGCAAACTGGGCGCCCGCGGGTTGCGGGTGATCATGGAGGAGCGGATGCTGGAGATGATGTACAGCCTGCCCTCCAAGACCGGCGTGACCGAATGCGTCATCACCCGGGAAACCGTGGTGAACAAGGAAAGCCCGATACTCATTTACGAGAAGGCCGGCTAGCATCGGCCCGAAGTGCCCTTTTGCCTCCAGAATACCGGCTGCAGTCGCCGGGACCCGCCGAAATATATGAGCCATGGCGGCGGTGCCCGACATGACCCCTGACCGGAGCAATCGGATACAGAATCTAACCAACAGGCCGGGCGCCAGCCCCTCAAACGGAGGTCGGCGCTTGGAGGTGCCACGTGACTGATTCCAGAAAATCACATCTCGAAAATTACGTCACCCTGCCCCTCATTCCGCTGCGGGACGTGGTGATCTTTCCCCATATGATGATGCCCTTCGTGGTGGGCCGGGAACACTCCATCAAGGCGGTGGAGAACGCCCTCCTGCTGGAGAAACGTATCTTCCTCTCGGCGCAGAAGGATGCCTCGGTGACCCGCCCCGGGTTCGAGGACATTTACGAAACCGGTGTGGTGGGCAGCGTAGTGCAGAGCCTCAAGCTGCAGAACGGTCACATCAAGGTGCTGATGGAGGGGCTGGTGCGGGCGCGGATGCTGGAGGTCCGCGAGGACTCCGGCTACCTCGAGGCACTGACCCGGATCCTGCCCGCCGAAGAGGTGGAAGGCCCGGAACTCGACGAGCTGATGAAGCAGGCCATCTCCCGCTTCGAGAAGTACATCAAGATCAGCCAGAAGCTGCCCGGTGACGCCATCGTCTCGGCGGTGCGTATCGAGAACGTGGGCCGGCTGGCCGACACCCTGGCCGCCAACATGATCCTCGACGTGGGGGCCAAGCAGGAACTGCTGGAAACCCTCGACCCCGGCAAGCGGCTGGGGCTGGTCACCGAGATGCTGGGCCAGGAGATCGGCAAGCACAAGGTGGACCGCAAGATCGACGGCCGGGTGAAACGGCAGATGGAAAAGGCCCAGAAGGAGTACTACCTCAACGAGAAGTTGAAGGCGATCCAGAAAGAGCTGGGCCGCGGCGAGGGCAAAGAGGACGAGGGCGAAACCTACCAGAAGAAAATCGATGAAGTGGGGATGCCCAAGGACGCACGGGAGAAGGCGCTGCAGGAGTTGAAACGCCTGGAGGCCATGCCGCCGGTGTCGGCCGAGGCCACCGTTTCCCGCAACTACCTCGACTGGCTGCTGGCTGTGCCCTGGAAAAAGAAAACCCGGGAACTGCGGGATATCGACCGTGCCGAGGAGGTGCTGGACGAGGACCACTTCGGGCTGGTCAAGGTCAAGGAACGAATCCTCGAGTTCCTCGCCGTGCGGCAGCTGGTGAAGAAGACCAGGGGAACGATCCTCTGCCTGGTGGGGCCGCCCGGTGTGGGCAAGACCTCGCTGGCCAAGTCGGTGGCCCGGGCCACCGGCCGCAAGTTCGTCCGCCTCTCCCTGGGTGGCGTCCGGGACGAAGCCGAGATCCGGGGGCACCGCCGGACCTATATCGGGGCCTTCCCCGGCCAGATCATCCAGATGATGCGCAAGGCCGGTGCGCGGAACCCGGTGTTCCTCCTCGACGAGGTGGACAAGATGAGCATGGACTTCCGCGGCGACCCGTCGGCCGCCCTGCTGGAAGTGCTCGACCCGGAACAGAACAACTCCTTCATCGACCATTACCTCGACACCGAGTATGACCTGTCGATGGTCATGTTCATCGCCACGGCCAACATCATGCACACCGTGCCGCCGGCGCTGAAGGACCGGATGGAGGTGCTCAACCTTTCCGGGTACACGGCCAACGAAAAACTGGAGATCGCCAAACAGTTCCTGGTGATCAAGCAGCTGGAGGCCCACGGCCTCACCGACAAGGGGATCAGTTTCACCGACGGCGGCATCAACCGCATCATCGACCGCTACACCCGCGAAGCCGGGGTGCGGAACCTCGAACGTGAGATCGCCAACATCCTGCGCAAAATCGCCCGCAAGGTGGTCCAGGCCAAGGGCGAGTTCGGTATGGAAGTGGACGCAGATGCGGTACGGGACTTCCTCGGCGTACCAAAGTTCCGGGAGAGCATTCTGGAAGACAAGAGTCAGGTGGGCCTGGCCAACGGCCTGGCCTGGACCGAGGTGGGCGGCGAGGTGCTGACCACCGAGGCTACGTTGATGACCGGTAAGGGTAAGCTTTCGATCACCGGCAAACTGGGCGAAGTGATGACGGAGTCGGCCCGGGCGGCCATGAGCTACGTCCGCTCCAGGGCGGAGCTTCTGGGTATCGATCCGGATTTCCATCAACACTACGACGTGCACATCCATGTCCCCGAGGGGGCCATCCCCAAGGACGGGCCCTCGGCCGGTATCACCATGGCCATTTCCCTGATTTCGGCGCTGAAGAAGGTTCCGGTGCGTCGCGACGTGGCCATGACCGGCGAGATCACCCTCCGCGGAAAAGTGCTGCCCATCGGCGGCGTGAAGGAAAAGCTGCTGGCCGCCCACCGGGCCGGCGTGAAAACCATCATCCTGCCCAAGGACAACGAGCAGCATCTCCAGGACATCCCGGAAGAAGTGCTCAGGGAACTGGATATCTCTCTGGTTGAGGCGATGGACGAGGTGGTTGACCTCGCCCTGGTCTCCCAGGAACACCCCAACGAACCCGTAGGCGAGAACGGCGACGAACGGCCGCTCCCGCTGAAGAAGGAGCGACCGTCCTCCGAAGGGCCCGTGGCCCACTAGCCCCACGTTTTCACAAGCGTGTTTGCTGCAGGGCAGCGGGGTCCCGACGATCCACCTGAATCAGGGAAATGAAGATTATATCTGCCACACTGGTCCGCAGTTACGCATCGCCGGAGCAAGGGTTTATCCGGGACGAATTGCCGGAAGCGGCATTCATGGGGCGGAGCAACGTGGGGAAGTCGAGCCTGATCAACGGGTTGCTTCGCCGCAAGAAACTGGCCCGCACCAGCCAGACGCCGGGCAAGACCAGGCTGGCCCACTTTTACCTGGTGAACGAGCGCTGTTACTTTGTCGACCTGCCCGGCTACGGCTACGCCAAAGTCTCGAAGACGGAGCAGGGCAAGTGGAAGATCCTGGTGGAGGGGTATCTCTCCAGGGACAAAAGGCCGGTGATCTCCCTGCTGCTCCTCGATTGCCGGCACCAGCCTACGGCGGCCGACCGGCAGTTGCGGGACTGGCTGATACACAACGAGCTGGGCTTCCTGGTGGTGCTGACCAAGTCGGACAAACTCTCCCGCTCCCGCGTGCTGCGCGCTGCGGCGGAGATCAGGAAAGACTTTCTGGAAGGCTTCGACGTTCCGGTGATCCCGTTCTCGTCCAAAAACGGCACCGGGCGCGACGAGCTGTGGAAAGAATTGGACTCACGTTTCGCAACCCTGCAAGCGGGAGGGACCGTTTAACGAAAACAAACCTTTGACGGATTGACCGATATATTCAACCACCCGGCCGGGGCCGTTCGGCTCCCGGCCAAAACAGACAGACGAGGATGACATGGACATCACCGAACTGAAGGAAATGAACATCACCAATCTGGTGGCCATCGCCAAGGACCTCGACGTCCCCGGCGCCACGGGCATCAGGAAACAGGAACTGATCTTCAAGATCCTTGAGGCCCAGACGGCCAAGAACGGTCTGATCTTTTCCGAGGGGGTGCTGGAGACGCTGCCCGACGGCTTCGGCTTTCTCCGCGCCCCGGACTACAACTACCTGCCGGGGCCGGATGACATCTATGTTTCGCCGTCCCAGATCCGCAAGTTCGACCTGCGGACCGGCGACACCATTTCGGGCCAGATCCGGCCGCCCAAGGAGGGCGAGCGCTACTTCGCCCTGATCAAGGTCGAGGCGGTGAACTTCGAGCACCCGGACATGGCCCGGGAGAAGATCTTCTTCGACAACCTCACTCCGCTCTATCCCGAGGAGCGGATCACCCTGGAAACCTCGCAGGATGACCTCTCCGCCCGGGTGATGGACCTGATGACGCCCATCGGCAAGGGCCAGCGCGGCCTGATCGTGGCGGCCCCGCGCACCGGTAAGACCATGCTGCTCCAGACCCTGGCTCACAGCCTGGAGGTTAACCACCCCGAGTGCGTGCTGATCGTGCTGCTGATCGACGAGCGGCCCGAGGAAGTTACCGACATGCAGCGTTCGGTGAAGGGCGAAGTGATCAGCTCGACCTTTGACGAGCCGGCCCAGCGTCACGTCCAGGTGGCCGAGATGGTCATCGAGAAGGCCAAGCGGCTGGTGGAGCACAAGAAGGACGTTGTGGTGCTGCTCGACTCGATCACCCGGCTGGCCCGGGCCTACAACACCATCGTCCCGCCCAGCGGCAAGGTGCTCTCCGGCGGCGTCGACTCCAACGCTCTGCAGAAACCGAAGCGTTTCTTCGGCGCGGCGCGGAACGTGGAAGAGGGCGGCAGCCTGACCATCATGGCCACGGCACTGGTGGAAACCGGCAGCCGGATGGATGACGTGATCTTCGAGGAGTTCAAGGGCACCGGTAACATGGAAATCCACCTCGACCGCAAGCTGGTGGACCGCCGGATCTTCCCCGCCATCGACATTCTCAAGTCGGGCACCCGCAAGGAAGAGCTGCTGCTGCCCAAGGAAGAGCTGAACCGGACCTGGGTCCTGCGCAAGGTGCTCAACCCGCTCTCCTCGGTGGAAGCCCTGGAGCTGCTGGTGGATAAGCTGAGCAAGACCAAGAGCAACGCCGATTTCCTCAATGCGATGCAGGACCTCGGCTGATCTGAAATTTATCGTTGAACCGGCTGGTAACGAAGAGTATAATCGGCGCTTCATCACCGGAGACGATCCTGTCTCCCTTGAATGCGCGATGTGAGGACTGGTTATGAGAGACGGAATTCACCCCGATTACAAAGAAGTGAAGGTGACCTGCGCCTGCGGCGAGGAGTTCACCACCAAATCCACCAAGGACAATCTCCGGCTGGAGATCTGCTCCAACTGCCACCCCTTCTTCACCGGCAAGCAGAAGCTGGTGGATTCCGCCGGTATGGTGGAGAAGTTCGAGCGCCGCTACGGCAAGAAGGGCGAAAAGCCCGCCGAGAACTAGACCCTCCCGGCCGGCTTTTCACCATCTCCCCGCTACCGCGGATCTCTCCCCGCAGTTTTCCGGCAAGGTATGTCCATGCTGCAGACGCTCCAGGAGCTGGAAAAAACCTTTGAGGCGCTCACCGCGCGGATGGGCGACCCCGAGCTGCTGGGCAACCGGGGGGAGTATCTCAAGGCCACCCGGAGACGGGCGGAGCTGGAACCGGTAGTGAAGTGCTACCGCGAGTATCTCCGTGTGGACGGCGAGCTGACCGACACCAAGCAGATGCTCGAGGAGATGGGCGGCGACGAGGGCGACGCCGAGATGCGGGAGTTGGCTCGCCAGGAGCTGGACTCCCTGCGCCTGCAGAAAGAGGAGTTCACCGCCAACCTCAAGGTGTTGCTCCTGCCCAAGGACCCCAACGACGAGAAAAACGTGTTGCTGGAGATCCGGGCCGGCACTGGCGGCGAGGAGGCGGCGCTCTTTGCCGCCGAGATCTACCGCATGTACTCCCGCTACGCCGAGCGGCGCGGCTGGAAACGTGAGGTGATGTACACCAACGAGACCGGCATCGGCGGCATGAAAGAGGTGGCGGTGCTGGTGGAAGGCGAGCAGGTCTACAGCCGGCTGAAGTACGAGAGCGGCGTGCACCGGGTCCAGCGGGTGCCCCAGACCGAGGCCAGCGGCCGGATCCACACCTCGGCGATCACCGTGGCGGTGATGCCCGAGGCCGAGGAAGTGGATGTGGAGATCAACGAGAACGAACTGCGCATCGACCGCTTCTGTTCCTCGGGCCCCGGTGGCCAGTCGGTGAACACCACCTACTCGGCAATCCGCATCACCCACCTGCCCACCGGGCTGGTGGTCTCCTGCCAGGATGAGAAGTCCCAGCACAAGAACAAGGCCAAGGCGCTCCGCGTGCTCCGTTCGCGTCTGCAGGACATTGCCATGAAGGAGCAGGAGAAGGCCCTGTCCGCCACCCGCCTCAGCCAGGTGGGCAGCGGTGACCGCAGCGAGAAGATCCGCACCTACAACTTCCCCCAGAACCGGGTCTCCGACCACCGTCTGAACCTCACCGTCCACCGCCTCGAGCAGGTGCTCGACGGAGACCTGGACGAGTTTATCGACACGCTGATCACCCACGACCAGGCCGAGCAACTCAAAAGCGGCGCCACTGACTGAGAACCCGCGATGATCGACTCCAGGCCGGTCACTATCCGCCAGGCCCTCCAACAGGCAGGTGCTGAATTGTCCTCGGCGGACGCCCGGCTCCTCCTGGCCCACGTTCTCTCCTGTGACAGTGAACTCTTCTTCCGCGAGCCGGAACGGCTGCTGGACGCCGGAGATCTGGACCGCTTCCGGGCGGCGGTGACCAGGCGGGCTGCCGGCGAACCGCTGCAGCACATCACCGGTGCCCAGGAATTCTGGTCCCTGGAATTCCGGGCCGACGGGCGGGCGCTGGTCCCCCGGCCTGAAACCGAGCACCTGGTGGAGGCAGCGCTGTCGAGGGTGCCGGCGGAGGCTGAAGCCGAACTGCTCGACCTCTGCACCGGTAGCGGTATCGTGGCGGCCGTGCTGGCCCGGGAACGGCCCATGGCCGCGGTCACCGCAACCGACATCAGCGCCGATGCCCTCTCACTGGCTGAGGAAAATCTTCAGCACCTGGGCCTGAACGACCGGGTCAGCCTGCTTCAGGGCGACCTGTTCCAACCGCTGGGCCCGCCGCGAACCTGTTTTGACCTGATCACCGCCAATCCGCCCTATATCTGCGAGGCCGAACTGAAGGAACTGGACTGCGAGGTCCGGGACCACGAGCCATTGGCCGCCCTGGACGGTGGGCCGGATGGACTCGATGTGGTGCGGCGGATCATCGAAGGGGCCGCTGCCTGGCTCCGTCCCGGCGGCTGGCTGCTGATGGAGGTGGGCGCCGGGCAGTGGGGCACCGTGGAAAAGATCGCCCTCGACACCGGCGACTGGGGCGAGCCGATCTGGGTCAGAGACCTTGCCGACTACCGCCGGGTACTCTGCCTGCCGCTACGCGACGATAGTGAGTCCTGATCCATGACTGCTGAACACGAAAGGCTGCGAACACCATGAGATTCATGCCAGTTGCATTCATCGTTCTTCTGATCCTTTTTCCATCGGTGACCTGGGGCGGGGCGGAGGTGTACCACCAGCGGGAGCAGCACGACCTGGTGTTTCAGAATGAGGACCACATTCGTACGCACATCCGGGCCTACACTGCAGAACTGGCGGCCGGTACCCCGGTAACCATCGAGGGGGAGAAGATCTTCGCCCGCACCATCCTCCCCCGATTTTACGAGCGGTTGGACTATGCACCGGCCTGGAAGGATTTCGATGCACTGGGGGACGCCTTTGCAGCGCTGAAAACCTCTTACGAGGACGGACTGATCCCTGAGGATTACCATATGGAAGGGATGATCCGAATCGTTGCCCGCCTGCAAGCGCTGGACACAATCGAGCCGTCGGACTACCAGTGGGTGGCCAAATTCGACCTGCTGATGACCGATGCGGTTTTGATGTACGGTTACCACCTGCTGGAAGGAAAAGTAGACCCCAACGATCTGGATGTGCACTGGAACTATGACCATGCCGAGCTGCCTGGTGCCGGGGGTGAAGTGCTGGCTCGGGCCATCGCAGAGAAAAATGTCTCCGGAGTGCTGCACGGATTGCGGCCGGACATCCCCGGGTATGCCATCCTGATGGACAAGCTGACGGATTTCCGGGCCGTTGCCCGCAGTGGGGGGTGGCATGCCATCCCGGCAAGCGGCTTGATCAAGCCGGGTGCGTCCGACAACCGTCTGCCCTCGATCAGGGCGAGACTGGAAAGCAGCGGCGATCTCACCGACCGGGCCGGCATGGAGAGCGCGCTATACGACAAAAACCTCGAGAATGATATCCGGGACTTCCAGGCACGGCATGGTCTCGATGCGGATGGGGTCATCGGGAAAGCGACCTTTGCCGCGCTGAACGTCCCTGTTCAGGAGAGGATCGCCCAGATCAGGGTGAACCTCGAACGGTCGAGGTGGGTGGCGCACAACCTGCCGGACGATTTTGTCGTGGTCAATATTGCCAGGTTCCGGGTCTGGGCGGTCCAGGATGAAATCATCACCCACCGGGCGAATGTCCAGGTGGGAACAGATCGCCACAAAACGCCGGTGTTCAAATCGAGGCTGAAGTATATCGAGTTCAACCCCACCTGGACGGTTCCCCGCTCGATCACCATGAACGAGATGCTGTCAAAAGTGAAAAAGGATCACAACTACCTGCGGAACAACAATATGGTGCTGCTCAACCGGGCGGGCGCCGTGGTGCCGTTCTCGTCCGTCAATTTCGCTGCTTTGTCCGCCAACAACTTTCCCTATACCATCCGCCAGGAACCGGGCCCGGACAATGCCCTGGGTGTGATGAAGTTCATCTTCCCCAACCAGTACGCGGTCTACCTCCACGACACGCCTTCCAAAAGTCTCTTCGGCCGGGCCAGCCGGTCGTTCAGCCATGGCTGTATCCGGGTCCAGAACCCCGGTGACCTGGCGGAGGTTCTGCTGCAGGGGACGGCATGGGACAGGAAGAAGATCGAGGAAACCCTGGCGTCAAAGAAAACGACCCGGGCTCATTTTGAGAAGCCCATCGACGTGTTGCTGCTCTATTGGACTGTTGGCGTGTACCAGGGGGAGGGGGTCTTCTTTTTTCCCGACATCTACCAGCGGGATCAAAAAGTTTTGCAAAAGCTGAACCGCGACGTCGAAGAGGTCTCGGTTGAAAAATTCAATAAAATAACTCCCGGGAGTTAGTCGGCCAGTACCGAACATTCAAGATAGTCCTCATCATCGGCATGGATGTAGAGGCAACTGCCGTTTTTGATCAATTCGATGATCTTTCTGGCCAGCTGCGTCGGCAATGCCGGACAGCCCCAGCTTCTTCCCAGTCGCCCATAAGCCTCGATAAAATCCTCGCTGACGTATGGTGCGCCGTGAATCACGATGGCGCGCTCCCTGGCATGGTCGTTGATTCCCGTCTCCAGCCCGTCCAGGCGCAGCGAATACCCATGCTTGCCGAGGTACGGTTCACCCGTGGTATAGAAGCCCAGGCTTGATTGCAGGGAGTTGCTGGTGTTGGAAAAGATTTTGGCGATGTTCAGGCCGCTGTTTTTTCCGTGGGCCACCAGGGTGTGAAACAACAGCCGCCCGTTTACCAGGTCGATGACGAACAGCCGCTTCTCGGTGGAGGGCCTGGTGTAATCGATGATGGTCAGCAGGTTTTCATTGTCGAATTCCAGCTCGTCGAGACATTCCAGGGCATTGGCAAAGATGTCATAGTCCAGCAGCCCATCCAGTTCACACTTCTCGAACAACTTGACGTGGTCCTTTGAGGCAGCATCATGCCCCGGAGTATCCGCACCATCGGCCGCCGGCAGGGGAACCGCCAGCGCGGACACCGTGAAAACCGCGAGAATGACATATAAAAGCTTCATGCATACGATGTTACCACACGCTGACGGCGCCCGGTCGTTTGGACAATCGGCCGGGCGCCGATTATAATCCGCACCTCAATCATTCACTCGAAGTTAGGGGAGAGGGCGATCCATGGACAAGCTGCTGATCAGGGGTGGAAAGGAACTGAACGGGACGGTCCACGTCTCCGGGGCCAAGAACGCCCTGCTGCCGGCCATGGCGGCATCGCTGCTTACCGACCAGACGCTGGTGCTGCGCAATGTCTCCACCGTCCGTGACGTGCGGACCATGATCCGCCTGCTGGAGATGCTGGGCAAGACGGTGGAGTGGATCGACAGCGACTCGGCCATCTCCATTACCAACGGCGGTGATGCCGGCAGCGGCGAGGTGCCCTACGACCTGGTGAAAACCATGCGCGCCTCGGTGCTCTGCCTCGGGCCGCTGCTGGCCCGGCGGGGCAGTGCCCGGGTCTCGCTGCCCGGCGGCTGCGCCATCGGCGCCCGGCCGGTGGACCTGCACCTCTACGGCCTGGGCAAGATGGGCGCCAGGGTGGCCATCGACCAGGGGTACATCGAGACGTCGGCGCCGCAGCTCTTCGGCACCGAGATCTTTCTCGACAAGCCCACGGTCACCGGCACCGAGAACCTGCTGATGGCCGCCTCGCTGGCCGACGGAAAATCGGTGATCCGCAACGCGGCCCGCGAACCGGAGATCTCTGACCTGGTGCGATTGCTGGGGGCCATGGGCTGCAACATCGAGGGGGAGGGGACCGCCACCCTCACCGTGCATGGTGTACAGCAAATGGGCGGGGCTGACCACCGGGTGATCCCCGATCGGATCGAGGCCGCCACCTACGTCATCGCCGGGGCCATGGCCGGCGGCCGGGTGCGGGTGGAGGGCTGCGGTCCCGAGCTGCTGCCCGCCCTGCTGGAACTGCTGCAGAACGCCGGGGTGGCCCTGGAGACCGGTGAGCAGGCGATCACCGTCACCGGCGGCAGCGAGCTCAACGGCCGGGACATGGAGACCAGTCCCTTCCCCGGTTTCCCCACCGATGTCCAGGCCCAGTACATGGCTCTGATGACCCAGGCCAAAGGGGCCAGCGTAATCACCGAGTCTGTCTTCGAAAACCGCTTCATGCACGTGGCGGAACTCCGCCGCCTGGGGGCCAGTATCCGGGACAGCGGCCGCACCGCGGTGGTGGAGGGGCCGACACAACTGAACGGCGCCCAGGTGATGGCCACCGACATCCGGGCCAGTGCTTCACTGGTGGTGGCCGGACTGGCCGCCAGTGGTGAGACGCTGATCGACAGGATCTACCACCTGGACCGCGGCTACGAGAAGCTGGAAGAGAAGCTCGGCTCCCTGGGCGCCGACATCGAACGGATCACCTGACCCTGAGGGAAGGGAGGAACATCATGGCCACAGACTGCCTCTTCTGCAAGATCGTGGCCGGGGAGATCCCGGCTAACGTGATCTACCAGGATGACCATGTGCTGGCCTTCGAGGACATCAATCCCCAGGCTCCCACGCACACCCTGGTCATCCCCCGCGAGCACATCGCCACCCTCGACGAACTGGACGAGGACAAGGAGGCCATCGCCGGCAAGATTCTGGTGGCGGCGCGGAACATCGCCCGGGAAAAGGGGCTGGACGACCGAGGCTACCGCCTGGTGGCCAACTGCCTCGAGTCCGCGGGGCAAACGGTTTTCCACATCCACTTCCACCTCCTCGGTGGCAGGAGCCTCGGCTGGCCGCCGGGCTAGTACCACCGTCCGTCATATCGGGGGATTTGATGAAAAAGCTGGTTGCTGTCTTCTGTCCGGCCATTCTCCTGTCACTGCTTCTGGTGGCGGCCATGGCCCGTGCCGCTGATTCGCAGTGTGACGTGGCCATTCTGGAAAATAAGGTTGAATCGGCCGAGAGCCTTGACCTTCTCTGGGCCTGTTATGAAGCAACCGGATCGCCATGGTATCTGCTGAAAATCGCCGAACCTCTGCTGGGCCATTCCCTGCCTGCCGGTGAGGCCGCGAGGACGGGCTTCCTCGAGCATGCCCGCACGAACCGCGGGGTGCGCCATTTTCTCGAAGAGGCGGAGCAACGGGGCACGGTTCCTCTCCGGGTTGCCGCCAGGGGGATTCTGGCATCCCTGGGTTTTGCCGACGGCGAAAAATCAAAAGATGGCTTCAGGGCCCAACTCTGGCTGGTTCCCGATTCCGAAGCGTTTTTCAAGGAGATGCAGACGCCGGAAGCTCCCGCGCTGCTCCCTGCCGCCAAAACCCGCCGCGGCAAACCCATCGAGACCACGGTTCTGTTTCAAAACCCGCTGGTGGGCAAAGATGGAAAGATGGATGTGACCTATGACATCCAGGTGTGGAGGCCCGATGGCTCCCTCTACGGCAGGGTTCCGGGACTTGACGGGGTGGACGACGATGAGCGGGGATTGCGTTTGGCGCCGGAGGCTCTCCAACTGGGCGACGGGTATATCCAGATCGTCATCGAGCCCGGCGATCCCGGCGGCACCTACCGGGTGCAGGCAACCGTGAACGACAACAATCGTGGGGTGAGCCTGGAATTGGAGGAACAATTCGTCATCGACCCATAGAGTTTTCCGGAGTGAGTGCTCCGGCCAAAAAAGACTTGCAATGGGGCGGGGAAAGCACATATAATTCGGGGTCTTTCAATTGAATAGGCGTTAACATTATTTGTTTTCAATGATTTAGATGGTTCGCCGCCTGCGGCTGGTTGTGGCGGTGGACGTTCAGATCACGTCCGGAGGAATACCAATGGCACACGTCATTACCGAAGAATGCATCGCCTGTGCGGCCTGCGAGGCCGAGTGCCCGGAAGAGGCCATCAGCGAAGGGGATCCGATTTTTATCATCAACGCTGAACAGTGCACCGACTGCGGCGCTTGCGCCGAAGTCTGCCCGGTGGAGTGCATCACCGCACCGCAATAGAGACGGTCCCCACCGTTGAACTGCAAAAGGCAGGGTGATTCCCACCCTGCCTTTCTTGCGTACCATCCATTCCACCGCCCGGGCATCCCGTCATTCCTGTCATTCACCCCGAAAGTGTACACTCCTGTAACCAAAGTCAAGTTCTTGTCGATCCCCCTGCTCCGCCCACTACTCCCTGCCCCACCCAACGTCTCTTTTAGCTGTTGAAAAGAAGCTATTTGAACGAAAGCGGCTCTTTCCGTAGCGCTGGCATCATCGTTGCTCTCTCCCAAGGCGTGGGTTGTGTAATTGAATGCCGGGGGTCCGCAGGGAACCCGTGCGACAGGGGGCCGGCGATGTTCAGACTCTTCTGGAACAGAATGCGATGCACCGACTGCAGGGTCTGTGTTGACGGTTGCCTGCGGGATTGTATCCGTCGCAGCGCCGGCGGGACCATGATCGGCGGTGGCGACGCTTGTTCCGGTTGCGGCTTCTGTGTGGAAGGTTGTCCCGGCGGCGCCCTGCGCCTGGTCTGGGACCGGTCGGCCAATGACTCCTCCATGGTTCCCGAGGAAGAGGATTTCTATCCCGAGATTCCTCATTTCCTCAAGGAGCTGATGCAGCTGGGACGGCCCGGAAAAGTGCGGGCCACCATGTTCGACTGTATCAGTCTGCTCCCCCCCGATGAGGAAGCGCGTCAGGCCGTGCGCCAGGTGGTCTTCCGCGACCGCTTCGACGAGCACCGGCCCTTCATGTATGCCACCGAGGAAATGCGCCGCTATTCGGTGACCAGCACCGGCGACTTCAGTGGTGTCTGCCATACCCTGCCGGGTGCGGTCACGCAGAGGGTCCAGCCGGAGAGTCGGCACGGCAGCCTTGACGGTGAAAGCAGCGGCAATTGCGCCGGCCCGGACTGTGCGGACTGCCTGCTCTGCAAGGCGGCCCTGGAAGAGGGGATGGACGGTGCCTGCCTCAGCGGCAACGACTGGTCTGCCGCCCCTGATGACGGGTTCGAGAACTGCCCGTTGACTCTGACCCGTTGCCCTTATCTCAAGCAGGAACCCCAGTCTGCCTAGAAGCGGCCTCAAAACCTCGTCCGAGGCCCAATGGCTGCGTTGCCTTTCCCTTGGACCACAGCCAAGGTTTTGAAACCACTTCTCATGCCTCACTGAAAGATCCCGGAAAGAAATAACCTGTGCTACAATCCTCGCTCGCCTGACAGTCGATGTTTCCTTTTCCTGGTGATCCCATGGACCGTACCCACGCTGATAAATTCGCAGAGCTGTTGACCCGGGTGCAGAAACCGGCCCGTTACGTGGCCGGCGAACAGGGTGCCCCTGAAAACACTCAGCCCGGTCCGGGCCAGGTGCGGGTGGCGCTGGTCTTTCCCGACACTTACGAGATCGGCATGTCGCACCTCGGGCTGCGTGTCCTGCGCCACGTGCTGGAGCAGCGGGACGGCATCTTTGTCGACATTGTCTTTTCACCCTGGACCGACATGGAACGGGAGATGCGGGCGGCCGGTGTCCCGCTGCTGGGCCACTTCAGCCGCATCCCGGTGCGTGACTTCGACCTGGTGGGCTTCTCGCTGCAGAGCGAACTGACCTACACCACGGTGCTCAACCTGATCGACCTGGCCGGGTTGCCGCTGCATTCGGCGGAGCGCGGCCCGGAGGGGCCGGTGGTACTGGCCGGCGGCCCCTGCGCCTGGAACCCGGAGCCCCTGGCCGATTTTATCGATCTTTTCTTCATTGGTGACGGGGAGGAGGGGCTGCCCGAGCTGGCGGAACTGGCCCGGTCAATGGGACCGGTGCGCGAGGGAAACCGCGGCCGTTTTCTCGAGGCGGCAACGAAAGTGACCGGTGTCTACGTCCCTTCGATCCCCTCACCGGACGGGGTGGAGCGCCGCCTGCTCGCCGAACTGTCGCCGGAACACATCCCTGCCCGGCCGCTGGTGCCGGTGACCGGCATCGTCCAGGACCGCCTGGCCCTGGAGATCATGCGCGGCTGCAGCCGCGGCTGCCGTTTCTGCAGTGCCGGCTACATCTACCGCCCGGTGCGCGAACGGGACCCGGACCAGGTGGTGGAGGCGGCCCAGCAGGGCATCGAGGCCAGCGGCTGGGAAGAGGTGGGGCTGGTGTCGCTCTCCAGTTCGGACCACAGCCGGATCGAGGAGATCATCGGGAAGCTGAACAGCCGGATGGCTTGCCGCCGGGTCTCGGTCTCCCTCCCTTCGCTGCGTGCCGACAAGCTGAGCCCCGAGCTGGTCCGGATGGTCAAGGCAGTGCGCAAGAGCGGCTTCACCTTCGCCCCCGAGGCGGGCACCGAGCGGCTGCGGCGGGTGATCAACAAGAACCTCAGCCGGGAGGAGTTGCTGGAAACTGTTTCCACCGTCTATGCCGAGGGCTGGAAGCTGGTGAAGCTCTATTTCATGATCGGGCTGCCCGGGGAGCGGGAGGAGGACCTGGAGGGGATCATCGATCTCGCCCAGGAGGTGTCGCGTCTGGGGCGCCGGGGCAAAGGCCGGCCGAGCCGCGCTAATATCAGTCTCTCGCCCTTCGTGCCCAAACCCCACACACCGTTTCAGTGGGCGGCATTCGGACCGGTTGAACAACTGAACCGCCATCTTTCGAAATTGCGTGAGCGGTTGTCGCGGATTCCCGGCATCACGGTCAAGTGGCACGAGCCGGACCTGGCCCTGATCGAAGCGGTACTGGCCCGCGGGGGACGGAGTGTCGGGCGGGCCCTGGAACTGGCCTGGAGCAAGGGGCTCAAACTGGAGAGCTGGAGTGAAAACTGCTCGCCGGCGATCTGGGCCGAGGCGTTTGCCGAGGCCGGTCTCGATCCGGAGAAGGAGACCGCTCAGCGGGATCCCGAGGCCACCCTGCCCTGGGACTTTATCCACACCGGTCTGCGGCGGTCGTTTCTGGTCAAGGAGTGGCAGCGGGCTTTGGCCGAGGAGGAGACCCCGGACTGCCGCACCTCGGGCTGCACCGGCTGCGGGCTGAGCAAGGATGAGTGCGATTTCCTGCGCTGGGAGATAGAGGGGGAGGGGCCGGCGGTGATGGCGCCAACCGGCGGGGCCGAGGCCACGGCGGCGATCCCGGCGGTGCGGACAGATTCCGAGAACGAGCAGCGCGATCCGCTGCTTTACCGCTTCACCTTCAGCAAGGAAGGGCCGGCGGTGCTCATCTCCCACCTCGACCTGATTCGTGCCTTCGAGCGGGGGGTGCGGGCCGCCGGCCTGCGACCCGACTACTCCAAGGGGTTTTCCCCCAGACCGCGGTTTTCCTACGGGCCGCCGCTGCCCCTGGGCCATTCCGGCCTGGCCGAGTTCTTCGAGGGCCGTTTCATCGAGCCCCTGGATCCGGAGACCCACCGGCGGGAGATCAACCGGGCTCTGCCCGAGGGGCTGCGGGTGCGGGCCGTGGAGCGCCTCCCCGGCCGCTGGGTATCGCTGTTCGGCAAACTGGTCAGCGCCGACTACCATGTGGTTTTTCCCACATCGGCAGGAGGGGAGCGGCCGCTGCGCGACGCGGACGAGGTTGCCGGGGCGCTGGAACGGTTTCAGGAGCGGCAGACCTGGCCTGCGGAATCGGTGGGCAAATCGGGCAAGCCCCGTTCGGTGGACCTGAAGCAGGACGTCCTGCAGCTGGAGCAGCCTGACGGCGAGAATCAGCCCGACCTGTTGTTCCGGCTGAGGCTCAACACCGGCGAGGCGCCGGTGGCCGGCTGGCGGCTGGCGTTGGGCGAGATTTTTGGCCTGGAACCGGCCGAGGTGAACCGGCTGCGGATAACCCGCACCGGCTTCGGCACCGGCAACCGGGTCGGATGAGAGGAGGTGTGCCATGCGCGGATACCCTGAATACCCGCAGGGACAGCCCGGTCGGCAATTCGATGATTTCGAGGCGTCGAGCCTTTTCTGCCCCACCTGCCGGCAGGCTCAGCCGGTGCGCCGCCGGCTGCTGCTGGTTCTCCCCGGCGGCGACCTCTACGACTACAGCTGCCAGGTCTGCGGCACCTCGGTGGGTTCACAGACGAACACCACACCGCCCCCCGAGATCCAGGTGATCCCCGACTGACCTCCCGCAACCCGCCCTCCTCCGCAACCCCGGAAGCCACATGGCCACGGCTGGTTTTTCGGCGAATTTCCTGTTTAATGTCGCTGCCCATGATGCCGATTCATAAGGGGACTCTGCGAATGAGCATGGCAGTGATCCTGAGAGGATTGATCATGGGTGTGAAAAGAGCCGCAACCGTTTCCACAGCGTTCTCGCTGGATGTCGTCGCGCCGTCAGGCGTGCTCGGTGTGCTCGATGATCTGTCGAGTATGATCCTGGGCCAGATGGCCACCGGCCGCAAACTTCAGGCAATTCTCGAAACCCTCAGCGAACACATCGATGTGGACTGCGCGCGATTTGTCATCAATTACCGCCTGACCCGGGAGGGCCTGTCTGCCTTCACCTCTTCCTCTGGCCGGGACGAACAGCTGGTTGCGGCGCTGAAGGAATATCCGGCAATCCTCGAATCGCTGACCAGGGGAACCGGAACCGTGGTGGAGAACGGCGGCACCCTCGGCCGATCGGTGCGGGACGGCGCCGGGAACTCGTCACTCAGCGTGCCGGTGTGCCGCAACGGCGGCATCGTGGGCCTGCTCTGCGTTTCCACCTCGCGTGGCCGGGGCAGCTTCAGCCCCTGGGAAGTGGACTTCTGTTCCATCCTGGCCAACATGGCCGGTGCCGCGTTGACCGCCACCGGCTAGCCTCACATCTCAATGAACAGATCGGGAAGTTCTTCACGCAGGATGGAGAGGACTGTTTCCTGCAGTTCCGGCTGTGGCCGATCGGCATCGATGCGGCGGAACCAGGGCCGCCGGATGTCGAGGAACAGCCGGCGAACCTGCTCCAGGTAGGCTTCCTTCTCGAAGGCCGACCGTTGACCCCCACGGCCGAAAGTGATCCGTTGGAGGGCAGTGGAAACCGGCAGGTCGAAGAGAAAGGCCAGGTCGGGCTGCGGGGCGAAGGACTCGTTCCGGGCCATGATCTCCTCAAGGTCCATGCCCAGCGCACCCTGGTAGGCGGCGGTGGAGAGGTAGTAGCGGTCGAGGACGACCACCCGCCCGGCCTCCAGGTCGGGACCGATGCCGGACGCCACATGCTGGCGGCGGTCCTCGATGAACAGCGCCGTCTCGGCCTCCGGGGCAATGCCCTTGCGGCCTTCGCTGATGATCCGCCGCAGTTCCTGACCCGCCGGGCCGTCGGTGGGCTCACGGCGAAGTACGGTGTCGTTGCCGGCGTCGCGCAACCGTTGGGACAGCCAGGCGGCAAGGGTGGATTTCCCTGAGCCGTCGATTCCTTCGAGGACGATCAGGCGGCCCCGAGCCAACCGCCGGGTTCCGAACTTCAACGCACCCTCCGCGGCGGGCGCCGCTTGAATTCAGTCGGCTGGTCGTCGTTCTCCTCCGGCGTATTTTCCCCCGGGGGCTGGTCCTCCTCCTCGACGGCGTCGAGGTAGATCATCGAGTGCATCCGGCCGGCGGTGCCGCCGGATTGGCGGTGCGAGTGGAACATCCCTTCCGGTCCGTCGGTGGATGGCAGTCCGCCAAAGATCGACCGTTCGTGCAGTCCGGCGGCCAGCAGCTGGGCGCGCACCGCCGCCGCCAGATCGAGGTGCGGTCCGTCACTCTCCTGGTGCAGCACCCCCTCCAGGCCGTTCTCGGGCAGCGCGGCGGCCACTTTCTGGACCACATCATCACCCACCCGGTAGCCCTGGCAGGAAATCGAGGGGCCGATAAAAGCGAGGAAGCGGCCGGCCTGAATCTGGAAGGCCTCGGCCATCCGCTGGACAACCTTACCCGGCAGCCCGGCGGCGATTCCGCGCCAACCGGCGTGCACCGCGGCCACCGTGGTTCCCCGGCGGTCGGCCAGCAGCACCGGTACGCAGTCGGCGGTGGCGATCACCAGGGCCAGGCCCGGTGTGCGGGTCACCAGGGCGTCTCCCTCACGGGGGAAGGTGCCGGCGTGGGCCAGGGAGCCCAGCAGGTGGATCTCTGAGCCGTGGACCTGTTCCAGCCTTGCGGTTTTGACCCAGGTCCCGCTGCACAACTCCCGTGGCGGAGTTTTGACCAGCGGATCCCATGACTTGCTGCCGAAGAGGGCGGTGAACCGCAACGGCCGGCCCCCCTCCGCCCGGGCGGTGAACCAGGGGCTGGTGTCCCGGCCCACGGTTTCGAGCCAGATCCGGCGTTTGGTATTCCGCGGGCGGTCCGGGCGAGCGTCCTGTTTGGGCTGCTTCGCTCCGGACTGGTCGGCGGGTCGTTGCTGCTGTCCGGTGGTGTTGGCGTCACGGGCCGGTTTGCCGCCACCCGGTCCCCGATGCCGGTCGCGGGGCCGCCGGTGCCGGCGCCGATCAGACCGTTCGCCCTGGTTGTCCCCGGACTGGGGTGTGTCTTTCTGTTCCGGATTGCGGCCCTGCACGTTGCGGGGCCGGCCCCGTTTCTTCTTCTGCCGGTCCTGTCCCGACGCCTGTGGCTGGGCTCCCGGCTTTCTTTGGCGGTTGCCGCCGCGTCCGTTGCCGGACCCCTGTTTGCCGCTTCCACCCTCGTTCTTCGAATCCTGGTTCATCTGCTGGCTCCGTTGCCGCCGGGGCTGAACAGGTTCTTCAGCACCATGCCGGCCATGCTCGGGTTCTCCACCATCCGGCGCTTCAAGTAGGCGATGGCGTCTGTCCAGTTGTCGGCGAATGGAATGTAGAGCCGAACGACGTGACCTTCGCTCACCAGCCGCTGCTGCAGCGGCTCCCGCGGTACGCCGAGCAGCATCTGGATCTCGTAGCTCGATCGTGGCACCTGGAATTCCTCCAGGATCTGCCGGCTGCGCTCGAGCAGGTTCTCGTCGTGGGTCGCTATCTCCACCCGGTGTTCGCCCTCGATCAGTTTGCGCAACAGGACAAGGTAGTTCTCCTTGATATCCCGCTTCCTGGTGTGGGCCACCTCGGCCGGTTCCTTGTAAATGCCGATGACCAATCTGATCCGGGATGGGAGATCCGAGAGGTCATCGATGTCCGCCGCCGTGCGAAAAAGCCTCGACTGCAGGACGGTTCCCAACTGGTCGGCGGAATACTGCTCCCGCAGGCGCCGGTGTAATTTCAGCGTGGCCGATGTCAGACGGTGGTCCTCCATGTCGATGGTGGTCCCCACGCCGGCCCGGGCGGCCGCAGCCACGATCCTGCCGATGTTCTCGAGGGCGAGATTCTCGTCCAGTTCCAGACCCATGGCCGACGGTTTGAGCGAGATGGTGCTTCCCATGGGCGCTTCGAGGCGTTCCACCAGCCGGAGGTAGAGGTCCACCTGCTTGGCCACTTCACCGGGTGTTCGCACCTCCTCACCCAGGATATCCATGGTGCCCAGGACTCCGCGGGAGCTGTGGAGCACCCGGGCGGTCTCAAGCGCGGACTCAATGCTGTCGCCCGCAACGTAGGGCCCGGCAAAGCTCTTGACCAGGAAGGGCGGGGTCAACCGGTGGACGACGACCTCTTTGACGCTCTCCCAGACCCTGCTCATGACGCCCCTTCTTCGGAATGCTGGAAAGACCCTGATATCAAGCCTTTCACGGCTTTCCTACTCTGCTTCGGAACCGGCAGAATAGCACTTTGACCGGGCCTTGGCAACGCTGCCCGCTCCCCTTGCTTGCGTCCCGAGCGGCCTCTGTGCTATCAAAGGTTTTGCTTTCTGGAGGTGCAGACCCGAGATGAACTCTTCCCAGAACCACGGGAACAGCAACGACCGCTCCGCCGAACACTGGCTGGAGGCCTACCGCAGCGGCGCCTACCTCGAAAAATGGCATTACGACCATCCCAGCCCCGAACTGGTGGCTATGGTCAGTTGCGGCCTGATCAAGCCCGGGGACCGGGTTCTGGAGGTGGGGTGTGGTGCGGGCACCGATTCGATCTATCTTGCCGGGGCCGGGGTCTCGGTCATCGGCTGGGACATCTCCCAGACCGCCATCGATCTGGCCCGGACGGCGGCGCGAGAGGCCGGGGCCCGGGTCACCTTCCAGCGAGTGGATATCTTCTCACCCATGGTCCCGCGGACCAATGTGGACGCGGTGATCGACCGTGGCTGCCTGCACAACATTCCCCTCGAGCAGTGGTCCGAGTTCTCCCGGCGGGTGCACCGCTTCCTGCACAAGGGCAGCGGCCTGTATTTTGTCCGGGGAAGCCGCGAGCCCTCGGTGGGCCGGCAGATTTTTACCCCGCTGACCCCGGAGAACGTGGCCCGCGGTTTTTCGGTGCGATTCAGTTGGACCCGTCTGGAACCATTCATGCTGCTGGCCAATGCCGGCCTGATCCCGGCGGCGATGGTGCTGATGCGGGCCAAGTCCAAGGTTGGATAAACACGTGTCCCTCGGAACTTTTTCCCGATGCCGGTGCCTGCCGCCGGTAATGCTGATTGTGCTGCTCCTGGCGGTCCCCACGGCCTCCCCGGCCGACACCCACCGTTGCGAATGGGTTTACGACGGCGACACCATCCGCCTGGAAGGCGGTGAGCGGGTACGTCTCCTCGGTGTGGATGCCCCCGAAGTCCACCACCCCGATCGAGGTGAGGAACCCTTTGGCCGGGAGGCCATGGGCCTGGCCATCTCGCTGGTCTCGGCACGGACGGTGGAACTGCGCTACCACGAGGGGGATTCCATCCGCGGCGCACAGCGGGACAAATACGACCGGGTGCTGGCCTATGTCTGGGTCGACCGTCTCGACGGCCTGGGCCGTCGGGAGCCGGTCTGCCTCAATCTCGAGCTGCTCCGGGAGGGGCTGGCTCGGGCCACCAGGTCATGGCCCCATCCGCTGTATGACGACTACGTGGAAGCCGAGCAGGCCGCCCGGGCCCGGGGCGTGGGCCTCTGGTCCGGCGGACCCACCCGCTCGGCGGAAAAGGTGCTGGTCACCGCCAACGGCTCACGATACCATCGCCGCGGGTGCCGGCACCTGGAAGGGCACAAGACCAAAACCCTGTCCGTGGCCTCGGCAGAGAAACGCGGATGCACGCCCTGCCGCACCTGCCGCCCCTGAACACCCTGCTGAAATAGTCCAATTCCCCTTGAATTTTCTTGGATTTACCTTATATTCAAGGAAGAGCGTTTTGATTTGAAGTTGCCTCAGGCTTCACATACCGTGCCACCAAGCAATTTCTCCACAGAATGCAGCCCGATCCAGGTCGGGTGAACCGCCGGGATCATCGCCCGGCACTGTCATAGCTCAGGTCATAAAAGCAACAAAGAAAAGTTGATTTTTCATCATCACCATCATCGGAGGTTCCCTGTCATGAGTTCCTGGTGGAAGTCCTGTGCCCTGGCCTGTCTCGTCCTGCTCACCGCCCTTCCGGCAGCGGCTGTTGAGCCCGCGAACCGTACGGTCACCTTTGACAACGCCTGGGGTGAGGCGGGATTCACCGTGGTGTACAGTGGAGACGACGGGCTGGAACTGGTTTACTCCCTCTCCTCGATGACCCTGTCCCCGGTGGCGGTGCGCGGCGAGCCGTTCACCCGGGTCACCATTCCCGGCGTTATTCTGCCCACCAATCCGGGTGAGCCGAACCTGCCCGGCAGCGCTCGCTACGTGGCGTTGCCCAACGGCGCCAGGGCACGGGTGGAGATCCTTGACCAGCGCACCCGCGCGTTCCCCGGAATCCATGTACTCCCCTCGGCCAGACTGCCCTTCGACGTGGAGAAGACGGCCCCGCTGCCGGAGAAAAATCCGGACATCTACCAGGGGAACAATTCCTGGCCCAAGGAGGCGGTACAGCTCTCCGCACCGCGGCAGCTGCGCGGGGTGAACACCTGCCTGGTGGGGATCACGCCCTTCTCCTGGGATCCGTCCACCACCGAACTGACCGTCATCACCGACCTGCGTATCCGGATCACCTTTGTGGGCGACCAGCCGGCCGCTTTCGGCACCGAGCGCCTGCGTTCCCGCCACTGGGATCCGATCCTTCAGCGCCAATTGGCCAACTTCGACCGGCTGCCCCGGGTGGATTATTCCTCGCGGGACTATTCAGGCCGCGACGGCGTGGAATACATCATCATCGTTCCCGACGACACCGACTTCATCACCTGGGGGCAGACCGTTGCCGACTTCCGTATGGAACAGGGGATCTCCTCCCAGGTCTACACGGTGACCGAAATAGGTGGCAACACCATTTCGGCCATCGAGACATTCATCGACAATGCATACAGCAGCTGGTCCACCGCGCCGGTGGCCTTCCTGCTGCTCGGGGATTTCGCAGCTGAAGGGCAGCCCGGCGGCATCACCAGCCCCAGCCAGCCCCACCCCTATTCCGGAACCTTTATCACCGACAACGCCTTCGCCGATATCGACGGTGATCACCTGCCGGACCTGATCAATGCCAGGATCACCGCCCGCAACGCGGCCGAGCTGGCGATCATGATCAACAAATATATCGACTACGAAGAGAACCCGCCCACCGCCGCGAACTTCTACAACAACCCCATCGTGGCCTGTGGCTTCCAGACCGAGCGCTGGTTCCAGCTCTGCACCGAGGTGATTCACGGGTTCTGGGAGAACGAGCTGGGCATGAGCCCGGTTCGCCAGTACAACGTTTACTCGGGCAGTCCTTCCGCCGGTGATGCCTGGTCGAGCAACGCCAACACGCAGATGGTGGTGGACTATTTCGGTCCCACCGGGCTGGACTACATCCCCGCCACCATCCCGGCGGAGATCGACTGGAACAGCGGTTCGCCGGCCGGGATCAACTCCGCCATCGAATCCGGGGCATTCATCCTCCAGCACCGGGACCACGGCTACGAAGGTGGCTGGGGCGAGCCGGATTACGGGACCACTGATCTTGGCGGCCTCTCCAACACCATGCTGCCCTGGGTCTTCTCCATCAACTGCCTCACCGGCAGGTTCGACTATTCCAGCGAGACCTTTGCCGAAGTGTTCCACCGCATGCCCGGCGGCGCTCTCGGTCTGACCGCGGCCACCCAGGTTTCCTACTCCTTTGTCAACGACACCTATATCTTCGGTCTCTACGACTCCATGTGGCCCGCCTTTGATCCCGGCTATCCCACTGTGGGCCGGGCCACCGGCGCCGATGACCTGCGCCCGGCCTTTGCCAACGCCAGCGGAAAATACTACCTCCAGGCCTCCAACTGGCCCTACAACCCCAGCGACAAGGAGATCACCTACGACCTCTTCCACCACCACTCGGACCCCTTCCTGACCCTCTTCTCCGAAGTTCCCACCACGATGAACGTCACCCATCCGGGTGTGCTCTTTGCCATGGCACCACATTTCACGATCACTGCACCGGCCGGTTCGCTCATCGCCCTGACCCGCGACGGCGAGATCCTTGGCGTGGCCGACGGCACCGGGTTCCCGGTGATGGTCTCCCTCCCCGGGCAGCTGCCCGGCATGCCGAACATGACGGTGACGGTGACCAAAGCCAACGCGTACCGCTACCAGGCCAGCGTGGAGGTGATCCCCCAGGAGGGCCCCTTCGTCTCCTACGTCAGCCACCTGCTCGATGACGACAACAGCGGTTTTTCCAGCGGCAACGGTGATGGCATCGCCACCCCGGGGGAGACGGTGGAACTGGCCCTCGACCTGCGGAACTACGGTGTGGACACCGCCTACGGGGTGGGCGCCACGGTGACCAGCGTCAGCCCGCACATCAATTTCCTCGACAACGGTGCGGTCTATGGTGACTTCGCGCCCAACGAGACCAGGAGCAATGCCGATTCGCTGGTCTTCGAGGTGCTGGGCAGCTGCCCCCACGGCGAGGTGATCCAGTTCACGGTGAGCGCCACCGACGGCAGCGATACCTGGGATTCCTTCTTCAGCACCACCGTGGAGGCGGCGCAGATGGCCCTCTACGGTCAGACCGTGATCGACGCTCCTGACGGCAACAATGATGGCGACGTGGACATGGGTGAGACGGCCTTTGTGGAGTTGACCATCGAAAACATCGGGGCTGTGAATACCTCCAACGTTTCGGTGACCCTGGTCAGCAACGATCCGGGTTATGTCACCGTACTCGACGGCGTCGCGGACTATCCCGATATACCCGCCGGAAACACGGCGCTGAGCCTCAGTCCGCATTTCCGCTTCAGTGTTGACCTCTCCACCCCCTGCGGACAGCAGTTGAGCTTCGACGTGAACATCGCCAGTGACCAGGGGGCGGCCACCGATACCCTCTATGTCCAGGTGGGGGGCACCGGCCTCTTCTTCGAGGATGACATGGAGAGTGGCGAGGGAAGCTGGACCCATTACGCCGACCAGGGCACCGACGACTGGGCGATCATCGAAACTGCCAGCGCCCACAGCCCGGGCAACGCCTGGTTCGCCGCCGACCTGTCGACAGTGAAAGACGTCTTCCTGGTCACCCCGGCGCTGTCGGTGACCAACCTCTCCGAGTTCACCATCTGGCACTACTTCAACATGGAAAGCAGCTACGACGGCTGTGTGATCGAGATCTCCACCGATGGCGGTTCGAGCTGGGCCGATCTCGGTCCGGACATCACCACCGGCGGCTACACCTCCATCATTTCCACCTCGTTCAGCAACCCGCTGGGCGGGCGCAGTGCCTGGTCCGGGACCAACAGCGCCATGAGCCAGGTGGTGGTGGATCTTGCGGCTTATGCAGGCACCACGGCCAACGTCCGCTTCCGTCTGGCCACCGACACCTCGGTGGCTGACGAAGGCTGGTATATCGACGACGTGCTGATGACCGGCGCCGAGTGCCAGCCCTGGTCCGGCGGAGTGGAACACACGGTTGACGCGGCCATGAGCTGCGTACCCGGTTCGGGCACGCTGCCCTTTGGTTCGTATTTCATGATCCAGGTGGAAAACCTCACCGGCTACTTCCGCCAGATCGGGGGCCACCTGGACGTGCTGCTGGGCAACGGCACCGGATACACCAACTGGCGCGCCGGAAACCTGGTGCTGTCCGCAGGCGAGATCTATGCCTTCGGTTGGAACCAGGGCATCCCGGCGGTGCCGTCCGCCGTGGGCAACAACGTCTTCACCCTGGTGGTGGAGGACGTGACGCCGGCGCCATACAATCAGCCGCCCTACTTGCCCTCCGGCGACACCGACACCGGCTTCTGTACGGTGACCGGTGTGGAGCCCTAGGGAGCAACGGGTCGGCCGCACATACCACCGGAGCCCGGCGATCACCGGGCTCCCTTCCACGCCGGGGCTCTGTCCCCGAGGAACGGTGTTATTTCGCTCGAAAGGCAGGTCTCCGATGAAGTTTCTGCGGCATTCGGTTCTTTTTCTCTCGCTTTTTCTGCTCACCCTTTCCCCGGTGACCGTCACCATGGCCCACGCTCCGGACGGGTTTAGCGGGGCGCTGCTCTGTTGCCCGGCGGCCAATGTTGCACCGGCTGCCCACAGGTTGGACCATCTTGACACCGGCGGCAGCCGCTGGCTGCGTCTCGAGGCACGGGCCAACAGCCACCTTGGCGGGCGGCAGGACGCGCCGGCCGTGGTGATCGACGATGACGGACAGTTGACCGTCTTCTGGCAGAGCCGTCGTCAGGAGGGGCGGGGTCATGAACTGTATGCCCAGCGCTTCGACCCCCGGGGCCGGCGCCTGGGCCTGGAGACGCGGCTCAACGAAGCGGTCCGTCCGGACCAGGCCGGTGTCTCCGGCGCCCTGCTGGCCAATGGCCGGACCGCGTTCTGCTGGGCGTCCCTGGGTCAGGACGGCAGTCTGGGCGGCGCGGTGCTGCGGCTCTTCGGCCCTGGCCTCACCCCGCTCACCGGTGACACGGTGGCCAACGGCCAGACCCGGGGCAATCAGTCCGATGTGGTTTGCACTTCGCTTCCCGATGGCGGGTTCGTGGCGGCCTGGGCTGGTCCCGGCGAAAAGGGGAACCTGCCGCGGGCCTGGGCCCGCTGTTTCGATTCCTCGGGCCGGCCCGCCGGCCCTGAGTTCCGCCTGGGCCAGTCGGCCCTGGCCGGTGAGCGGCTGCCATCCCTGGCGCCGCTTCCAAGAGGCGGTTTTGCCGCCGTGTACGCGGCGCTGGACGGTGACGGCCGCCCGGCCGGGGTGTACGGCCGCTGTTTTACGGCCGATAACACAGCCGGCACTCCGGTCAAACTGAACAACGGCAATGACCTCGGTGCCATCGAGCCGGTTCTGGCCGTGTCTGCCGACGGCCGCCTCCTCGCCGCCTGGCTGGAACATGGCGGTGAGATTGACGACTATGACGTTCGCGCCCGGCTGTTGAGCAACGACGGGCGCCCCCTGGGACCGGCGTTCACGGTCCATGAACAGCTCGAAGGGATCCAGAATGGCGCCGCCGCCGTCTTCCTGCCCGACGGCAGGTTCCTCATTGCCTGGAACCACTTCACCGAAGGCAGCCACGGTTCCGACGTGCAGGCCCGCTTCTTCACCGCCGCCGGCGCACCCGAAGGGAGCGCTTTCCGGCTCACCAGCTCCACTGCCGGAGAGCAGCGGCTGGCTGAAGCCAGCGGACGCCTCCGCCTGGCGGCCGGTGACCAGGGCCAGGTGGCCGCGGTCTGGAGCGGGGCAGGGGAGGGGCTGGACGACGATCATGGCGCCTATCTCACCCTGCTGCTCCCGGCGGGAGATAAGATCCCCGTCGATCCGGCACTGGAACATGAAGCGCGGCAGACCGCGGCTTTTCATTCCGTGCTGTCCACCATCGCTGAAGCCCGGAATCTTGCTGAAGCAGCCGGGACGGCCGCGGGCCACGCCGGTGACAAACCGGTTTTCCGCGCCGTGGCGGACGAGGCCGCGCCGCACCAGCCACCGGTCTGGGACCCCGAACTGCGGCGGGAGCAGGAACCCTTTGGCGGCGACCCCTCACCGGTGCCCCTGTCCGACGGCGGCTTCTTTGGCGTGGCCAGCACCGGTTGGACCCCGCCCGACCCGCACCTGGCAGTGGGCCCGGACCACGTGGTGGTGATGACCAACGGCGCCATCGCCTTTTTCACCAAGGACGGCACCCGGACTTTTTACGACGAGATCGAGGACAGCTACGGCTTCTGGGGTTCGGTGGGGGCGACCAACTTTGTCTTCGACCCCGAGGTGGTGTATGACCCCCACTCCGGCCGGTTCATGGCCATGGCCAATGAGTGGGGCAATTCCAGCGATTCCCACTTCCTGCTGGCCGTTTCCGATGACTCGGACCCCAACGGCACCTGGTACAAATATCGTATCAATGCCACCACCCACTGCGGGGCCACCATCGACTCGCCCAACATCGCGGTGGACAGCCAGGCGGTCTACCTCACTGCCGACTGCTGGACCGGATACAACTACGTGATCTACATCCTGGACAAGACCCCGCTGCTCGTCGGCGGTGCCGCCACCATCACCAACACCCTGACCATTACCGGGCCCCAGTCCCATGGCATCCCGGTGACCTACGGCACTGCCCCGGCGATGTACATGATCGAGCATTTTGAATCCAGTTCCAACAATACTGTCAGGCTGCACGCCATCACCGACCCGTTGGGCGCGGTCTCCCGGGTAACCCACAACCTCACCGTACCCTCCTACTCCCCGCCGGAGGATCCCCCCCAGCTCGGTTCCTCCACCCGGCCGGAAACCTTTGACAACCGCTTCTGGAGCTGTGTCTGGCGCAACGGTTCGCTCTGGGCCTGCCACCACATCGGCAGCGCCCGGGTACTCTCACGCTGGTATGAAATCGACACCGGCAACTGGCCGGCCTCCGGGGTGCCCACCCTGGTCCAGTCCGGCACCGTGGACCCCGGCGCCGGGGTGCGGACCTTCTTCAACTCCATCTCCGCCGACGACGCCGGCAATGCAGTGATGTGCTTTGCCCGTTCGTCCAGCAGTGAATATATCTCCATGGCCCGGGCTTCCCGTTGTTTCGACGATCCGGCGGGCACCATGCCGGACCTGGTGATCCAGAAGGCGAGCACCACCGGCTACAGCACCGCCCGCTGGGGTGACTACAGCGCGGTGGCCCTCGACCCGAATGACGGGACCACCTTCTGGATGCACCACGAGTACGCCACTTCCTCCAGCAGTTGGAACACCTGGATCGCCTACCACGACCCGGAGTGCACACCCCAGCCGGTGGACACGTTGACGGTGGCCTTCGACTGTGTGCCGGACGCCGGGACCTTGCCCTTTGCTTCGCAGTTCTGGGTCCAGCTGGAAAATCTCACCACCGAGAACCGGCGGGCCGCGGCCCGGATCGACGCCCAGATCGCTTCCGGCGGATATTTCAGCAACTGGCGTGCCGGGTATACAAACCTTTCTTCCGGCGAAACCTATACCACCTTCTGGAACCAGAATTTCCCGGCCCTGGGGACGCTGGTGGGGAGCAATCTGTTCACCCTCACCGGCGTGGATGTGACCCCGGCCCCGTACAACCAGCCGCCCTACGCACCGGACGGCGACACGGCCAGTGACAGCTGCACGGTCATTGCGTCATCGCCCTGATCTGTCCCGAGGATTCCACCCCCGCACCCGGGATCCGGGTGCGGGGTCGAAGGAGCAATCCCATGCCGGTCCATAGCCAACGGCAGGCGGGCATTGTCCAGGTCACCCTGGACCGCGGGGCGACCCATGCCATCGACCACCAGACCATCACCGACCTTTTGGAACTGCTGAAGGAACTTGCCGCCGACCGGGAGGTGCGTGGTCTGGTTCTGGGCAGCGCCAACCACAAGTTTTTTTCCATCGGTTTCGACATTCCCCGGCTGCTGGAGATGACAGCCGAGCAGATGGGTCGCTTCTACCACGATTTCAACTCCCTCTGTCTGCGGCTCTACACCTGGCCCAAGCCCACCGTGGCCGCCATCACCGGCCATGCCATCGCCGGTGGTTGTATCCTGGCCCTCTGCTGTGACCACCGGATCATTGCCGAGGGGCGTAAACTGATGGGGGTCAACGAGCTGAAACTCGGGGTTCCCGTGCCCTTCCTCGCCCAGCAGGTGCTGGCCATGGTCTGCGGCCAGTCAACGGCCCAGGAGGTGGTGGAGGGCGGGGAGCTGTTCGATGCGGCCCGGCTCCACGAACTGGGGCTGGTGGATCGGGTGGTCCCCCTGGAACAGGTGCAGACTCTGGCCCTGGCCCGGGCAACAGAGCTGCGTGCCCTGCCGGCCCGGGGGTTTGCCGGTTCCAAGTCGAACCGGGTGGGCGTTGTGACCGAGCTGTTCCTGCGCCGGCGGGCGGAGCGGGAGCAGGAGTTTCTGGCCTGCTGGCACTCCGAGGAAGCACAGCAGTTGTTGCGGGAAGCGGCGAAGAAGTTCTAGACGTGGCGCAAAACCACGGCTGAAGCCGGGGCGATGGTCGGTTCGCAGGTCACGGTCCGGATGCGGCGAGTGGGCTCTCCCCCGGCATCATTTCGCCGCACTCGTCAAAACATCCTGCAGCCAGGCATTCAGGCTTTTATCAGCGAGTTTGGCCTTGGTCGCGATGGTTTTATGAAGGGATGGATCGATTCGGACGAGGAACCGGCCCGAATACGGTCTCTCCGGTTCTTCGTTCCGCTCAGCGCAAAACTCGAGGTAGTCTTCGACCGATTCCTGAAAGGCCCGCCTGAGTCGCTCCACCGTATCTCCCTGAAACGTGATGACATCGCGCAAATTGAGAACTTCTCCATGAAAGAACCCGGACTTGTCGTCGAATACAACCTTGGCGATATACCCTTTGTATTCCATCATGGAACCATCCCCGCCTCGATCAGGAACCGGCGGACAGACTTGACCAATCCCTTCCCTGTCTCTTTGCGCGGGTGCGGGCGATGGAATATGGCCCTGACACCATTGAGCGCCACACGAACCCTGGATCCACGTCCTTCCGAGATATCCGCGCCGATTGATATCAGGAGCGTCTCGATATCACGCCATGGAATATCGGCCCGTTCGGGCGATTCGAAGATCCGGCCCAGGATCCGCCGATGCTTTCGCAACATCATCATATAGTATCACATTATGATATCAATAAACAAAGTTGCCGGGTCGATCGCACACCACTCGGTCCGAAAGCATCGCAAATCCCATGCCGGAACAGAGCAGTATTCAAGTCATTATTTAACAACATATTACAGTTGGCGCAAACCAATGTTATGTAATCGAAACGGTAAACCCGCCCCCTGACCGGCAACCAGAGCTTCCACGCACTCCGCACGTTCCTTCCAGGGGAGCTTTTGCTTTCCCCCGGCGGTTCAAAGCCGGTTAACAGGGAAGCGGGTGACGAAGCGATCTCTCTTGCAACGGTACTGATGTCGATGAGATTGCTTCGTCGCCTGCGGCTCCTCGCAATGACAGGAATGACTCCTCGCATGACATGCATGTACAAAAAAATCCCCGGGGCCAGGGGGATGTTCGGCCCCGGGGAGCAAAGGGAGAATGAGACAATTGAGAGTATTCGGATCCCCTCCCGGGGGTCCGTCTCTCATCCATATGACCGGGGGAGATCGTGGTCTTCCCCGGTTGGAATATTCAGTTCTAGTCCATCTTCCTTCTCATGAAGGTCGGCACGTCGAGATTGCCCTTGTCCAGGTTCACATGCGGGCCGAAGCCTTCCATGAGGCTGTCGTCATTCAGATCGGGAAGCGTTGTCTCTTCCGGCTCTTCCACCACCGGTGCCGCGGCCTTTTCCCGACCACCGAAGAACCGCTTTCGCGCTTTCGGTTTTTCATCCATCATGATTCCCGGCCGGCTGTCGTCGAGGCTGCCCGCGCGCAGGTCGGTGTCGCGTGATGGCCCACCAAATGTCTGGCTCGGGTCGCCCAGGTCGTCACGGGTGATCTGCTCCGGTTCCTCGATCTTCATCTGCCGGGCGTTGGTGGTGCTGGGCAGCGGTATTTCCTTGCGGCGTTCGAAGCCGGTGGCGATCACCGTGATCTTCACCCGGCCCTCCATGGTTTCGTCCACCACGGTGCCAAAGATGATGTTCGCATCCTCGGCCGCCGATTCCTGGATGATCCGCGAGGCTTCGCTGACCTCGAAGAGGGTCATGTCGCGGCCGCCGGTGACGTTGATCAGCACACCCCTGGCGCCGTCGATGGAGGCCTCCTCCAGGAGCGGGCTGGAGATGGCGCGCTGGGCCGCTTCCACCGCCCGGTTCTCACCGTCGCCGAGGCCGGTGCCCATCACCGCCATGCCCATCCCCTTCATCACCGTGCGTACGTCGGCGAAGTCGAGGTTGATGTCCCCGGGGATGGTGATCAGGTCGGAAATGCCCTGAACCGCCTGGCGCAGCACGTCGTCGGCCACGGCAAAGGCCTCGGTGATCGAGGTCCCCTGGTCGATGGTGTGCAGCAGCCGCTCGTTGGGAATGGTGATGATGGTGTCCACGTGCTCGCGCAGCTCGAGCAGCCCCAGCTCGGCCTGGGCCATACGCTTCTTGCCCTCGAAGCGGAACGGCCTGGTCACCACCGCAACGGTGAGTGCGCCCAGCTCGGAGGCCAGGCTGGCCACGATGGGCGCTGCCCCGGTGCCGGTGCCGCCGCCCAGTCCGGCGGTGATGAAGACCATGTCCGACCCGTCGAGGATCTCGATGATCTTCCCGGTGTCCTCGATGGCCGCCTGGCGGCCGACATCCGGGTCGGCGCCGGCACCCAGCCCCTTGGTCAGTTTGGTGCCCAGCTGGACTTTCACCGGGGCGTTGGAGCTGCAGAGGGCCTGGTTGTCCGTGTTCATCGCCACGAACTCGATCCCCTCCAGCCGTGCCCGGACCATGCGGTTCACGGCACTGCTGCCGCCCCCGCCGATCCCCACGACACGGATCTGGGCTCCGGGCAGGGTTTCCTCATCGAAGGTGAGGCTCAACCCGCTCTCATCCGGTTCTTTTTTTTCACCCTTCAACCTGTTCATCTAGCGCATCCCCCCTGTGCTGTGGTTGTTCCATCTCCCCATGAAACATACCGGTCATTCCCCTTTGCCATCCATATTTAGAACATCGTTGCGAACCATTCCCTGACCCGCCCGCCGAAACTGAACACCCGCGGCCGGCCGGCACTGACCAGCGAGGGGTAGTCCGAGGGATCGGGGTGTTTCTGCACGTAGCGGGTGAGCCCCACCGCCGTGGCGAACTCCGCGTTGCGTACCACGTCGGTCAGGCCGCCGATGCCGGTGGGCAGACCCACCCGGACCGGCAGTTCGAAGACCTGCTCGGCCAGCTCGGACAGCCCGTGCAGACTGGCCCCGCCGCCGGTGATGACGATGCCCGAGTGGAGCTTCAGCTCGCTTTCGTTGGTCCGCACCTCGCGGAAGGCCAGTTCGAGGATTTCCTCGGCCCGCGGCTGGATGATTTCCGACAGCAGCTGGCGGGTCAGCAGTCGCGGCTTGCGGCCGCCCATGCTTGGGACCTCCAGTGTTTCGTTCTCATCCACCAGGCTGCCCAGCGCGCAGCCGTACCCCTGCTTGATGTACTCCGCCTCGGAGATGGAGGTGCGCAGCCCCACGGCGATGTCATTGGTGAAGTTGTCTCCGCCCAGCGGCAGCACCGAGGTGTGGACCAGGCTGCCGTTCTGGAACACCGAGAGGTCGGTGGTCCCGCCGCCGATATCCACCAGGGCCACTCCGAGGTCTTTTTCGTCGGTGGTCAGCACGGTCTCCGCGGCGGCCAGCGGGCCGGCCACCATGCCGATCACGTCCATCCCCGCCTTGTTCACCGAGGTGATCAGGTTCTGGTTCGAGGTTTTGGAGCCGGTGATGATGTGGACACTGACCTCCAGCCGCTCGCCGGTCATGCCCACCGGGTCGCCGATACCTTCCTGGCTGTCCACCTTGTATTCCTGGGGAATCACGTGCAGCACTTCGCGGTCCGGGGGAATGGGGACCATCTTTGCCGCGTTCACCGCGCGGTTCACGTCCTCGCGGCGGATTTCCTTGCTGCGGCCCGAGATGGCCACCACGCCGCTGTTGTTGAAGCCCTTCAGATGGCCGCCGGCCACCGCCGCGTACGTTCTCTCGATCTGCACCCCGGCCATCAGTTCGGCCTCTTCCACTGCCTTACGCATCGCCTCGGTGGTGGCGTCGAGGTTGATCACCACACCCTTGCGCAGTCCGCGCGAGGGGTGAGTACCGATACCCACCACGTGCAGTTCCCCCGATTCCTTCGGTTCCGCGACGATGGCGATGGTGTTGGTGGTGCCTACGTCCAAACCGGCGATGTGACTTTCTGCCTTTGCCATCAGCTTCTCCCTTCTTCCCCCGTGCCCTCCAAGGGCTTGACGATAACCCGGTCGTGGAAGCGGAGGTCCACGTACTGCAGGTTGCCGCCGTGTCGTTCTTCTAGTGTTTGTTCCAGCAGCCGGTAGCGGGCGAGCTTTTCGGTGTAGCCGTCCTCACCCAGCAGCACCGGGTATTCCCGGCCGGCGAAATAGATTGTGGTATTGCTCTTCTCGGTCACGTCGATCCGGTCCACCCGGGGGATGTCCCGGGTTTGTTCCATGGTTTTCAGTTGTTCGGCCAGGGAGAGGTTCTTCCGCACCCGGCCCTGGTGCCCCTCCCAGGCCGTCTTTTCGTCAAAGCCGGTGAGCAGCGGGAACCGGCCGGCCCAGGCTTCCGATGCCGGCGGTTCCTCGATCACAGCGCCCTGGCTGTCCACCAGCAGCAGGCGGTCACCGTGGCGGGCCAGACCGGCCGGCACCTTTTCCTCCACCTGCACCCGCAGCCGGTCGGGAAGTATCCGTTTGATCGAACACGACTCCACCCAGCGGTGCTCTTCCACTTCCCGGGCCAGTCGCCCGAGGTTGATGGTGAAGATGTTCGTCCGGTGCTCCGCCGTGCGGTTCAATGCGGTCAGTTCCACCCGTTCCACCCGGGGGCAGCTGTTGATCTCCAGGTCGACGACGCCGAAGGACGGTGCCGAGTGCAGGTAGTGCAGTGCCTGGGCTCCGGCCAACCAGCCGGCCGCTGCGGCGAACAGGGTCAGCAGGGTGATGGTGGTCCCGGCCAGTATCTGCCGCCGCCGCCGGCGCTTGAGACTCAGCCGGCGGGGCCGGGCCCCCCGCAGAAATTGCTGGCCCTGCCGCTTGCCGGTCCGCTGTTTCTGGCTGCTGCCCATGGTTCCCTCAGTCGCTTTCTTCTCCGGCCAGGAGCCGCAGCAAGGCGCGGCCGGCCTGGTGTACGTCGCCGGCGCCCAGTGTGATCACCAGATCGCCCTCTTGCACACGGTCCTCGAGGAAGGCCGCCACGTCCTGCACCTGGTTCACCAGGTGGATGTTTTTCTGTCCGTACTGCCGGATGCCCTCCACCAGCATGCCGGCGTCCACCCCCTTGATCGGCTGTTCGCCGGCGGGGTAGACATCGGTGACCACCAACTCGTCGGCGTTGAGGAAGGAGCGGAAGAAGTCTTCCCGCAGCAGGTTGACCCGGCTGAAGCGGTGGGGCTGGAAGATCACCACCGTCCGCCGGCGCCAGCCGTCCTTCACCGCATCCAGGGTGGCCTGGATCTCGGTGGGGTGGTGGCCGTAGTCGTCCATCACCAGCACCCCGCCCGTTTCGCCGACGATCTGCATCCGGCGATCCACGCCGCGGAAGTTTTCCAGCCCCTCGCGGATCTGCTCGAAGGGCACTTCGAGGTCGAGGCCCACGCTCACCGCGGCCAGTGCGTTGAGCACGTTGTGCCGGCCCGGGCGGCGGAGGGTGATGGTGCCCAGTCGGGTGCCGCGGTGGCGGACGGCAAAGCTGGACGTCAATTCCACCAGCTCCACATCCTCCCCGGCCACGTCGGCCTGGGCCGAGAGCCCGAAGGTGACCACCCGCCGTTTGGCCTGGGGGATCAGATCCTGGAGGCGGGGCTCGTCGAGGCAGAGGATCGCCGTGCCGTAGAACGGCACCTGGTTGATGAAGCGCAGGAAGGCGGTCTCCACCTTTTCCATGTCGCCGTAAAAATCGAGGTGCTCGCTGTCGATGTTGGTCACCACGGCGATGGTCGGTGTCAGCTTGAGAAAGGTGCCGTCGCTCTCGTCCGCTTCGGCCACCATCAGGTCACCGCTGCCCAGCTTGGCGTTGGATCCGAGGATGTCCAGGCGACCGCCGATCACCACCGTGGGGTCCAGTCCGGCGTGGGACAGCACGTGGGCCACCATGGAGGTGGTGGATGTCTTGCCGTGGGAGCCGGCGATGGCCACGCTGTACTTCATCCGCATCAGTTCGGCCAGCATCTCGGCCCGGGGAATAACCGGAATCATCGCCTGCCGGGCCGCTTCGGCCTCCACATTCTGCCGGCCCACCGCGGTGGAGGTGACCACCACGTCCGCGCCGTCGATGTTCTCCACCTTGTGGCCCACCGTCACCGTGGCGCCGAGGCCGGCCAGCCGTTCGGTGGCCTGCGAGGCGCGAAGATCCGACCCGGTGACCCGGTAGCCCAGGTTGAGCAGCACTTCGGCGATGCCGCTCATCCCGATGCCGCCGATGCCGACGAAGTGGATCTGCCTGATTTTCCGGCCCATGGTTTTCATCGTTTGCTCACGTTTCCGTCCGTTCCGGGGGGTGCCCCCCGATCATCCTGATCACCAGTTCGGCGATACGCGCTGCCGCATCCGGCCGCGCCTGGCTTCTGGCCGCTTCGGCCATGCGGTCCAGCCGCTCCCGGTCACCGAGCAGTTCGGCCAGGGTTCCGGCCAGCATGCCGGGTTCCAGCTCGTCCTGGACGATCACCAGTCCCGCACCGGCCTGGGCCATGGCGAGGGCGTTCTGCGCCTGGTGGCCGCCGGTGGCCTGGGCAAAAGGCACGAAGACCGCCGGCCGTCCGGCCGCGGCCAGTTCGGCCACGGTGCTCGCACCGGAGCGACAGAGAGCCAGGCTGCACTGGGCCATCGCCGCCGGCATTTCTTCGATAAAGGCGCTGACCTCTGCTTCAACTCCAGCATGCTGGTATGCCTCCCTGACCCAGGGTTCGTCTTCGGTTCCGGTCTGGTGCCGGATGCGCATCATCACTCCGGATTCTGTCAGTGCCGGCAGCGCGTCGCAGATCGCCCGGTTGATCACTCGGGCGCCCCGGCTCCCGCCAAAAATCAGCAGCCCCGGCGGTGAGTTGCCGTCCGGCGGCCCGATCTCCGCGAAGTTCGTGCGTACCGGATTGCCGGTGAGCACCGCCTTCCCCGGCCCGAAGGCCCCGGTGGATTCGGGGAAGGAAACGGCCACGGTGCGAGCCAGCCGGCCCAGCAGCCGGTTGGCAAGACCGGGCGCCCAGTTCTGTTCCTGGACCAGCAGCGGACGTCCCAGCAACCGGCCGGCCAGGGCCACCGGAAACGAGGCGTACCCGCCCACCCCCACCACCGCCTGGGGCCGGAAGGAGAGCAGGATCACCAGCGCCTGGACCATGGCCAGTGGCAGCAGCACCAAAGACAGCAGCGTGTCCAGCAGCCCCTTGCCCCGCAGGCCTCTGACATGGAGCAGGTGCAGCCGATACCCGTGGCCGGGAACAAGGCGGCGGTCCATGCCGTAACGGCTGCCCGCAAAGCGGATCTCCATCCCGGGGGACTGGCGGCAGAGCTCGTTGGCGATGGCCAGGGCAGGGAAGATGTGTCCCCCGGTCCCGCCGCCGGTGACCAGTACCCGCTGTTCCGCCATGGCCCCGCCTTTCGCCGTTTAGTCGCTTCACGGTCCGTCGCGCCGCGGTCCGTTCAAACCGATCCGTCGGTACAAACAGAAACCCCCTCGACATCGCCCAACACAATCCGGCCCAGGGCGAGCGTCCGCGGGGGTTCTTGCGGAGACAGAGTAAATTTTGCTTTTCTTTATTATTATTAAAAATATTGTAGAGTTCGCAGCTCCCCATGTCAACGGAATAACCCGCAATCATCGATGTTTTGCCGATTTGCTGCACTGAACGCACCACGCCGTCACCCTATTTCGAAAACTGCGAGATATTGAGCAGCAGACCCATGCCGGCCAGACTGACCACCAGCGAGGACCCTCCGCTTGAAATCAGCGGCAGCGGCATCCCGGTGGTGGGCACCAGTCCGGTGGTGACGCTGATGTTGGCCAGTCCCTGGAAGACGATCATCATCGTGATGCCGGCGGCCAGCAACCGGCCGAACCGATCCCGGGCCCGGCGGGCGGTGTAGACGCCGCGCCAGAGAAGCACCAGGTAGAGTCCGAGGACCACCAGGCAGCCGATCAGGCCGGTCTCTTCCCCCACCACACCGAAGATGAAGTCACTGGTGGGCTGGGGCAGGAAGTGCAGTTTCTGCTGGCCCTGTCCCAGGCCGAGGCCGCTGACCCCGCCGGTGGAGATGGCCATCAGCGACTGGTTGAGCTGGAACGAGGCGCCCAGCGGATCTGCCTCCGGGTTGAGAAATGAGGTCAACCGCTGAATCCGGAACGGTCGCGAGAGAATCAGCAGTGTGGCTCCGGCCAGGCCGCAGGCCACGGTGGCGGCCAGGCCGGTCCACTTGGCCCCGGCGAAGTAGAGCACCATCAGTCCCACCGCGGCGAGCACCGCCGCCGTGCCCAGGTCCTGCCCCAGGCCCACCAGCACCGCGGCCATCCCCAGCACCGCCAGCCCCACGGCCAGCGACTGGCGATTCTCTCCCGGATGGTTTGCCGGATCGGAGTAGTAGTAGGCGAAGAAGAACACCACCGCCAGTTTGGCCGCCTCCGACGGCTGGAAGGTGGCCGGCCCGAAACGGATGAAGCGGTTCACTCCGGCCACGGTGGGTTGGAACAGGGCCCAGACCAGCAGGGCGAAGACCAGCAGCAGTCCGCCCCAGGCCAGCAGCGGGCGGTTCAGTTCCGGGTAGTTGCGCAGGGACATGGCGGCATACATCGCCGCACAGCCCAGCGCGGCCAGCAGCAGCTGTTTGGCCAGCGGCGTGCCGATCCAGATTCCCCGGCCGATGCTCATGGCGGTTGAGGCGCTGGGCACCATCACCAGTCCGGCGAGGATCAGCAGCACCGTGGTGATGAAGAGCACCGGGTCAAAGGCCAGCCGTTTCGGCATCTCAGTCCCCCCCCGCCGCGGCCGCCCGGCCCACCGCTTCCTTGAACACCTGTCCCCGGTGTTCGAAGTTCGCAAACATGTCAAAGCTGGCGCAGGCGGGGGAGAGGAGGAGCACGTCCCCCCGGTCACCCGCGGCCAGCGCCTGCTGCACCGCCTGTTCCATGGAATCGCAGAACCCGGTGGGGACCGCCGGGTCCATGGCGCCGGCAATCAGCGGGGCGTCCTTGCCGATGAGGAACAGCCCCTTCACCCTGGCCGCCACCTCCTGGCGAAGTTTCGAGAAATCGCCGCCCTTGCCCAGCCCGCCCATGATCAGCAGTACGCGGCCGGGGGGCATGCCGGCCAACGCTTTCAGCGTGGAGTCGACATTGGTCGCCTTGGAGTCGTCCACCGCGCGGATGCCGCCCACCGTTCCCGCCGGCTCCATGCGGTGGGGCAGGGCGCGGAAGTCGGCCACTGCGGCGGCAAAGGTCCGGGGGCCGATTTCCAGGTGCCCGGCCACCGCGGCCACGGCCAGGCTGTTTTCCAGGTTGTGGCGGCCCTCCAGGGGAATGTCCCCGGCCTTCATCATCACCAGGTCCTGGTCGGCCAGCCGCACGGTGAGGTTGTCCTCCTGCATGTAGGCCCCCTCAACACCGGCCCGTGGCTTGCCGTGCCCTGCGGTGAAAAAGAGACAGCGCACCCCCTCGTTCAGCGACCCCTGGGACATGGCCCGGGTGATCTGGTTGTCGAGGTTGATCACCGCCGCGTCACCCTCACTTTGGTTGCGGAAGATCTGCTCCTTGGCTGCGGAGTAGGCCCGCATCTCGCGGTGGCGGTCCAGGTGGTCCGGGGTGACGTTGAGCATCACCGCCACTGCCGGCCGGAAGTCACGCACCGTTTCCAGCTGGAAGCTGCTCAGTTCGGCCACCAGCCAGCCGTCCACCGGCTCCGGGCCCTCCTGACTGTCGATGAGGTCGAGCAGTGGGGTCCCGAGGTTGCCCCCCACCAGGGTGGGCAGGCCCGCCTGCTGCAGCAGGTGGCCGGTGAGCGTTGTCACCGTGGACTTGCCGTTGGAGCCGGTGATGCCGATGATCCGGCGGGAGGTGGCCAGTCCGGCCAGTTCCACCTCGCCGATCACCGGCAGGCCCAGCTTGTTCGCCTGCTGGACCAGCGGAATGGAGGTGGGCACGCCCGGGCTGAGCACCAGGCAATCCGCGGCCAGGCAGCGAACCCGGTCGTGGCCGCCGGTCTCCACGGTGGCCCCGGCCGCGCGAAGATTCTCCGCAGTCTCTCCCAGTTCCTCGGCGGAGCGGCTGTCGGTGCAGTGCACCCTGGCTCCCCGCGCCAACAGGTGGCGGGCCGCCGCTGTACCGCTCACGCCGAGACCCACCACGGTGAAGTGCCTGTTCCTCAACTCCATTTGTTCTCTTCTCCCCGTGGGGTCGCTGCCCCGTGCCCGCGTCAGCGCAGCTTCAACGTACTCATGGCGACCAGCGCAAAAATGATGGCCAGGATCCAGAAGCGAATCACCACCTGGGGTTCGCTCCAGCCTTTTCTCTCGAAGTGGTGGTGGATCGGCGCCATGCGGAAGACCCGTTTGCCGGTCCACTTGAAGCCCGCCACCTGGATGATCACCGAGAGGGCTTCCATGACAAAGAGCCCGCCGGCGATGAGCAGCATCAGCTCCTGACGGATCACCACCGCCACGGTGCCGATGGCGCCGCCCAGGGCCAGTGAGCCGATGTCGCCCATGAAGATCTGCGCCGGGTGCGCGTTGAACCAGAGAAACCCGAGACAGGCGCCGATCAGCGCGCCGCAGATTACGGTGACCTCTCCCGAACCCGGAATATTGGCGATGTGCAGGTAGCTGGAGACCACAGCGTTGCCGGCGATGTAGGCCAGCACGGTGAACACCGCGGTGGCGATCAGGGTCGAGCCGATGGCCAGGCCGTCCAGCCCGTCGGTGAGGTTCACCGCGTTTGACGACCCGGTGATCACCAGCATGGCGAAGGGGATGAACAGCAACCCCAGGTCCGGTGTCAGTTGTTTGAAAAATGGCAGGGACAGTTCGGTGGTGAACTTGCCTGCGGCGGCCTGTGAAAAGAGGTAGCTGGCGATGCCGAGGCTGATGGCCAGCTGTCCGGCCATCTTCAGCCGGCCACTGAGCCCTTCATTCTTCTTGCGGCTGATCTTGAGATAGTCGTCGACGAAACCGAGGATACCGAAAGCGACGATGGAGAAGAGGACCACCAGCACCAGCGGGTTGGCGATTTTGGCCCAGAGCAGCACCGGGATCACCACCGAGGAGAGGATGATGATCCCGCCCATGGTGGGAGTGCCGGTCTTTACCTGGTGGCGCTTCGGCCCCTCTTCCCGTACGGTCTGGCGCACCTGGAGATCGGCCAGCCGGCGGATGATCCACGGTCCCAGCACAAAGGAAATCAGCATGGCGGTGAGCGTGGCCGCCGCCGTGCGGAAGGTGATGTAGCGGAAGACATTGAGCAGGGTAAAGCTCTCGTGGAACGGGTAGAGGAGGTAGTAGAGCATCAGTCCGTCCTTTCGTCTTCCGGCCGGTTCCCGGTCACCAGCCGCACCACGGCTTCCATACCCACACCGCGGGACCCCTTGACCAGCAGCAGGTCCCCCGTTTCCAGCCCCGCAGCGAGGAACCGGCCCGCCGCATCAGCCGCGTCGAAGATGTGAACAGCGTCGTCGTCCATACCGCCTTCCCGGGCTCCAGCGGCCAATTCTCCGGCAAGGGCGCCCACGGCAACCAACAGGTCAAACCCGGACCCCGCGGCCAGCCGGCCCACCTGCCGGTGGGCTGCGGCGGCGCCCGGCCCCAGCTCCAGCATGTCGCCCAGGGCGGCCACCCGCCGACCGGCCGTTTCACTGTGTCCCAGCATCTCCAGCACGGCGGCCATGGCCTGCGGGTTGGCGTTGTAGCTGTCGTCGTAGAGGGTGATGCCGCTGTCCAGCCTGGTCACCGTGCCCCGCATGCTGAAGGGGCGGAGCCCGGCAACAGCCTCCTCGCTGCTCCGGGGATCGAGACCCGCGGCCCGGACCACCGCCAGCCCGGCCAGCAGGTTGTAGAGGTTGTGCCGTCCGGCGAGGGGGGAGTGCCAGCGGCCCGCCGCCGCACCGTCGAGGAGCAGGGTGAAACGCGCCCCGTCCAGGCCCAGCAACTCGATGTCTCCGGCGGCCACGTCCGCCGTCCGTTCCACGCCGAAGGTCACCGTCCGGCAGCCGGCCGGCGGGGTCATGCCGGCCACCAGGGGATCGTCGGCATTGAGCACCGCCGTGGCGCCGGGGCCCAGCCCCTGAACCAGCTTCCCCTTCTCCGCGGCGATCCCGTCCAGCGACGGGAAATTTTCCAGGTGGACCGGGTTGACGTTGAGCACCACCCCCACGTCGGGCCGGGCGATTTCCACCAGCCGCGGCATCTCGTCCGGGGTGCTGATCCCCATTTCGCAGACCGCCCGGCGGTGTTCCGCCCCGAGGCGCAGCAGGGTCAGGGGCAGGCCGTAGTGGTTGTTCAGATTTCCCCTGGAGGAGAGCACCGGGCCGTGGCCGGCCAGCAGGGCGGCGCTGATCTCCCTGGCACTGGTCTTGCCGCAGCTGCCGGTGATCCCCACCACGGTGAGCGGGCTGACCAGCATGCGGACGTGGGCCGCCAGGTCCTGCAGGGCGCGGGTGGTGTCCGGGACGTGGATCAGGGCCGCTGCCCCCGGCGCTCCTTCGGGCAGACTGGAAACCACCAGCGCCCGGGCTCCGGCTTCGGCGGCCGTGTCGAGGAAGCGGTGGGCGTCGTGGTTCGGCCCGACGATGGCGAAGAAGAGCTCGCCGCCGTGGAGCGCACGGGTGTCGATGGAGTAACAGCTCACCGTGTCACCGGGGACGCCGCCGGACAGGGTCCCGCCCATGATCCGGGCGCACTCCCCCAGGCTGAGCTGCAGCGGCGGCCGGTGCGCCGCGGGGGCGCCGGCCGTGTCAGTTCCGGTGTTCATCGTCTCTATCCCCGTCGATCAGTTCATGGACCACTTCCCGGTCGTCGAAATGGATGGTCTCCCGGCCCAGGATCTGGTAGTCCTCGTGCCCCTTGCCGGCCACCACCACCGTGTCACCCGGCCGGGCCAGGTCGAGGGCGGCGGCGATGGCCCTCCGCCGATCCGGCTCAACGGTGACCCCGGTATCGCTGTCCGCTCCCTGGCGGACGCCCTCCTCCACCTGGGCAATGATGGCCAGCGGATCCTCGGTCCGCGGGTTGTCCGAGGTGAGCACCACGTGATCGCTGAGGCTGGCGGCGGTGCTGCCCATCAGCGGTCGTTTGCCCGGGTCGCGGTCACCGCCGCAGCCGAAGAGCGTGATCAGCCGGCCGCTGCCGGTGAGTTCGCGCATGGAGTCCAGCAGGTGGCGCAGTGCGTCATCGGTGTGGGCGTAGTCCACCACCACCCGGTACCCCCGGGGGGCGGCCACCACCTGGAAGCGGCCGGGCACACCGTCAAAGGCCGCGGCACCGGCGGCCACGGCTGCCGGGGGCAGGCCGAGCTGGAGGCAGACCGCCGCGGCCAGCAGCAGGTTCACCGCATTGGTCCGTCCGATCAGCGGTGAGCGCAGGGTCAGTGTTGTCCCCAGCAGGTGGCCGGCCACCTCCAGCGTAATCCCCGACCAGTCCGCTTCCATGGAAAGGGCCCGGACATCGGCATCCGTGCCCGAGCCGCACCGCAGCACGTCCCCCTCCAGTTCACCGGCCAGCCGGGCCCCTGAGGGGTCGTCGATGTTGACCACCGCCGCGCCGTCCCCGCCGCGCAGGCTGCTGAACAGCGACTTCTTGGCCTGGTAGTACCGTTCCATGTCCAGGTGGTAGTCCAGGTGGTCCCGGGAGAGGTTGCTGAAGGCCGCCGCGTGATACTGCGCGCCGGCCACCCGTTTGCGTTCCAGCGCGTGGGAGGAAACCTCCATCACGCAGTGGCTGCAGCCGGCGTCGCGCATGCGGGCCAGCAGCCCGTAAAAGCGGTCCGCCTCGGGGGTTGTCAGCGAGGCCCGCTCCCGCCCATCGCCGGCCAGGACTTCCACGCCGCCAATCAGGCCGCAATTGAAGCCGGCCGCCCGGAGCATTTCGTGGATCAGGTGGACGGTGGTGGTCTTGCCGTTGGTGCCGGTGACGCCCACCAGTGAGAGGGAGGTGTCCGGCTCCCGGTGGCAGCGGCGGGCGAGAACAGCCAGGGCCCGCCGCGGGTCGGAAACGGTGACCCAGGCCGCTCCGCCGGGCAGCGGCGAGGGCGGGTCTTCACTGACCACCGCCGTGGCTCCGGCAGCCGCGGCCTGTTCGGCGAAACGGTTGCCGTCGAAGCTCTCGCCGCGGAGGGCGACGAAGAGTGTGCCGGCGGTAACCGTGCGCGAGTCCTGGGTCACATTACTGACCGGCCGGGTGAGGTCGCCGGCGGTGCGCAGCACCGTGAGGTCCTGCAGCAACTGTTCCACTGTCAATGGCTGACCGGTCATTGTCTTTTCCACATCTGCTATCCGGCGTCGGACCGCACCGGAGGCCGGCTATACCTGGCCACCAGGACCTCCTCGAGGCCGGAGGGCACCGCGAGACGGCGCAGCGCTGCATCCACCACCTCGCGGAACACCGGGGCGGCCACCTGGCCGCCATGGTAGTAAGGCCGTCGCACCTCGCTGAACACCGCCACCACCGCGATCCGCGGTTGGTGATACGGCGCGAACCCGGCAAAGGACGCCACGAACCGGGAGTCGGAGTATCTGCCGTCGATGATCATCTGGGCCGTGCCGGTTTTGCCCGCCGTCTGGTAGTGCTCCGAGGCGGCGTTCCCCCCGGTACCGAACTCCACTACGCCGGCCATCATTTCCCGCAGCTGGGCGGCGGTCTTTTCCGAAATGGCCCGGCTTTCGATTTCCGGCTTGAAGCGGCGAATCTGCCGGCCTTCGCGGTCCTGGACCCGGATCACCAGCCGCGGGACCCGCAGCTGACCGTCGGCGGCGATGGCCGCCACCGCCCGGCAGAGCTGGAGCGGTGTCACGCTCACCTCCTGACCGAAGGAGATGGTGGCGCAGGTGCGGCCCGACCAGCTCTTCACCGGCTTGACCAGCCCGTTTTCCTCCCCGGGGAGCTGGATGCCGGTTTTACGCCCGAATCCGAAGGCGGTGATCGTGCGGTGCAGCCGCTCGCTGCCCACCACCATCCCCACCTTCATCGCACCCACGTTGCTTGATTTGGTGATGATTTCGGCCGGGGTGAGGTTACCGAACGGTTTGTGGTCGTGGATCCAGCGGCCGCCCACTTTCAACTTTCCGTGACCGCAGTTAATCTTCTGGTCCAGGTCCAGCAGCCCGTGTTCCAGGGCGGCGGCCATGGTGAACAGCTTGAAGGTGGAGCCCGGTTCGTAAAACCGCGAGATGGCCCGGTTGGACATCAGCTGCAGCGGGTAGCTGCCGTAATTGTTCGGGTCAAAGCCGGGCCGGTTGGCCATGGCCAGGATGTCCCCGTTCCAGACGTCCATCACCACCACCGTACCCGCCGCGGCGCCGCTCTTCTCCATCGCTCGTACCAGCGCGCTTTCGGCGTGGTACTGGATCACCTTGTCGATGGTCAGTACCAGGTCGTATCCCGCCGTGGCCGGACGTTCCCCCGGGCCGTAGTTGCGGCCCAGGGCATCACGGCGGACCAGCCAACGCCCGTCCCGGCCGGCGATATCCTTGTTGAACTGCTCCTCCACACCGTAGTTGCCGCTGTTCTCCAGGTTGGTGAAACCGAGCACGTGGCAGGCCAGCTGCTCCTGGGGATAGTGGCGGTCGTTCTCCTGGACAAAACCGACACCGGCCAGGTTGAGCTCGCGGACCTGCGCCGCCACCTGGGGCGTCACCATCCGTTTGACAAAGGTTTCCGCGCACTTCATGCGACACTTTTCGATGACCCGCTGGCGGTCCAGACCCAGGACGGCATTCAGTGCGGTGGCGGTGCGGTAGACGTTGTCCACCCGGGAGGGCACGATGGTGATCGTATCCGCCTTGCGGCTGACCGCCAGCAACTGCCCGTTGCGGTCGAGGATCGAGCCGCGGGCGGCGGGGATTACCTGGGTCCGCTCCTGCTGGGAGTCGGCCTTCTTGCAGAACTCTCCGTGCTGCAGCAGCTGCAGATCCACCAGGCGCCAGGCGATGACCACGGCCCAGACGGCGAGCAGCAGTCCGACGAACAGAATCCGCTTCACACCGATGGAATCTTTCCTGTTCATCCTAGTCCCCCCCGGCGGTCTCCGCCGTCGTCAACCCGCCACCGATGTAGCAGTGGACCACCTGCCCCGTCGCCGGTTCGCGGAGGTCGAGGTTGTTGAGTGCAGCCGAGCGCACCACTTCCAGGGAGCGGGCGCTGGATACGTCGCCGCGCAGCCCCCCGGTCCTGTCCTCCATCTGTTGCAGCGCTGATTCCAGCCTGGCGATTTCGTAGTCCAGGCGCCGGTTTTCCATCCGCGTCCAGAAGAGGACCACCAGTGAGAAGAAGAGCATGGCGGCCACCAGGGTGAAGAGGCCCAGGCGGCGGTTCCGCCGCCGGTCCTTGATCCCGGTGAGCTGTGAGTTGCGGACTTTTTTGCGGAAATCGTCAGACGGTGGCTTTCTCCGGCCTCCCGGTCGGCTTGGTCTGTAGATGTTCATCGCCGGGTTCCTGTTGCTCATCGTTCGTATCTCCCTCGTATCGCGCTGGTCTCACGCGTCCCGATTCGTTCTCTTCAACCCCCGGAGCCGGGCGCTCCGGCTGCGCGGATTCCGCTGCCGCTCCTCCTCCCCGGGGGTGATCGCCTTTGCCGGGTGCCGGACAAAGGGTGATGATCCATGGCCGCAGACACAGACCGGCAACCCCGGGGGGCAGGTGCAGGGCCGGGTCAACCGGGTAAAGGTCCGCTTCACCGCCTTGTCTTCCAGGGAGTGATAGGCGATCACCGCCAGCACTCCGTCATCGGCCAGCAGGTTGGCGGCGTCTTCCAGAAACTGTTCCAGGCCGTCCAGTTCACGGTTCACTGCGATGCGCACCGCCTGGAACGTGCGGGTGGCCGGGTCGGTGCGCCGCCCCTGCCGCGGGCCGGTTACCGAATGGACGGCCCGGCGGAGATCCCCGGTGCTGCGGAGCGGTTCGCATTCGCGCTGTTTGACGATGGCCCGGGCGATGGCCCGGGCCCGGGGTTCCTGGCCGTTGCGCCGCAGGATGCCGGCCAGCTCCTTCTCCGGCATGCTGTTCAGCAGGGCGTCCGCTCCCTCGCCGCTGCCCTGGTCGAAGCGCATGTCCAGCGGCCCGTCGTGGCGGAAACTGAATCCCCGGAGCGGGTCGTCCAGCTGCAGCGACGAAAGACCCAGGTCGGCCAGGATGCCATCGGCCGCCAGGTCCGGTTCCCGCTCGCTCAGCGTGCGGTAATCGCCGTGGTGCAGGGTCACCCGGCCGGCAAAGGCGGTGAGCCGTTTCGCTGCCAGGGCCAGGGCTTCGGCATCGCGGTCGAAGCCGATCAAACGTCCGCCCGGAGCTGAACGCTCGAGAATTTCCCTGGAATGCCCTGCGGAGCCAACGGTGCAGTCCACGTATACGCCCTCCGGCCGGGGTGCCAGCAGCCCGGCCGTTTCGGCGAGCAATACCGGTTGGTGATCACCCTCGGTCATGGTGACAGTTCTCCCCTGTGGCCCGGTGCGGAGAATCATTCCGGATTCTGATTGGAGACAGTGACGGTTCAGCCCACGTGCGGACTGACGGAAACGGTTGGCTGCGGCCTCCGAACCCCCCCAGGGTCCGGAGGCCGCCTCCCTTACGCAGTCTGGGTCAGGACGGAGGCCCTTGGCGTCGCGGCCGGGTAAATCTTCTGCAGATAGCACTCCTCGGATGCGTCAAAAATCTCGAACTGGCAGTTGACGTCCATCAGCTGCAAAATGTCCTTCAGATACGGATTGAGACGAGTGACACAGATCCCCCCGAACCTGTTCCTCACCTGCCTCGCACACTCCACCAGTTCGTGGAGGCTGCCATACTGGATATGCAGGACCTGCTCCATGTCGAGAACAAAGAATTGGAATGATTCCAGAACCAGGTCTTCGATCTGCTGCCGGATTTCTTTCATGGCGCAATAGTCTATTTCACCGGACAACTCCAGGACGGCGCTCTTCACGTCATTGTGTTTGATAACCCTCACCGCGATTCACCTCCCTTCCATGATGGTTGCAGGCTGCTGATCTCCCCGTGATCAGATGCCTGCCTCGGCCAGTGCGTCGTACTCCTCTTCCGTCAGGTCACCCTGGGAATCGATCCGCCGTTCCAGCGCGCTCATCGACCAGACTTCCAGGTAATCCCCCTGGCCGAGCACCGACAGTTCCCCTTCCAGGCCGGCTGATGTCCTGAGCAGCGGGTGGATCAGGAGACGGCCCTGGGCGTCGATGCTGGCCTCGTTGCCAAAATAACTTGTGCGTGACAGATATTTCTGCCGCCCCTTGAAGGTGGACGGCAGGTCGCGGAGACGGCTTTCGATGGCTTCCCACACGGGCAGAGGGTAGACCCAGGCGCTCTGGCCGGTGATGCTGGTCACATAGACCGCGGGGCCATAGGCCTCCCGCAGCTCCTTGAGGAAGTCCCGCGGGATCTTGAGCCTCCCCCGGTCGTCCATCTTGGCCAGCTTGTTGCCCCGCATGGTTTCCTCGAGAGCGATAGAAATAGTGTCAGCCGGCCATGGGACAGCTTTCCCTGCCGGCTAATCCGGTGGCCACGCTTGTGGCATTTAGTCCATTTTAGTCCATTTTAGTCCCAGCTGTGTTTAATATAGGTATGGGACCGGGAAAAGTCAATATGCAGGGGAAAATAAATGAAAGAAATTTGACCTACCCATTGAAGGGGCCGGGGTCGGACTCTCCGGGGGCACTGAACAGGAGGGTGGAGAAGGTTTCGGTGATCTGGGCGATGTCTTCGCGCCCTTCCTCGAGGTAGCGGTCCATGGTCTCGGGATTCCAGATTTCGATGTGCTCCATGATGCCCACCAGCACCGCTTCCTGACCGATGCCGGCATACTCGCGGAGCTTGGGCGGCAGGAGGATACGGCCCTGCTTGTCCGGACGGCACTGGGTGGCGCCGTAAAACATGTTGCGCAGGAAGGGGATCAGGTTCTTCGGTACCGAGTGGGACTGCTTCAGCCGTGTTTGCAGCTGGAGCATCACGGTGCGGGGGAACGCGTTGAGACAGCGGTCGAACCGTGTGATCACCAGGTCGTCGTCGCTGTAGGTGTCATGCAGAGTGGTACGGAATGCCGGCGGAAAGGTCAGCCGACCTTTGTCGTCCAGTCGGTAATGGAAGGTTCCGAGAAACATCGGTATTCAGTGGGTAGAGAAAGTGGGTAAAAAAAATATGGGGGATACAAACGGCTTGCCTCGCTCCCCAGGCCGTAGGAAGCGGGGGGCCGTTTGAACCCCCTAAAAGATATACCATAAACCCCCACTTTTCACCACCTTTTACCACATCGGTTTTCAGGTGTCAAGTCTTTAATCACTTTTTTCCCACATGTCGGAAAATGTTGGAAGAATGGCACGGGCCCGCGCCAGTGCTGGATTCGTTGTCAGGGCTGTGAGCAGAGGGGTTAGCGGGTCAGGGCCAGTGCGGCATCCAGGTGCGGGTTGGCGGTCCCCACTTCAGCGGCTCGTTCCAGCAGGGCCGCGCCCCTGGCGGCATACCCGGCACGGATGGCTGCGGCACCGGCGGCGGCCAGCAGCCGCTGGTGGGCCGGGTGCCAGGCCAGGCCCCGGTGCAGACGCTCGAAGGCTTCCGCCGGCCGGCCGGAGAGATAGAGGGCCCGGCCGAGGAGCAGGCGGGGGTCCACCAGGTCCGGCTCCAGGTGGACGGCCCGGCCCAGCGGTCCCAGCGCTGACTCCGGGTCGCCCACGGCCAGCAGCAGCTTGCCGGCGTTCAACTGGACCGGGGTGTCCCCGGGCCGCAGATCGGCTGCCACGCCAAGTGTGGCACACAGTTTGTCCAGCCGGGGATCGCCAGGGGCCAGCAAGCGGCAGATACTGTGGGCGGCGTGGCTCGATGCGGGATCACGTTCCAGGGCGGCGGCATATCCCTCCACGGCTTCCGGCAGGCGGCCGTGGTTTTCGGCGAGCACGGCCCGGGCCGTGAGGGCCTGGGCCGACAGGTCCCCCTCCAGGGCAAAGGTGTTCAGCAGAGCCTCCCCTTCATCCCGCCGGCCGGCGGCGCAGCAGATGCCCACGGCCGCGGACAGCCTGCCGTGGGCCGCCGGGTCCCAGCCCAGGCCGATGGCGGCGCTGAGGGTGTGCCAGGCACCCGTCTGGTCGTCTTCCCGGCTCTGCTGAATCGCCAGGCGGGCCAGCAGGTCAGGGTTTGCAACCTGCCGGTTCCGGGCTTTTTCCAGTTGCTCCAGTGCCTCGCCCGATCTGCCGGCCCACTGCAGGTAGTCGGCCAGGTGAATCACCGGCCGGGCCGCGGACATCGGTCCGGCCTCCTCCTCCTCGAGATAGCCCAGGGCACGGAGTTGTTCCAGGTATCGCTGAGGGTCCGGGCTTACCGGTTTCTCCCCGGCCCCGGCGACGTGGGGGACCGGCTGGCGGGGTGCGGCATCAGCCCCGGCAGCTCTGCGTTCTGCCAATACACGACCGGGCAGGGATTCGAACCGCTGCCCCAGCAGCTGCCAGAGCAGGGTGGGGGCTATGTCGAGCACCGAGGCGTCGTCCAGCCGCCCTGGTTCTATCCAGGGGGCGTTGAACAGCACCAGGCCCAGCGGCCGGTGCCAGGCCGCCGCCTGATGCTGGAAATCGGCCGGGTCGCCGGAGGGCCGGTCCTCACCGGTGTAAAACCCGTGGTCCGAGACCAGCACCACCAGGGTGGAGGGGGAGACCTGGGAGCAGAGGTCCTCCACCATGGCGTCCACCAACCGGTAGTAGCGTAAGAGAGCGGTGTGACGCGGGTCGGTCTCGGCGGCCTGGCCGAAGAGGTGGGCCACGGTGTCGGTGCCGAGGAAGTAGAGTGCGGTGAAGTCGGGCTGCTTTTCGCGCAGCATCTCCCTGGTCATCCGGTAGTAGGTGGTGGTGGCGGCCAGGACCCGCCGCAGCAGTGCCGGTGCCGGGTCCGCAGCGTCGGGGGCCAGGTCACCGGGGGTGCAGGGGACGATGGCGCCCACGGCCCTGGCATCGAGCTCCCCGGGGGTCACCAGGCAGTGCTCAAGCCGGCCGGCCAGCTCGCCAGGGTGGTAGAGGGAATCGGAAGATGCTGTTTCGGCGCCTCTCACCGGACCGGGGAAAGCGAACTGGACCTGGTCGGTGACCACCCGTCCGTTCAGCGAGTGGTCGGCCGGCCAGCTGGCCCACCAGGCGGTGACCGCCACTTCGAGGCCCCTCGCCGAGAGGGTCTCCCACATTGTGGGTACGAGGACGGCCCGTCTGTTCACCGGCTGCAGTGGGCTCTCGCCGTCGGTGCCGGCGAAAAAGTCGGTCACCCCGTGCCGGTCGGGAGTCTGCCCGGTGGCGATACTGGTCCAGACCAGGGGCGAGATGATCGGCCGCAGGGTGCGCAGGTCACCCCGCAGGCCGGTTGCCGCCAGGCGGGAGAGCCCGGGCAGTTCACCCTGTTCGAACCAGCGGTCCAGCATGATCCAGTCCGCGGCGTCCAGACCGATGAGCAGCACCCGGGGGCTCTGGTCATCGGCCGGGGCCGGCGCTGTTCCCTCACCGGTCAGCAGCGCCAGCACCGGGTAGATGAGCAGGGCCGTCAGCAGAAGCACTGCCGCGGCCGCCATGGGAGATGGTCCGTTGTGCCGGTTCATGGTTTCCTCGCCTCGCCCCCATTTCTCACAGGCCATCTGCTGCGGAGTCGGATATGCCCATGCCCACTGCGTTGCCCGAGGTCAACCCACCTCGACGTATTGACAATACGCCATCGCCGGGTTGACCTCGGGCGCCTTGTGTTCACGGGCATCTCCGACTCCTCGCGACGAAGGTCTGTGAGAAATGGGGGCTTAAGATAC